>JBFISC010000084.1:0-14026 GCA_041608775.1 Pseudomonadales bacterium | reverse complement strand
GCTCGACTTCGTGCGGGTCAAACGCGATGAGTTTGTGGAGCGAAAAGACCGCAAGCCGGAGCGCCCGCAGGTCGACAAGGTCCCCGAGGCACCGCCCGTGGATCGCTCGTCTGACGCGGGCGAGGGCCTGGCGCTCAACGTCGTCGCACCCACGACCGTCACGGCGGATCTCGACCTGGGCGTCGGGATAGCCACCGGAGACGGCAACTATCTGCCGATCGTCAAGGTTGCGCCGGTATATCCTAGGCAGGCGCTCGAGCGCGGCATCGTCGGTGACTGCATGGTGCGGTACACCGTCACGCCCGCGGGCACGGTCAAGGATGTGACCGTTGTGGAAGAAGCGTGCGAGATCGTGGCGTTTCGACGTCCGTCAGTCGACGCCGCTAAACGGTTCAAGTACAAGCCCCGCGTCGTCGACGGGGTAGCGGTGGAAGTGCACGGGGTGCGTAACGTCTTCCACTTCGAGATCCAAGAAGGGGAAAATCGAGAGGACCTGTGATGAAGCGTTTGCTGCCATTCCTGCTGCTGCTCAGCCTGGCCGGGATCGCGTCAGCTCGAGTCGAGGGCATGAATCAGCGCGTGTTCGAAGCCATCGAGAAGGCCCAGGCGCTGGCCGAAGCCAAGGACTACGACAACGCCCTCGCGACGCTGGAATCCATGCGCAAGCGCAACCTAACGTCCTACGAGACGGCCCAGATCCTGAGGCACATGGGCCACGTCTACTACGAAAGCGACCGGTTCGCCGACTCTCTGGCCGTGCATGAAGAGGCTCTGGCTCAGCCCCGCCTGCCCGATACGATGGTGGCGACCCTGCTCGGATCCATGGGCCGCCTGGGCCTGATCCAGGAAGACTACGACTATGCGGAAGCACGCTTTAAAGAACTTCTGCTCATGGAGGATCAGAACACGCCCGCCAACCGAATCCTGCTGGCATCGACCAACCTGCAGCAGGAGAAGTTCGCGGAAGCGCGCGACCTGGTGCGGAGCGCCATCGAGGAACGCAGCAAGGAAGGCGGCAACCCGCCTGAGAACTGGTTGTCGGCGTTGATCTCGGCGCACTACGCGTTGGAGGAATACGTTGAGATGCGCGAGGTGCTGCGCCGCACGATCGAGCTCTACCCGCGCGAGCGCTATCTCATCAACCTCGCCGCGCTTCACGGTCAGCTCGGGGAGCGACAGCGCCAGCTTGCCCTTGTCGAATCTCTGCTGGACGACGATCGGCTCAGCCAGGAAGCCCATCTCAGGATGTTGGCCAACCTGTTTCTCTCCGAGGGTCTGGCATACAAGGCAGCGGTCCTGCTCGAGTCCGAGATGGAACGGGGTCGAATAGCCACCGATGGGCGCACCCTCGAGCAGCTGTCCCAGGCCTGGTACATGGCCCATGACCTGAAGAAAGCCCTCCCGACCCTCGAGCGTGCTGCGTCCGTGTCGAAATCCGGCGAGCTTTACATGCGTCTGGCCGGACTGCACATGGATCTGTATCAGTGGGAGGCTGCTGCCGATGCAGCATCCAAGGCACTGGACTTGGGAGGGTTGCGCCGGGAAGGCAGCGCCTGGCTGCTGGCCGGCATGGCACGGGTGCGACTCAAGCAGTACGACGAGGCAGCGAGAAGCTTCCGACGCGCGGCGAAGTTCGAAGACAGCCGCGAGTACTCCGACCAGTGGCTCGCGTACGTCGCCAGCCAGCAGGAAATGGAATCGGCAGTAGCCGCCTCCCGCTAGCCAGCGCCTTCAGCGAGCCATCCCGCGAGCCACCGCTCCCCGCCGGCTGCGGCATTCAATTGCCCGCATCAGCACGCACGGTATCAGGGCGCCGGTTACCAGCCCCAGCAGGTGCAGCTGCCAAACCGGGCGGATTTCGGACGGCGCAAAGCCAGTTGCATCGAATGCGGTCATCGCCTGGTGCAGCAACGCGAGGCCGATCGCGACCCCCGCCCAGCGACCGGGGTGACCCGCGGCAACGGCGCCGAGCAGCACGTAGTTCACCACGGAAATGCCGGCAAAGCTCTGATAGCCAGGCAGCGTCAGATGCAGCACGACGGTCGACGCAACGGCAGCAGTCAGCACCGTCGCGGCCAGCACGGCGCCGGACACGAGCCGCTCGGCCAGGGTGCCAAGCACCAGTAGCGCCGCCAGGTTGGTGAGCAGATGCTCGCCGCCATAGTGGACGAACGAGGCCGTCAGATATCGCCACACGTCAGCCGACTGGCCCCGCTGGTACTCGAGCGCGTCGACATCGCCGAACGCAAACGCCAGCGCGCAGACGAGAGCGACCAGCAAGGCGATCGGTGACACCCTTCAGCCCCGCCGGACCGCCGCCAGAGCGAGGACGGCTACCAGCATCAGCAACCAGCCACCGGAGCCGCTGCCTTTCTGACCGTCGCGCTGCACGATCTGTGCCGTTGCCGGAACTTCTTTCACCTTGACCCTGAACGCCTCCAGCTCGACTTTGAGGTTTTCCACCAGCTGATCGCCGGCGATCTCGAATCCCTTCACCGAGTCCTCGCGGATCTGTTCGCCAACATTCACCAGAGTCGCCGAGCTTTTCACGCTGCTGGTTCCAGGCGCGCGAAACAGCAGCCTGCGGCTGCCGATGTCGTAGACCACGGCATCGAGCATGGTGTGCGTCGAGTTCTTCTCGCCGCGGACCATGTACGCACCCACGACGGTCCAGTACGCGAGAGATGCGAGCCCCTCGTCGGTAAACCGGCTCTGATCGTAGGAAACCAGCGCGATCACATCGACATCGAACATCCGCTGGATCTGCTCGAGGTTCTCGAAGCTGCCACCCGGGCGGAGGTAGGCTGAAGGGATGATCTCGATGGACTTGACGAACTCCAGCCCCTCGAAATGCCCGCTGACCTCCCGCAGCAGTTCAGCCTTCTTGGTCTCGGTCAAAGCGGAAGTCGGGCTGAGACTCGGAACGAACGCGACGCCGACCTTCAACGGCAGGACCAGCGTCGGCACCCCGGTGCTGACCTCGACGTTGCGTGACTGCGGATACAGATAGTCGACCACGCTGCTGTTCTGATGCTCGGAAGTGCTCAAACAACCGGCCAGGCACAGCAGCACGACGAGGTGAGCCAAGCGGAACGGATACATACAGATTCTCCTTGCAAAGACCCGATTCCGAACGCGCGCTGACTATACGCCTACCGGAACGGCCGACCAATGGAAACCGCAGGGCTTCGTTCAGGGCTGGCGGGCTCGCTTGACCTTGGCCACCAGCCGGTCGGCCAGCCTGGTCGGTTCCGGCAGTCGGTAGCCGCGCCCCATGGCCAGCACCCAGGCCACGCTGCTTTCATGGTCGGTCAGATGGCCCGGGCTGACGTAGAGCGGACGGCCGCCGTCGCGGCTGCGCAGCACCGAGCCGATCCGCTCGTCGCCATCCCACAGCGGTGCCACCGAGCCCCGTTCCCAGCCAGGCTCTTCGTGGGTTCCGCAGAGCCGGGACTTGGCGCAGCCCACCGTGGGCACCCCGACGATCAGCCCCAGGTGGGCGGCGAGCCCCAGCCGCCGCGGATGGGCGATACCCTGACCGTCGCAGAGCATCCCGTCCACGGGCGAGCGCAGCCGTCGCAGCAGCTTCAGCAGCACCGGCACTTCCCGGAACGAGAGCAGCCCGGGCACGTAGGGGAATCGAACCTCAGCGGACGCCGTCCTCTGCTCCACCACCGCGCCCTCCGCAACGTCCCACACCACGGCTGCTGCAAGAATCCTGCTGCCGAGGAAGGCACAGTCGAGCCCCGCGACCCGAGCCGGCAACGGCGCCGGGCACAGCCGCACCTCCGCCGCCAGACGGCGCTGGACCTCGACCGCCTGTTTCGGGCTAAGCCGCCAGGCATGGGGGGCGCGGGGAACGTGCAATCGAACCGGAGTACCGGGCATTAACCTTTAACCTTTCGAGCGAGCCGGAGTTCCGGCATCAACCTCTGACCTTTCGCGGAGGGAAAGGTTAAAGGTTAATGCCCGGCACTGGTCCTGATAGCATGCCCGGAGACCTTCGGGAGGAGAACCGTCATGCCTCTGGGACGAGATCCGCTGCCAGACGACCAGCGCACACCAAAAGCCGCGACCGACCATACCCGCAACGCCCAGCGTGCGGTGCTCGACGCCCTGCCCTTCGAGGACCGGCGCAGCTTCGACGACGCCGCCCGCGGCTTCATCGCCAGCCTCGACCCGCTGACCATTCCCCATGATCGCGGCCGTCGGCCGGCCTTCGATCTGAGCGACGTGGGCTTCCTCGACGACGATGCGCCGGACACGGTCAACCCGAGCCTGTGGCGTCAGGCCCAGCTGAACGCCCGCCACCACGGGCTGTTCGAAGTCACCGACGGGATCTACCAGGTGCGCTCCTTCGACATTGCCAACATGACCCTGATCCGCGGCGATTCCGGTTGGATCATCGTCGACCCGCTGACCTCGTCGGAGACCTCCCGCGCTGCCCTGGCGCTCGCCAACGAGCACCTGGGCGAGCGGCCGGTGAAGGCCGTGCTGCACACCCACAGCCACGCCGACCACTTCGCCGGGGTGCTTGGCGTGGTGACCCCGGAGCAGGTGGAGTCCGGCGAGGTCACCGTGGTCGCCCCCGAGCACTACGTGCAGGAATCGCTGAACGAGAACGTGCTCGCGGGCAACGTCATGAACCGCCGCGCCACCTACATGTACGGCAACCTGCTGCCCCACTCGCCCACCGGCTTCGTCACTACCGGACTCGGGGCGGCGCTTTCCATGGGTTCTACCGGTTTCGTGGTGCCAAACGACATCGTCTCGCGGACCGGCGA
This sequence comes from Pseudomonadales bacterium, assembly GCA_041608775.1. GTDB lineage: Bacteria > Pseudomonadota > Gammaproteobacteria > Pseudomonadales > Azotimanducaceae > UBA7803. Next base: position 9,242 of record JBFISC010000084.1, on the reverse strand, counting down.
GACCCGGGTGCTCGACGGGGTGGAATTCGAGTTCCAGATGACACCGGGCACCGAGGCGCCGGCAGAGTTCGTGTTCTACCTGCCGCAGTTCAAAGCGTTGTGCATGTCGGAAATCACCTCCCACCACCTGCACAACGTCTACACCCCGCGCGGCGCCCAGGTGCGCGACGCGCTGGCCTGGAGCGCCCAGATCAACGAGGCCATCGAGCTGTTCGGCGAGCGTCTGGAGATCCAGTTCGCCTGCCACCACTGGCCCATCTGGGGCCGCGAGGCGGCCGTCGCCTACCTGACCAAACAGCGCGATCTGTATAAGTACATCCACGATCAGACCCTGCGCCTGGCGAACCACGGCTACACCAAGGAGGAGATCGCCGAGCTGATCGAGCTGCCCGACGCCCTCGGGCTGGAGTTCGCCAACCGCGGCTACTACGGCACCGTCCACCACAACGTACGCGCCGTGTACGTGAAGTACCTGGGCTACTTCGACGGCAACCCGTCCACCCTGTACCCGCTGCCGCCCGCCGAGGCCGGCCGCCGCTACCTCGACTACATGGGTGGCGCCGACGCGGTGGTGGAGAAGGCGCGCGCCTCCTATGCCGGCGGCGACTACCGCTGGGTAGCGGAAGTGCTGCGCCACGTGGTCATGGCCGAACCGGTTCACCAGGGAGCCCGGGCACTGCTCGCCGACACCCTGGAGCAGCTCGGCTACCAGTCCGAGTCCGCGCCGTGGCGCAACTTCTTCCTCTGCGGCGCGCTGGAGCTGCGCGACGGCCTGCCGGAGACCGGCACCGCATTCGCCGCCAGCGAATGCATGGCGCGCGGCATGCCGATGGAGAACCTGTTACAGACCATGGCCGTGCGCTTGAACGGCCCGAAGGCAGACGGCGTGCAGCTCGCCCTCAACCTTCGTTTCACCGACCTGGAGCGATCCTACCTGCTGAGCATCGGCAACAGCGTGCTGCACGCCTTCGCAGACAAGCACAGCGACACCGCGGACGCTTCGCTCACCACCACCAGCCTTGCCTTCAAGCGGCTGATGATGGGCCTGACCACGGCGACGGATCTGATCGGCGACGGCCAGCTCAGCGTCGACGGCCGGTTGGAAGCGCTGGCGTCGCTCGGCGAGCTGTTCGATCGTTTCGAGCGCCGCTTTCCGATCGTCACGCCTCGTCCGAAGCGGCCGTAACCAGGGCGCGGAAGACCGCCCGGGCGCGCGGGGCTCCCCGCGTTCGCCCCGACCGTGCGCGTCTGACGAGCTGTTACAAAGCGCGACATCCTTCTCCAGAACCACTCGTAAGCCATTGATCTCGCGCAGGTAAAATCCGAAGCGTATTCGGGGCATCCCGAATCAGCAGTATCGGGTGCTCCATGAATCGCGAAGTTACGCCGCTCAAGGTCGACCAGACGCTGGCCCGCCATGCCGACTACCGGGCCTACGTCGCCATCGCGCGCCCGGACCACTGGTTCAAGAACGTGTTCGTGCTGCCCGGGGTCGCCGTCGCCATGGCCGTCGGCGCCGAATTCAGCGTCGCCACCGTGGTGCTCCTCCTGTCCGCACTGCTGGCAACCGGGCTGATCGCCAGCGCCAACTACACGATCAACGAGTACCTCGACGCGGAGTTCGACCGCTTCCATCCCGTCAAGTCGCGTCGTCCATCGGTGCTGGGGCGGGTCGATCCCGGGCTGGTGTTCCTCCAGTGGGCGGTGCTCTCGGCGCTCGGGCTCCTGCTCGGCTTCCAGCTCAACGGCAGCGTTGGCTTCACGCTGGTGGCGCTGCTGGTGATGGGTGTCGTCTACAACGTGCGGCCCATGCGCTCGAAAGACGTGCCCTACCTCGATGTGATCAGCGAATCGGTGAACAACCCGATCCGCTTCCTGATCGGCTGGTTCCTGCTGGCCCCGGACGCCGTTCCGCCTGCGAGCATTCTGCTCAGCTACTGGATGGGCGGCGCGTTCCTGATGGCAGTGAAACGCTACGCGGAGTATCGGTTCATCGGCAACCCGGAGGTCGCCGCCGACTATCGCCACTCGTTTGCCCACTACAGCGAGAGCACGCTGCTCCAATCGGCGTTTCTGTACGCCATTCTGTCCTCGTTCTTTCTCGGGGTCTTCCTCGTCAAGTACCGCATCGAGTTCATCCTTTCCCTGCCTCTTTTCGCCTTGCTGTTCGTCTGGTATCTGCGGCTGGGCATGCGCAGAACCTCCGTCGCGCAGACACCCGAAAAGCTCTATCGCGAGAGACGTTTCCTCGCTTTCGTCGCGCTGCTGGTCGTGGTGGTAACACTCTGCTTCTTCGTGGACGTGCCCTGGCTCGAGCAGCTGTTCCTCGCAACCCAGGCCAGGGCGTGAGGAGACTGGCGCTCTACTGCGTCGGCGGCGGGCTGGCCGTCATCGCCCACTACGCGGTGCTGATCGTGCTGGTCGAACTCGTCGGCGTGCGCCCCCTGGTCGCGACCATGCTCGGTTTTCTGACTGCCGTTCCGATCAACTTTGCGTTTCAGCGGACGCTCGTGTTCGGCGAGCTCAACGCCCCGCGTCGCCGCTTCGCCCGCTACTGCCTCGTCACGGCCGCAACCTTCCTGCTGAACGGTTTGATCTTTGCGGTTCTCACCGACGCGCTGTCGGGCCGCTACCTTCTGGCCCAGGTACTCACGACCGGAATCGTCCTCGGCGTGAACTATCAGGCCAACGCCTTCTGGACCTTCGGCAAGATCGTCCCGCAGGACTGACCGTGGCAGTGGCGGTCTTCGATCTCGACGGTACCGTGATCAGAGGCGACAGCTTCGTGCGGTTCCTCGCGGCGTGCCTGCAACGCCACCCGCGCCGGGTGACCCGGTGCCTGCACCTCCCGCTGGCCGTGGTCCGCCACCGTATCGGGCTGCGCGACAACACCTGGCTCAAGACCGTGTTCGTCGATGCGATTCTGGGCGGCCTGAGCCGCCGCCAGGTCGAGGAGATCGCCACTGAGTTCGCCGATCGAATGCTGGAAAGCAGGATCAAGCCCGCGGCGAAGCGAACCCTCGACGATCTATCGGCACGCGGCTTCGAGCTCGTCCTGGCGTCGGCCAGCCTCGACGTCTACGTCGAGCCCCTGGCCGCAGGGCTGGGAATCGAACACGTCATCTCCACGCAGCTCGCATGGAGTGGCGGTGTGTGCACCGGCGGTCTCGCCAACGGGAACTGCTACGGCGACGCGAAACGGGAGGCCATCGCCCGCCGGTTCGGCCGGGTCGATATCGCCTACTCCGACCATCACTCCGACCTGCCGCTGCTTCTGCACGCCGGGCGTGGTGTCGCCGTGGATCCGAGCCGGCAGCTCGAGGCGCTGGCAGCCACTCACGACCTGCAGGTCCTCCGGTGGCAGCCATGAACGTCCAAGGCGGTCATGGCCGGGTCCGACAACGCCTCTGGCCCGGCATCGTCGGGGTCGCGCCGCTCGGCCTGGGGCTGCTGGGTGCGGCGCTGCTGGCCGCCTCGCTGCTGAGCTTCAGCGAGATGAAGGCGGCCGTCGACGCCCTTTCCCCGGACGGTGACGCCGAACGGTTCGGTCCGGAACGCTTCGAATCGAGCATCCGCATGCTCCGCGTCTATGCCGGCCTGCTGTGGAGCCTCGCTCTCGGTGTGTTTCTGTTCCGCCACGATCTGTACCAGCTCGACGCAGGCGCTTCCTATCGACGGCTCTCGGGCGCTGCACGCGCCTACTGGTCAACCACGCCGCTCGCCGTCAGGACATTTCTGGTAGCCTCGCTGGCGATCGGCCTGACGCTGCGCCTGCTGGGAATTCAGCAGCCGATCCGCTCGGACGAGGCATGGACCTACCTCTCCTATGTCAGCCGGCCACTCATGGTTGGCCTGAGTGAGTACAGCTCGCCGAACAACCACATCCTGCACACGGTTCTGGCCCACATCAGCCTGTCCGCCTTCGGTGACTCGGAAGCCGCTCTGCGGCTACCGGCACTACTGGCCGGCCTCTGCGCGATACCGCTCGCCTACCTGCTGTTCCAGCAGTGGGCAAACCCGAACGTGGGCATGCTGACCTGCGCCGGCGTGGCCGCCTGGCCGATGCTGGTCGACTACTCAGTGAACGCCCGCGGCTACAGCCTGATCGTCCTGTTCACCCTCGGCCTCACCCTCGCAGCGGATCGAATGCGCCGGAGCCCCAGCGCCGCGCCGTTTGCCGCGTTCGCCGGGATCTCGGCGCTGGGGCTGTATGCGGTCCCGTCATTCAGCCTGTCCATCCTCAGCTGCGGCATCTGGCTGCTGATCCTGCTGCTCTCGGGGCGGATGAACGGCGCGACGCCACGGTTTCTTCGCCGCCTCACCATCACCGCGGCAGCCGCGCTGGTTCTGACCAGCCTGCTCTACGCGCCGGTGCTGACCCAGAGCGGCATCGCCATACTCATCGGCAACGACGTGGTCTCCGGTGAGGGCGTCACCCTCCCGGGAGCGCTCGCCCAGCTGGAGTTCATCCGTCAGGACTGGCTGCAGGGGATTCCCGTTGCCGTCGGTCTGGTCGCCGCGGCGGGGTTCATCGTCTTTCTGGTGCGGGCCCCCGGGCGCTGTTCAACGTTCTGGCTTGCGCTGGTGGCCGCCGGGACGATCGTTGCGATTCTGCAGGGCACCCTCGGGCCGCCGCGCGTCTGGATCTTCGCGCTACCGCTGTTCCTCGGCTGTGCCGCCTGGGGCATCCTCTCCCCGTTCCCTGCCCGATGGCAGCTGGCGGCGGCGCTCTCGCTCGGCGCGATGCTGCTGGTGGGAAGTCTGATCCTGCACCTTGTCAGCCCCACGCGAACCCTGTACCGGGAGTTCGGCGCCTTCGAGGAAGCAGAGGCCGTGGTGAAGATTCTGGCCGAGTGCATGCGGCCGGGAGATGGGCTGCTCACGGACTTTCCCGCCAACCGCACCGTAAACTACCAAGCGAACAAGATCGGCTTGCTGCGGGCAATCAGCGATGCCCGCCGGGCCGCTCAGGAAGGCGCGCCGTCGAGGATCTTCGTCGTCGTCCCCACGGGTAAGGACGTCGCTCAGGTGCTCGCCTTCAACGACCAGGTGTTCGGCAGCGACCTGCAGCATCGAACCTACCGGGCAACCGACCAGATTGTCGTTGGCAGCGCACGCATCGAGATCGTCGGCTTCCCCCAGAACCCGGCGCCCTGAGGTACCCGTCGCCGCGCCCCCCGGCGGCCTTCCGACCTTCGGGATTCGCTATCATGCCTGCGGATCCGGGCGGGAAATCCGCCAGGTTCAGAGACCGGGCCCGCTGCCGGAAGGGCGGCGCAGTTCTGATCTCGTCATCCTTCGGCCAACCGCGCGGTCAGGCAGGCAGATGATCGACAATCCCCACTTTCGAAAGGTCGCATCCTGGGAAGACGCCAGAGCCTGGCTGTCGTTCACGCCGCGGCAGCCGGCGCACGCAGCGGGCCGCGAGCTGCAGTCGCTGAGCGTGTTCGTGCGCGATCACCGGCTGCGCGAGCTTGCCGCGGCCGATCGCTCGCTGGAAGCGCACTACGGCGACTTCGTGATCAGCCAATCTTCCCCGGGACCGGCCGAGGCGCGCCGCCGCGCCCTCGAGGTGAGCTACGGCGCGGACCCGCGTGAGCTACGGATCGGCGGCCACCCGGGCAGACGCTACGAGCTCGGCTCGCAGCTGCCGGCGGAGGATCCCGAAGGCCCCTCGCCCGCCGTAATCGTGTGGCACGATGACGCTGCGCTGCTGCTCGTCGCCAGCGACACGCTGGAAGCATCCGAGCTGGTGGACATCGCGCAGTCCATGTATCAACCGGATCCGGCCGGCCGCCAGGACCTGAAGCCGGTTTGAACGGGGCCCGCCGCCGATATTCAGGCTGGTTGCCGGCCGCCGTGCTGGCGGTCCGCTGCGGCTATTGCGCTTTACCCCGATGTCAGCCACATTCCGGAAGGACGCTCATGAAGGCCCTTACCTACGCTGCCGCCCTCGCGATCGCTGCCGTGCCGACTTTGCTGTCGGGGTGCGGGGCCGATTCGTCGCCAACCGACAACCCTAACTCGACGTTCAGCGCACCGCGGAGCACCGGAGACAGCACCGGCGACGCAGCAGCGTCGGCCGTCACCGGGCCCGGGCACTTCGTGGGCCGTGTCCCTGATGCCTGCTCGCTGCTGACCGAAGCAGTTGCGCGCAACCTGCTGAAGGTCGCCGCGGTCGTTGCCCATCCCACCAACAGCGGACCGGACAGCGCCAATCCGCGCTGCAGCTACCGCGACGCGGAGGCGCAAGGGAAAAGCGTTTCCATCGTCGTCGTCCGCACGCCCTATGCGGTGCTCAACTCGACGATGCCGGCGGATGAGGTGCGCGCGCTCGCAGACCAGCACTACGGCCAGCAGGACGCCGCCTACCAGGCGATCGATTTCGGCCCCGGCCCCCAGCGCTTCGTCGCTGTCACGAAAGACCGCGTGACGATGTTCGTCATGTCCGGCATCGGCGCTCCTGGCGGATCCTACGATCCCAACGTGATCAACGCCGAAGCCGCGTTCGCAGTCACGTTGCGGGACCCAGCGCGCACTGCCGATCAGCGTCTGACCGAAGCGCGCAACCTTGCCGTTGCCTACCAGTCGAACCTGATCAACTCGGCCCGGCCGCGATGACGGTGGGGTACCCGCCCAGCCCGCCTATCCGTGCCGCGCGCAACGCCGATTCGACGCCATGCGAAGAGCATTCCTGAGTAGCAGCCGCACCAGAACGCGGGCGGATTTCCACCGCGTCATCGTGCTCTGCTGCTGCCTGCTCGGGGCAGCAGACCTTCAGGCAGCCCGGCCCTACGTCGAAACGGAGCCAAACGACACCCCCGAACGCGCCGCCGCGTTCCGCGCACCGGCGAACCTGATGGGCGCCATGCCCGGCGGCGATCAGGATGCCTGGCTCTGGATCGTCTCCGACGATGACGCCGGCAGGACCTGGGACCTTGAGCTGCAGGGGCTGCCCGGACGGCTGACGATCGCCGACATCGGTCGTGTTCGCTATGACGCCGCCGGAAATGCCGCCGGCTTCGACCGGCTCCTGAAAATCAGCAGCCGTGACGGCGCCCAACCCGCCGTTCTCGCCGGGCTGCTGTTCGAGCCCGGTGAGTACCTCATCGGCATGGCGAGATCGGGCGGCAGTTCGATGTTCAGGCCGGCCAGCGACAGCCTGTCGTTCGGCGCCCCGGGTGGCCATGGCGGAGATGCGGAAGGAGAAAGCGCGAGCACCGACGCCTACCGGCTGATCTTTCAGCAGGGCAACCGGGTGCCGGCGAGCTCCGGGAGGACCGGCACGAATCGGGACACAGCCATCGCGCTCGAAGCCGGCTCCGAGACCGCCGCCGTTCTGGAAGACGCCGGGATCTGGTACCGGTTCGACATTCCGGAGGAAAAGGCGACCTCGCGCTGGGACATCGACGTCCGCGTACCGGTGGGGCGAGCCGTCGAGGCCACCTTTCGGGACGCTGACGGGACCAGGCTCGCAACGGCCCGCAGCAACCCGGAAGGTCGTCTGACGCTGTCCGACATCAGCCGTCCAGCCGGCGCCTGGTACATCGACGTGCGCCCGCTGCTGAGCTCGGGCGAAGCGTCCGGCTTCATCCAGCTCATCGCCGTGTCGGAAACCGGGCAGCGGGTCGCCGGCGAGGAAGCCGAGCCGAACGACCGCTGGTCGCTCGCGAACCGGGCCGACTCGCCGCAATGCTGTTCCGGCCGGATCGGCGAGCGCGGCGATGACGACCGCTTCGCCTACACCCTCGATGAATCCGAGAATCTGCGCTCGCTGGTCGTGGACACCGCGTCTGACCAGACCCTGACGGCCTGCCTGCTGGATGAGCATGGCCGCAGCATTCAATGCCGCAACGGCATGGGTACGATCCGGATCCCGGAGCTCCTGCTGCCCGCCGGGGACTATGGCGTCTACGTGACCGGCAAGACAGCCGGCGTCGAGTACTCGATAGCGTTTCATGAGGAATCCCCGCCTCAGGCAGGTCGGGAAGTCGAGCCGAACGACGTTATCGACAGGGCAATCGGCACGCCGGAGAACCATCGTATCCGCGGCACCTTCGACAGCGCCGGCGACGTCGACTACTTCCGCTTCGCGCTGACCGGCGAGCCGCAGCTGTGGCGGGTGCAGGCCATCGGAGACGCGATCGGCCGGCTGACCTACCACGACCTCACGGGAACGCAGAAGCAGACCATCTCCGCCGGCAAAGGCCAACGCCGTATCCGGCTGGACAACCTGTTCCTGTTCCCGGGTACCCATGTCTTTTCCATCGCCGGGCGCGGCGCCGGCGACTACACGCTGCTGGCGCGCCCACTCGGGCCGCCGGCTGCCGACGGCGAGCTGGAACCCAACGATGACGCAAGCCGCCGCATGCCGCTGCGCATCGGCCAGACGCGCAGCGGCCTGCTGAGCGATCCCGGCGACGTCGACCAGTACCGGTTCCACCTCGCCGGCTGGGATCACATCCGCCTCACGGCGACGCCGCCGGTCGACGGGTCCCTGATGGCGAAGCTCTACTTCAACGGCGATCAGCTCGGCGCGGCGAGAAAGACCGAGGGAGCCGTGACGATTGCCGGCGTCTTTCCCCCCGGCGACTATCAGCTCGAGCTGGCACCCCGGAAGCCCAGCGATGCCGAATACACCATCGCGCTGGAACGCCTGGACCGTTTTCAGTGCTCCGGCGACTGCGAGCCGAACAACCACCCCGTGCTTGCGGCGACGATGCCGGCAGGGCGGGTCGTCAAGGGCGTCGTCGGCGAGTGGGATGACGGCGACTGGTTCAGGCTGCCGGTCCTGGAAACCGAACAGACGGTCAGATTCAGGGTCGAGTCGGATGGGCGCGTCAGCCTGCGGCTGTACGATCACCGCGTCGATCGTCTGGACCTGGATGAGGACCGCGCGACCTGGACCTACACGGGCACGTTGCCCGCCGGCAAGGCGGCTTTCCTGCACCTCGACTCTTCACGGGCAACGCCGTACGCGCTGACCATGCTGCTCGGCGAGGAAACCGGGCCCCCGCCCGTGGCACTGCCGCTGGAGGCGACCGCGACCCTGGACTTCACCACTGACCGCGTCGCCGCGTACGCGAAGTTCGGCCAGAGCATCGACGGTCGAATTACCTTGACCAACTCTGAAGACGAGGCCCTGGCGCTGCAGATCGATGCCGCAGCAAGCGACCTGGCCTGGCGCGTGGACCTGGCTCGGGACGCGATCACGGTGCCCCCCGGCACGACGGCATCGGTCG
>JBFISC010000083.1:0-14040 GCA_041608775.1 Pseudomonadales bacterium | reverse complement strand
GGTCGTCGTTGCGGTGTAGGTCATGAAGTAGAGCGCGTGAAAGAAGCTCATCCGTGCCGGGTTGCCGTCGGCGTCCTGGCCTGGAATCGCCACCATGCCGACGATGCCCACCGCGTAGACGACGATGAGCATGAAGATCGGACCGCGCATCTCCCGCAGGACGATGGCGGTCACGCGGTCGAGATCGGACCCCTTGGCCACGGCTCAGCGCCTCAGCATGAGCGTGTCCGCCACCAGCATGGTCACCGACACCACGTTGGCTACCAGGGCGCCGGTGGCGAGCGAGACGATGCCGGCCAGCGCCGGGCCGCTCAGCATCGCCTCGCCGGCGCCGCTGAAAGTCCAGACGCCGGCGGCGGCCAGCAGCTGCAGATCCGCCACCAGCGCGGTGGCCAGCAGCAGAGCCCCGATCTGCGAACGATCGCCGAGCTTCATCAGCGTGGCGAGCAGATTGACGACGATGGAGCTGAACAGCAGCCACGCGCTGTGGTGGTCCGGATTGTCGATATCGCCGGCCACGAACGCGACGTTGAGCGTGAGCGCCAGAACGATGAAGAACCCGAACGCGACCTTCTCGATGCTCATGGCTCACCCCTCCCCAGGGTTTCCGTCACGCGACCTTGATTGCAGCACACGCGACGCAACAAGGGAACCGGTGCAGCCGGCCCGCTCCGTCAGCCGGTCTGGTGAAACACCGGCCAGCGCTCGTCGAGCCGGCCGTCGGCTACCGTCAGCAGATCACCGAACTGGAGCATTACGAATTCGCTCTGCGTGGGGCGCAGGAACATGTAGTCGTCCACCGCCAGATCGACGCTGGCCGGCGTCGTGATGGGACTCTGGTTGGTGCTCTGGTAGATGGGCTCGCCGGTCTCGGAGGGGGCCACCATCTTTGCCTTCCAGTAGCCGCCGTAGATGTAGTACAGCCGTTCCATCCCGGCCGGCGGCGTCGCCGTGAACGGGTTGCCCTCGTAGCGCTTCAGTATCGGCGTAGCGATGAAAACTGCGGGCACGTTGTCCGACAGGTGAAACGTATCGAAGTCGGTGGGCATGACCACGCCGGAGCCGGCCGCCAGGTCGTTCATCGTGCGGTCCTTCTCGTAGATTCGCAGCGTGTGACTGCCCGCGCCGTTCAGGGTCAGCTTCCCGGGATCGAACCCGGCGGCCCGGGCCCTGTCGACGTGCCCCCGGTACAGCGCCAGCACCGAGCGCACCGCCTCGTGCTCGAGGTCCGCCTGCAGCCCGGTCAGGTGCGGCTCGTATCCCATCAGCCCGGAGAACGTCAGGTGCGACGGGTCGGCCGCGATCACCTGCAGCAGCGGGTCGAGCGCGGCGGGCTCCGGCAACCCGCCGCGATGCAGGCCCACGTCGATCTCCACGTTGACCCGCATGTTTACGCCCAGCTCTCTCGCCAGCGCCTGGTATTGGAGCAGGCGCTCCGGCGTATCGACCAGCCACTGCACCTGGCGTGCGGGATCGAAGCGGCCGCCGTTCGGTGCCTTGCCCAGCGCTGCGTAAAAGGTGCGGGCCGCCGCCACGGGCATGGGTTTGCCGAGCAGCGCGTCGGCATCCGGAAACGCCTCGGCCACCGCGTTGAGAAAGGGCTGATGGAACAACATCAGCGAGCGGGTGCCGGCGCGGGCCATCACCCGGTCCAGCAAAGGCACGGACGGCAGCGACTTGACCACCACCCGATAGGTCTTGTCCTTGCCCACGGAGCGTGCGAGCACGTCGACGTTGTGCTGCATCCGCGCGATGTCGATGAGCATCACCGGACGGCCCGGACCATCGCTTTTCAGCAGGGCGTTCAGCCGCGCGAAGTAGGCGTCCTGATGGCCGGCGGTCCGACCCAGCGCGCCGGGGGCCCACAGCAGCGAGCCGCCGGCCAGGGTTGCCGCCCCACGCAGCCACTGGCGCCGGGAAAGGATCATGTCTCCCGAGGCGCGCGGCGGCGCCGCTCGTGGACGTCGCGGCGGCGCTCGCTTGTCCCTGTGACCACGGTAGACTACCTCCCCATGAACCTGGTGATGTCGGCGGTGCCGTTCTTCATTCTGCTCATGGCCGTGGAATACGTCTACGGCCGTCTGCGCGGACGCAACACCTACCGCCTTGCGGACACGGTGAACAGCCTGTCGCTGGGCACGCTGTCCCGCCTGGTGGGCCTGATCAAGCTGGGGTTGGCCGGCGTGGTCTTCGAGTTCGTCCGCGCCCACACGGGCGTGGCCACGCTGTCGACGGAGTCCTGGCTGATCTGGGTCGTCGCCTTCGTCGGCTACGACCTGTGCTACTACTGGTCGCACCGCTTCGGCCACGAGTGGAAGCTGTTCTGGGCGTCTCACGTGGCACACCACCAGAGCGAGGAGTTCAACCTGTCCACGGCGCTGCGGCAGACCAGCACCGGCAACACCTTCGTTTTCTACCTGCCCCTGTACGCGCTCGGCTTTCCCACCGAGATGATCATTACCGTCGGCGCGCTCAATCTCATCTATCAGTTCTGGGTCCACACCGAGCACGTCCCGGCGCTGGGCCCGCTGGAGTGGGTGTTCGTGACGCCATCGAACCACCGGGTCCACCACGCCCGCAATCCCTGCTATCTCGACCGCAACTATGGCGGCGTGTTCATCGTCTGGGACCGGCTGTTCGGCACCTTCACCCCGGAAAGGCGAGAGGAGCCATGCGTTTACGGCATCACCCACGCGCTCGACAGCTGGAACCCGCTGTGGGCCAACGCCCACGTGTGGCTGGAGACCGCACGGGACACCGTGCGCACGCGGCGCCTGCGGGACAAGATCCGGCTGTGGTTCTCCGCGCCGGGCTGGCGCCCCGACGACCTGCCGCCCCATCAGGACGACTGGCGTCGCGCCAAGTACGATCCTGCCATGGTCGCCGGCAGCGGTCCGGTGGTGTTCGCCCAGTACTGGCTGGTCACCGGCGCCGCGCTGGCGCTGCTGCTCGGGTCCGCTGGCCTGCCGCAGGCGTTCGTGCTCGCCGCCGCGGCCTGGCTGGCGCTGTCCTTCTACGTGCAGGGAACGTTTCTCGAGGGCCGCGGCTACGCGCTGGCGCTCGAGCTGCTGCGGCTCGCGCTGCTGGCCGCGCTCACCGCCTGGTGGCAGCAAACCCTCGGTCAGACCCTGGTGGCCGGCCTGCTCGGCTACTGCATCGTCAGCCTGGGCGCCGCCGCCTGGCTGTACTCCCTGCGCCGGGAGCTTCCGAGATCGTGGACACGCCGCACGAGCTGACCCTCGAGCACCAGCGGTCGTGTCCCGATCATTGCACTTACCGGCCGGGGCGATAGCATCAACGACCAAGACGTGCCACCCTCGGGAATCGTGTGCTTGTTCGCCAGGCCGGTGCGGCTGCAGCAGCTGCGGGAGAGTCTCGACTCCCAGCTGCGGACGACCGGGCGCCAGGCTCCGGCCGAAGATCCAATACGAACGAAGGCCGCTGAACGGCTGTTCGCCGACCGACGTTCCCTGACCAGAAAAAGGGGGAAATCACATGTCCGATCTGGACAAAGACCTGTTCAACCTCGCCATGTCCGACGAGGCGTTGCCTCTGATGGACGCGGTGAAGAAACACATCGCCGAGAACGTCGAGCCCATCACCGAGGAGTTCTACGCCCTTGATAAGGAGAAGACCGACCGCTGGTCGTGGCATCCGCGACAGCTGGAACTGCTGGACGGCGCCAAGGCAGCCGCCAAGAAGTCGGGACTGTGGAACTTCTTTCTTCCCGATTCCGAGATCGGTCAGGGCCTGACCAACCTCGACTACGCCTACATCGCCGTCGAGCTCGGCAAGTACTCGCTGGCGTCGGAGACCCTCAACTGCAGCGCTCCGGACACCGGCAACATGGAAGTCCTCGAGCGGGTCGGCACCGAGGCCCAGAAGGAGCAGTGGCTGAAGCCGCTGCTGGACGGCGAGATCCGCTCCGCCTACGCCATGACCGAGCCCGGATTGCCGTCCTCGGACGCCAAGAACATCTCCACAAGCGCCGTGCTCGAGGGCGACGAGTGGGTGATCAACGGCGAGAAGTTCTATATCTCCGGCGCCGGCGATCCCCGCTGCAAGATCATGATCGTGATGGTCAAGACCAGCCCGGACGCGCCGCCGAGCAAGCAGCAGTCGCAGATTCTGGTGCCCATCGACACGCCCGGCGTGAAGATCCTCGAAGGCATGCAGGTGTTCGGTCACGACCATGCGCCGCGCGGCCACATGCACATCGTCTTCGACAACGTGCGCGTGCCGAAAGAGAACATACTGCTCGGCGAGGGCCGCGGCTTCGAGATCTCCCAGGTCCGCCTGGGTCCGGGCCGCATTCACCACTGCATGCGCTCCATCGGCAAGGCGGAGAAGGCGCTGGAACTGATGGTCAAGCGCGGCGCGACCCGTGAGGCGTTCGGCAAGCCCATCATCAAGCTCGGCAAGAACCTCGAGGTGGTTTCGCGGGCGCGGATCGAGATCAACGCCATGCGTCTGGCCGTGCTCCAGGCCGCCAAAGCCATGGACGTGCTCGGCAACAAGGAGGCCCGGGTGTACGTGAGCGCGGTCAAGGCGATGGTGCCGGAGAAGGTCTGTCAGATCATCGACGACGCCATCCAGATCCACGGCGCCGCCGGCATCTCTCAGTGGACACCGCTGGCCGATCTGTATACCGACATGCGACACCTGAGGTTTGCCGACGGTCCCGACGAGGTGCACCACATGGTGGTCGGCCGTGCCGAGGTTCAGAAGTACGGGCTCTGGTAACAGAAGCGCCGACCATGGCAGTGCCCCGGACACCCCTCATGATCGGCGTCACCGGTCATCGGGATCTGGTTCCGGACGAGGTGCCGCTGCTCGACCAGGCGGTGGAAGCGTTCTTTCTCGATCTGAGGAACCGCTTCCCCGACCTGCCGCTGCTGGTGACCACCCCCCTCGCCGAGGGGGCTGATCGGCTGGTGGCCCGGGTGGCGCAGCGTCTCGGCATCGAGGTCAATATCCTGCTGCCGATGCCGCTCGAGTTCTACGAGCAGGATTTCGCGGGCGTTTCCGCCGAGACCTTCGAAGAGATGCTCGCCTTCGGCGACGTGATCGAGCTGCCCCTGCTGGGGGACGCTCCGGACCTGGCCCACGGCGCGGGGCGCGACGCGCAGTACGAGTATCTCGGCGTCTATCTGGCCGCGCACAGCCACATCCTGCTGGCGCTCTGGGACGGCAAGCCGTCCGAGGCGCCCGGCGGCACCGCACAGGTGATCCGCTTCCATCAGGAGAACGTGGTGAATCTGATCGCCGGGGTGGAGCCCCGTTCCGCCATCGACTTTTCCGAGGACGAAAGCGATCTCGCCTACCACATCGCCTGCTCCCGGCGGGACAGCGGGCCACCCCGGGAGCCCTGGCGCCCCGGGGAGGCAAGCTGGCTGACCCGGGACGATGTGGCGCCGCGCACGCCCCTGCTGCCGCAACGCTACGTCAACGTGTTCAACCGCCAGGCCCGGGCGAACCGGGATCTGCAGCGCTTCGGTGACGCCGAGATACGGGTCGAGGAGGCATTCCCCGTGGACGCCGACTCCGCCATCGTCGCGCACGATATCGGCAGGCTGTTCATCGCCGTCGACCGGGTGGCGGTGCGCTACCAGCGGGTGGCGCTGCGAGCGCTGCGCGGTGTTTACCTGCTGGCGGCCCTGACCGGCCTCAGCTTCATCGCCTACGCGGACTTCCCCGACCAGGACTACATGATCTGGCTGTACCTGTCGTTTCTCGGGCTCGGTTTCTTGATCTATCTGCTCGAGCGCCGCGGCGCCTGGTACCGCCGCTACCTGGACTACCGCGGCCTCGCCGAGGGGCTGCGCGTACAGTGCTACTGGGCGCTGGCCGGGGTGCGCACCAGCAACCCCACGGAGTTTCCCCACGACCGCTTCATGCGCCGGCAGGAGCTGGAGCTGGGCTGGATCCGCAACGTCATGCGCTACGCCGGGCGGCGCGCCGATGCGCTCAGGTCCACCGGCTCCGAGCGGCTGCTCGAAGCCGTGATCGAGCACTGGA
Organism: Pseudomonadales bacterium; assembly: GCA_041608775.1. GTDB lineage: Bacteria > Pseudomonadota > Gammaproteobacteria > Pseudomonadales > Azotimanducaceae > UBA7803. Next base: position 8,022 of record JBFISC010000083.1, on the reverse strand, counting down.
TCGGCGAGGGCGATTCCGGCCAGACCCACTACTACCGCACCCGGGTCCATCACCTGGCGAAGAACAACCGGCTGACAACGCTCATGGGCATGACCGGCTTCGCTGTCGGCCTGGGGTCTGCCGTGGTGCTGGCACTGTTTCAGGCGCGCCTGGACGAGTGGACGGTGGCCGTTCTGATCGCGGTGATGGTCGGGCTGCCCTACCTGGCTGCGGTTCGGGCGAGCTACGCGGAACGGATCTCCGAGCACGAGCTGATCGCCCAGTTCGCGCACTACGACCGGATTTTCTCCAACGCGCTGCACGTGCTGGCGGCCAACCTCGACGCCAACACGCGGCGATCAGTGCTGCGCGCGGTCGGGGAGGAAGAGCTGCAGGAGGTCGGGCAGTGGCTGATGCGGCAGCGCGAGCGGCCGCAATCCGGGGAGCGGATCTTCCAGACCGGCTGAGCCGGCTGCATAGTCCCAGGCTCAGGTCCCGCCATGGACCACCACCTGCGAACCGGACGCAATTCGGACATACTTCCGCACCGAGTGCAGCCGCCGCCGATGGTCACGGAACCCCGCCCATGGATTTCGCCTTCACCGAAGAACAGAACCAGTTTCGCGACGTCGTGGCCCGCTTCTGCCGCGACAAGTCCCCCTCGCCCACGGTGCGGAAGATCATCGCCGGCGAGCGCGGCTTCGACCCGGAGGTCTGGCAGCAGATGTGCCGCCAGCTCGGGCTTGCGGCCCTGCACGTTACCGAGCAAAGCGGCGGCGCCGGGTTCGGCGCTGTGGAGCTCGGTATCGTCATGGAGGAGCTCGGCCGCAACCTGATGCCGGTGCCGTATCTGTCTTCAGTGCTCGCCACCACGGCACTGGCCCAGCTGCAGGACGCGGAGACCCGGGACCCGCTGATGGGCGCCATCAGCGGGGCCGAGCGGCTCGCGACCCTGGTTCTCGATCCGCGCAGCGGCGACCCCGTCAGCCGGGTCCTGACGGCGGCCGACCACACCATCGCCGGCACCGCCGGGGCCGTGCTCGATGGCGCCAGCGCCGACCTGGTGCTCGCGATCGTCGCCGATGCAGAGGGGTACGGGCTGCACGCCGTGACCGCCCCGGCCGACGGCTACCGCGTGCGGCCGCTGCGCACCATGGACGGTACCCGGCGCTTTGCCGAGCTGCGTTTCGACGCTACCCCGGCGATGAGACTGGGCACATTGACGGATACCCAGGTCAAACGTGTCTACGACACGGCGCTGGTGGCGCTCGCCAACGAGATGGTCGGCGGGGCCCGGATGCTGCTCGACTCCACCGTCGAGTACGCGCAGATGCGGGTGCAGTTCGGCCGCCCCATCGGCTCGTTCCAGGCCATCAAGCACCGGCTCGCCGATCTGCTGGTGGACGTGGAGCTGGCTACGGTGGCTGCCCATCAGGCCGCCGCCGCGCTGGCGGCCGGGGAGGACGTCTCGGTGAACGCCAGCCTCGCCAAGTTCACCGCCAGCGACGCCTACATGAACGCCGCCCGGGAGGCCATCCAGCTGCGCGGCGGCATCGGCTTCACCTGGGAGAACGACACCCATCTGTGGTACCGGCGCGCCAAGTCCTCGGAAGTGTTTCTCGGAACCCCAGCCTTTCACCGCGAGCGCATGATTCAGGAGCTGACCGCATGAGCGACGCCGACACCCACCCCATCGCGCTGGAAGTGCGCGCCTGGCTGGAGGCTAACTGGGATCCGGATCTGAGCCTGGTGGCATGGCGCGACCGGCTGGCCGAGTCGGGCTGGGGGCAGCCCGCCTGGCCGAAGGAGTTCTACGGGCGTGGACTGAGCGCCCGGGAGGCCGCCATCGTTCAGGCGGAATTCGCCCGTATCGGCGCGGTCGGGCCGGCGACCGCCGGCCCGAGGGGTCTGGCCTCCGCGACCCTGCTCGAGCACGGCAGCGACGCGCAGAAGAAGAAGTACCTGCTGGGCATACTCACGGGCCGGGACTCCTGGTGCCAGCTGTTCAGCGAGCCGGGCAGCGGCTCCGACCTGGCCGGCGCCACCACCCGGGCGGACCGGGACGGCGACCGCTGGATCGTCAACGGCCAGAAGGTCTGGAACACCAGCGCCCACCACGCCGACTACGGCATCCTGGTCGCCCGCACGGACTGGGACCTGCCCAAGCACCAGGGCTTGAGCTACTTCCTGATCCGGATGGATCAGCCCGGCATCGAGGTCCGCCAGCTCAAGCAGATGAACGGCCACGCGTCGTTCAACGAGGTGTTCTTCACGGACGCCGTGGTGGAGGCCGACGACCTGGTCGGCGAGCTCGGTCAGGGCTGGCAGGTGGCGCTTACCACCCTCTCCTACGAGCGCAGCGGCTTCAGCCGGATCCGCGGCGGCGAGCAGTTCCACGGCCGTCGGGGCCGCATCTATGACGAGTACGCGCGGGAGCTCCAGATCGCCAACGAGCCCTACACCTGGTATCCCCAGCGGGCCGGACGCACGGACCTGCTGCTCGAGCGCGCCCGGGAAACCGGCGCCATCGACGACCCGTCGGTACGCCAGGAGATCGCCGCGGCGCTGGCGCTGCAGCAGTGCTCGGCCTGGTTCGCCGCCCGCGGCCTGGCCAGAGGCCCTGCGGGCTCCATCAGCAAGCTGGCCGCCAGCCGCGTGGCGCGCGCCGCCAATCGGGCACACACCGCGATCAGCGGCATCGATGCGCTGTTCGAAGGCGAAGACAGCCCGCTGGACGGCATCATCGGCGAGATTCTGCTGTCCACGCCCGCCACTTCGATCGCCGGCGGCACCGACGAGATCCAGAAGAACATCATCTCCGAACGGATACTCGAGCTGCCGAAGGAGACCCGATTCGACGGCGGGCCGTTCAAGGACGTGCCGAGGAACTGAAGCCGGGCCGGCTCCCGCGGACCTTGACACGAACACGCCCGGTCGCCGATCGTTTCGACGGGTTGTCCGGGGATCAGTCAGCCAGCGGGAGGCGAGCATGGCCGCTACCAGAAAGAACACCAAGTTCGACATCCGGGGCATCAACCACCTTGCGCTGGTCTGCAAGGACATGAAGCGCACCGTCGACTTCTATTCCGGCGTTCTGGGCATGCCCCTGACCAAGACCATCAACCTGCCGAACGGGATGGGCCAGCACTTCTTCTTCGACATCGGCAACGGTGATCAGCTCGCCTTCTTCTGGTTTCCCGATGCGCCCGATTCCGTTCCCGGCGTGACCCATGCCGGCAGCCTGGTCGGTCGCGGCTCGCTCATCTCCGCGCACGCGTCGATGAACCACGTGGCATTCAACATCCCGGCCGACAGGATCGACGAGTACCAGAAGCGCCTCGCAGCCGCGGGCGTCGACTGCACGGGGGTGGTGAACCACGACGACTCCGAGACTCAAGCCAGCCCTGAGCCCACGCCGACCACTTTCGTCCGCTCGATCTACTTCCAGGATCCCGACGGAATTCTCCTCGAGTTCGCTGCCTGGACCCGGGAACTCACGGATGACGACGTCAACTGCGAGCCCGTGTCGGCGGCGGACGCGGGGGCCGTCGCCACGCCGTAACCCTGCCAGCACGCCGCGCCATGATCGGGAACGTCGAGCGCCGCTTCGTCTCGCTGACATCGGCAACCTCGGCCCGCAACGGCGCCGGGTTCCATCCCTGTCAGGGCCTGTACCACACGCCACCGGGCAAGCGCCCCAAGGTCGCGTTCATCGCCACCCACTACAACGTCGACTTCAGCGAGCACTATCCCGCCGAGTATCTGGCCCGCCGCGGCTACGGCTACCTGGGCTGGAACACCCGCTTCCGGGGCAACGAGGCGTTCTTCCTGCTCGAGCACGCGCTCATCGACATCGGCGCCGGCGTCAGTTGGCTGAAACAGCAGGCGGGGGTGGAGCAGGTAGTCATCATGGGCAACTCCGGAGGCGGCTCGCTGATGGCGGCCTACCAGTCCCAGGCCACGACGCCCAACATCACCGCCAGCCATGGCGCGCGGCTGCCCGAGGCGGTGCTGGCGTTGCCGAAATGCGACTACTACGTATCGCTGAACGCCCACGCCGGGCGTCCCGAAGTGCTCACCGCGTGGATGGATCCTGCCGTCATTGACGAAACCGACCCGATCGGCACGGATCCAGCACTGAGCATGTACAACCCCGACAACGGGCCGCCTTACCCACCGGCGTTCCTGAGTCGCTACCGGGTAGCGCAGGAGGCGCGAAACCATCGGATCAGTGACTGGGCGACGGCGGAACTCGACCGGCTCGCCGCGCTCGGCTACGACGATCGCGCCTTCAACATGTATCGGACCTGGGCCGATCCCCGGTTGCTGGACGGCAGCCTCGACCCCTCAGACCGACCTGTTGGCCGGTGCTATGCCGGAGATCCGCGCACCGCCAACTACTCGCCCCGCGGCATCGGCCTCACCAGCACCTGTCGCACCTGGCTGTCGATGTGGAGCCTCAAGGCGTCGAGCTGTCGCGGCGGCCCCCATCTCGCACGCATCGACGTCCCGTCTCTGGTCATTCAGTCCATGGCCGACACCGGTGTCTTCCCCAGCGATGCGCGCGGCATTCACGACGCCCTGGGCGCGGCCGACAAGACCCTGACGTTCATCGCAGGCGATCACTACCTTCGCGACGAGGGTGCGCGCGAAGCCGTCGCAGAGCACATCCACGGGTGGCTGAAGACGCGACTCTGACCCGGGCTCGCCCCGTCAGGCGATGACCCGCGTGCCGGCCAGCTGCTGGATCTGCGACGCGGTGTAGCCAAGCCCTTCCAGCACCTGGCGGGTGTGCTCGCCGTGGGCCGGGCTGTGCGCCGACGGTTCGAGCTGGCTGGCGTGGAACCGGGCGGGCAGCCGGACCCGGCGCATGGTGCCCATGCGTGGATGCACGGCGGTGTCGACAGTCTGGTTGGCGAGCACCTGAGGATGGGTCAGAACCTCGTCCCGCGACAAGCATTTGGCGCAGGGCACGTCTTCCGCCTGCAGCCGTTCGAGCAGCGCATCCGTTTCCATCGTCGCGAAGGCGGACGCCAGCTCTTCCCGGTAGGCGGGCAGGTTGACCACCAGAGCCTCCAGCGTGGCGAAGCGCGGATCGCTGCCCAGATCCTCACGCCCGAGCGCCCGCAGCACGCCGTCGCGCTGCTTCGGCGTCGCGGCAGACATGGTGATCGCCCCGTCCCGGGTGAGGGTCATCTCGTAGATCAGATCCGCCAGCAGCGGCTGCTGGGCCACGTCGTCGTCGAGCAGGGTGTGATTCATGAAGCCGTCGGGAAAGACGAAAAACAGCGACGCATCGAGCATGGACAGATCCACGTGCTGGCCCTCGCCGGTGCGCTCGCGCTGAAACAGCGCGGCGGTCAGGGCCTGGCAGGCGGTGTAAGCAGTGATCTTGTCGCACACCAGGTTGCGGATGAACTCGGGGGTGTCAGGACCCTGCACCGCGGCGATGCCTGCCTGGGCCTGGACCACCGGATCATAGGCCGGCGCGCCGCGCATGGGGCCTTCGACGCCGAACCCGGTGATGGCGACGTACACCAGGCGGGGATTGGCCGCCCGCAGCGATTCGCTGCCGAGCCCGAGCCGATCGAGCACGCCCGGCCGGTAGTTGGAGATCAGCACGTCCGCCTGCTGTGCCAGTCGCTGCACCACGGCCACGCCGTCCGGATGCTTCAGATCCAGGCTGATGGACTCCTTGCCCCGGTTGCAGTTGGCGAACAGGCCGGAATCACCGCCTTTGGCAGAGCCGATGTAGCGCATCGGATCACCCTGATCCAACGGCTCCACCTTGACCACCCGCGCCCCCTGCTCCGCCGCCATCATCGCGGCCAGCGAGGCCGTGATCATGGTCGACATCTCGACGATGGTTACCCCTTCCAGCGGTCGCACGGCGTCTCTCCTTCAAGGATCGCGGACCGCCAATCTCGACCATTCCGGACCGGTTGGCAACCGTGGCGCTTCGTATCGCGCGCCGGGTGAGCTAGCCTGATGTCCCATCTCAGCTGGCCGTGAGCACATGTCGCTCTATCTGACCATCGCCGAGGCCCGGGAGGCGGCCGGATTGCGGCTCGTCGGGCTGCGCGGCGTCCCCAGCCCGTGGACCGAGGCGGCCCGCGGGCTGTTCCACGTCAAGGGCCTCGACTGCCGCTACGCGGCGCGCGGCAGGGACGAGCCGGCGGATGCGCTGGAGCAGTGGGCCGGGGACTCCAGCATCCCCGTGGTCGCCTACAAACGCGAGAAGCTCCGCACCGGGTGGGCGGAGATCCTGCTGCTCGCGGAGCGGCTGGCGCCGGAACCGGCGCTGATCCCCGCCGACCCGGAGGCGCGCGTCGACCTGTTCGGCATCGCCCAAGAGATCTGCGGGGAGATGGGTCTCGGCTGGTGCCTGCGGCTGCTGATGATCCAGCGCTCTCTGGGCCATGGCGACGGCCCCGCCTTTCCGCCCGAGGCCGCGGCGCGGCTGGCCGCCAAGTACGGGTTCTCACCGAGCGCAGCCCGCCAGGCCAAGGCGCGGGTGCTGTCGGTGCTCGGCATGCTCGATGCCCGCCTCCAGGCCAATCCCTACCTGCTCGGCGGCGCCGTGAGCGCCGCCGACATCTACTGGGCCACGTTCGCCAACCTGCTCACGCCGCTTCCCGAGGCGGAACTGCCGGCGGCGCCGATGATCCGAGCCGTGTACGCCGGATCCGATGCCGAGCTGGTAGCCGCCGTGAGCGAACGGCTGCGGCGCCACCAGCGGAACATCTACGACGGCTACCTGCAGCTGCCCGTGCCCCTCTAGCCGCGGCAGCCGTTGCCAACGTTGCGCGCTTGCCGGGTGCCGACGCGCCGACCCATCGCGCCCCATCGCGGCATCGCTTGCGGTAAGCTTGCCCGCTTTGCCGAGTTCAGGGGAGTCGAGGGGTGCGGCACGCATCGGGGCGCGGATGTGTTCGGTCGCTGGCGGTCACCGCTTTCGTGCTGCTGGCGGGCGCTGCCGGCGCACAACCGGCAGATCCATCGGGCGAGGGTCAGCTGGCCGACCTGCCGATCCGCCCACCGGCGGTTCCGCCGGTCGCCCGGGCCGCCGCGCTGGCGCGCGCGCCCAGCCTCGATGGCAGCGTGCTCGACGATCCGGCCTGGGCCGGCGTGCAGCCCGCCACCGGGTTCTGGCAGGTGCGTCCGTTCGAGGGCCGACCGGCCAGCCAGCGCACGGAGGTGTACATCGGCTACACCGCCACCGCTCTGTACCTGGGGGTCGTGTGCTACGACGACAACCCTGGCGGCATCATCGTCGCCGACAGCCGTCGCGACTCGCCGCTGGACGAGACCGACAGCTTTCAGGTCGTCATCGATGCGTTCCGCGACCGCCAGAACGGGTTCGTGTTCGGCACCAACCCGGCCGGCATCGAGTACGACGGTCAGGTCACCAAGGAGGGCTCCGGCCGGTTCGGGACCGGTGCCGGCGGTTTCAACCTGAACTGGGACACCACCTGGTCGGTGAAGACCGCAACCACGGCCATCGGCTGGACCGCGGAGATGGAGATCCCCTTCAAGTCGCTGCGCTACGCCCACGGCGACGTGCAGACCTGGGGCATCAACTTCCAGCGCAATATCCGCCGCAACAACGAGGTGGCGTTCTGGGCGCCGCTTTCGCGCCAGCACGAGATCTACCGGGTCTCGGATGCCGGCACGGTGATCGGGCTGGAAGTGCCGGCCCAGCGGAACCTGAAGCTCGTTCCTTACCTGCTCGGTCGGGCCAACCGGGGCGGAGAGCTCACCGGCACCGAGCACGACGAGGAGCTCGGCGCGGACGTCAAGTTCTCCCTCACGCCGAGCCTGACCCTCGACCTCACCTACAACACCGATTTCGCCCAGGTGGAAGCCGACGAACTGGTGGTGAACCTGGACCGGTTCAGCGTGTTCTTCCCCGAGAAGCGCCCGTTCTTCCTGGAGAACGCGGGCACCTTCGCCGTGGGCACGCCTCAGGAAGTCGAGCTGTTCTTCAGCCGCCGCATCGGCATCACGACGAGCGGCGCGCCCCAGCCCATCGAGGGGGGTGCG
>JBFISC010000082.1:0-14127 GCA_041608775.1 Pseudomonadales bacterium | reverse complement strand
TCGAACCATGCCACGTCCTCGGCCACCCACCGCGCCCGCACCGGCCGGCCTTCGATCTCCATGACCACGTCCTGCACCGGCGTGTCGGGCGCCAGCGCCGAGAAGCTGTGCTGCAGGCTCTGCTCGGCCGCAGCGTCGAGCGGCGAGTGGTAGATCTCCGCCCGCTCGAGCACCCGCAGCCGGTAGTCGACCTCGCCGTCCACGTTGACCACGCGAGTGTGCTGCTTGAGCAGCTCGATGGCCGGCAGAAACCGCCGCCGCTGCAGCCCGTTCTCGTAGAGCTGATCGGGGGCGACGTTGGACGTGGCCACCAGGGTGACCCCCCGCTCGAACAGACCTTCGAGCAGCTCGGCGAGAATCATGGCGTCACCGATGTCGGAGACGAAGAACTCGTCGAAGCAGATCACGCTGGTCTGATCAGCGAACGATTCCGCCACACTTTCCAGCGGGTTCGGTGTCCCGGCCAGCCGCTTGAGCTCCTGATGGGTGCGCTGCATGAACCGGTGAAAGTGCATTCGCAGCCGATCGTCCGGCGGCAGGCACTCGTAGAACAGATCCATGAGCATGGTCTTGCCCCGGCCGACCCCGCCCCAGAGATACAGCCCGGGCACCGGCGCCGTGACCCGACCAGCGCCGAGCAGACGGCTGTTTCCCAGCAGCCTCGCCAACCAGTTGGCGCCTTCCTTCCGGCGCGCAGCCAGCGTCCGATAGAGGTCGTCGAGCAGACCGATCACATGCTGCTGAGCCGGATCGCGAGCGAACCCGTCGGTCTGGAGGAGAGCGTGATACCGGTCCTGAGGTGACATGGCGCGAACTTTAGCCCGACAGCGCGATCCCTGCCTACCGTCGGCAGGCACGTTGAGGCGGCCCGCTGCAGCGCACGACCGGCGCTTTTCTGCTAATTTCCGCGGCCATGCGGGAAATGATGCGATACGTGGTGCTGCCGGCGCTGGTGGGCGGGCTGGTCGGCCTGGCGGTCATGCTGGCGACCCGGTCGCCGCCGCCGAGCCCGAAGCCCGGCTACGCCGAGGCCGTCAGGGCCGCCGCCCCCGCCGTGGTGAACATCTACTCCAGCAAGCTGCAGACACCGCCGATCTGCCAGCTTCCGCGCTTCAAGGAGTGGTGCGACCGCTTCACCACCGGAGACCGGAATCACATGCAGAGCTCTCTCGGCTCCGGCGTGATCGTCCGTGAGGACGGGTACATCCTCACCAACAACCATGTCATCGCCGGCGCCGACGAGATCCTGGTCTCCTTCAACAACGGCCAGGCGACCACGGCGACGGTGATCGGCACGGACCCGGAGACCGATCTCGCGGTGATTCAGGTCGATGCGACCGGGCTGCAGCCCATCCGTCTGGGGGAGTCCGCGACCGTCGAGGTCGGAGACGTCGCCCTCGCCATCGGCAACCCGTTCGGCATCGGCCAGACGGTGTCGTTCGGCATCATCAGCGCGAAGGGTCGGACCGGTATCAGCCCCAGCCCGTACGACGACTTCATGCAGACCGACGCCGCGATCAATCCCGGCAACAGCGGCGGCGCCCTGATCGATGCGTCCGGCAACCTGATCGGCGTCAACACGCTGATCTTCTCCCGCTCCGGCGGTTCCGAGGGCATCGGCTTCGCCATCCCCGTTCAGCTCGCAATGACCGTTCTCGGCGAGATCATCGAGACCGGCCGGGTGACCCGCGGCTGGCTCGGCGTGGAGCTGGCCAGCACGCCCGACCCTGGCATGGCGGTCGGCCTGGAAGTGACCCGCGTGCTGCAGCGCGGTCCAGCCGACCAGGCCGGCCTGCGCGTGGGCGACCGGATCATCGCCATCAACGAGCAGCCGGCGGTAAGCTCGGCCGTGGTGAGCCGTCTGATTGCCCATGCCGTCCCGGGCTCGACGATCCAGCTCGACATCCTGCGGGGCGAAGACCAACTCATCGTGACCGCCCGGTCCGGCGAACGCCCGGTTCCGAACTGAGCACCTGCCCATGAGCCGTCGCGCCCCGAGCCCCCATCGCCGCCCGCGTCCCGGAGCACGATATGGATAACCCGCCGCCGTCCCTGTCGGAGCATCGGCCCCTGACGGTACCGGCCATGATCTTCGTCGCGCTGGTGGCGGTCAGCGGCTTGCTGATCGTCGCCGGCGCGATGCTGTCAGACACCTCTTTCGAGCCGCTGACCGACCCGCTGGGCTGGCTCGGCATGCTCGACGTCGCCGCGGCCTTCGACATCGTCTCGAACGCAGCGGAAGTCGTGGCCGCAGTGCTCGCCATCGCCATCACCGTGGTGGCAATCGTCGTGGAACTTGCCGCCAACCGCTACAGCCACGAGATCACCCGTCTGTTCCTGCGGGAGCCGGTGAACCTGCTGGTGCTCGGCCTGTTCGTCATTACCACCCTGCAGTGCGTGTGGACCTCCGCCGTGATCGAGCCCGCCAACGCCGAGGCAGCGGTGCCGCAGGCAGCTTTCGCGATTACCCTGGGGCTCGTGGTGCTGTGCCTGCTGCTGCTGGTGCCGTACATCTACTTCGTGTTCGCCTTTCTCTCACCCATCAGCGTGATCCAGCGGATCAGCCGGGACGCCTACCGCTGGATTCTGCAGGTCCGTCCCGGCAACGTGCCGTCGTCCCAGGCCCGGGTCGAGGAGGCCGTCGATCAGCTCCAGGACGTCGCCCGCAGCGCCATCGCACAGGGCGATCGCAGCATCGCCATCGCCGCCGTGGATGCGATGGCCCGGCTGCTGATCGACTACGTGCAGGTCCGGGAGCGGCTGCCGGCGGACTGGTTCCGGGTGACCGAGGCCATCGCCTCGGATCCCGACTTCGTCGCGCTCGCTCCGGAGAGCATGGCGGAGGTGGAGTCCCACGGCCTATGGCTGGAACGCAAGCTGTTCCGACGCTACCTGTCGCTGCTCGGCCAAGCTACCGGTCAGTCCGGCGACGTGGCCAATGTGATCGGCATCAACTCTCAGCAGATCGCCTCCCGGCTGGGCGCCGAGCGACCCCAGCTGCTCGAGCTATGCCGCCGCAGCTTCAACAGCTACCTGCGCACCGCCATCAACGCGCGGGATCCCCGCACGGCCTACTTCCTGATGAATCAGTACCGGATCGTGGGCGAGCAGATGCTGAGCCAGGGCCGGCAGAGCGACGCCCTCAAGGTAGCCGAGTACCTCAAGGAGTACGGGCATCTGGCCAACCGGCTCGGCATCCCGTTTCTGCTGGAGACCGCTGCCTACGACGTGATGCAGCTGGTGGAACAGGCCGTCGAACGCGACGCCAGCGTCCTGGATCCGCTGCTGACCTGCTTTCTGGCGCTGGACCAGGAGATTACCGACGACGTGCGCGACGACATCCAGCTCGGCGTGCGCCGCGCCCAGATCCAGCTCGCGACCCTGTTCCTGGAGCGCGGTGACGACCAGCGGGCCGATCGCATCGTCGCCGACCTTCGCGGCGAGGACCGGCAGCGGCTGGAACGTCTGGGTGCCAGCCTGCTCGAGGACGACCGGGCCCAGTTCTGGGAGCTCATGGATCGGGGCGCGAACTTCCGCTATCTGGCCCCGCAGCGCCGCAAGTACCTGGCTGAGGTGTTCCGTCGCCTTGGGCCGGCCTGAGGCGGCCGGGGTCCGGCGTTCCGGCCGGCGGCCGTTGCCGCGCCGACTCAACGGTTGTGATCGATGCCCCGGATGCGCAGCTCGGCCGACCGGGCGTGGGCTTCCAAACCTTCGCCGTGGGCAAGCGCGGCCGCGGTTCGCCCCACCTGCTCCGCCCCTTCAGGGCTGAGCCGGATCAGCGAGCTGCGTTTCTGGAAGTCGTACACGCCAAGCGGTGACGAGAACCGCGCCGTGCCGAAGGTCGGCAGCACGTGGCTCGGTCCCGCGGCGTAGTCACCCATGACCTCGGGGGAGTGGGCGCCGACGAATATCGCACCAGCGTGTCGGATCCCGCCGAGAATAGCGTCCGGATCGGCCACCGCGAGCTCCAGGTGCTCGGGCGCGACCCGATTGGCGATGGCCACCGCCTGCTCGAGGTCGCGGGTGAGGATCAGCGCGCCACGCCGCTCCAGTGACTCGCGAATGATCGCCGCCCGCGGCCGGTCGTTCAGCTGTCGCACCATCTCGGCCTGAAGGCGATCGAGAAAGTCCGCGTCCGGCGACACCAGAATGGCCTGCGCGGCGGCATCGTGCTCGGCCTGGGAGAACAGGTCCAGCGCCATCCACTCCAGCGGCGCCGAGGCGTCGGCGATGATCAGCACCTCACTGGGCCCGGCGATCACATCGATTCCCACGGCGCCGAACACCTGCCTTTTGGCGGCGGCCACGAACGCGCCGCCCGGGCCAACGATCTTGTCCACCCGGGGCACGGTGGCAGTGCCGAAAGCCAGCGCCGCCACCGCCTGGGCGCCGCCGACGGCGAAGCCGCGCTGCACGCCGGCCACGTGGGCGGCGGCAAGCACCAGCGCGTTGCGGGCCCCGTCCGGCGTGGGCACGGTCATCAGCACCTCGCCGACGCCGGCCACCCGGGCCGGAATCGCCGACATCAGAACCGTGGAGGGGTAAGCCGCCTGACCGCCGGGCACGTACAGGCCTACCCGGTCGAGGGCGGTCACCCGTTGGCCTAGAACGCTGCCGTGGGCGTCGGTGAAGGACCAGTCCCCGTCGAGCTGATGACGGTGGTACTCGTCGATCCGTGCCGCGGCCTGCTCCAAAGCCTGTCGCTCGGACGCCGTCAGCGAATCGTAGGCGTCGCGGAATTCGGCGGCGTCGATCACCAGATCCGACGGGTGCTCCGGCGACCAGCGGTCGAGGCGGGCCGTCAGCTCGAGCAGGGCGGCATCGCCGCGTCGACGGACGTCGCGGACGATGTCGGCGGCAATCCGATTGACCTCATCGTCCTCGCCGACCTCCCACTTCAGCAGCTCATCCAGAGCGGCGGCGAATCCCGGGTCGGCGGCATCCAGGCGGCGGATGGCCAGACTCACGACCTCACCACCCGGCCCAACGCCTCGACCAGGGCCTGAACGTCGTCGAACCGGGTCTTCATCGACGACCGGTTGACGATCACCCGGGAGCTGATCTCGGCAATGGTCTCGAGGGCCTCGAGCCCGTTGGCCTTGAGCGTGTTGCCGGTGTCGACGATATCGACGATGCAATCGGCGAGATTCATCAGCGGCGCGATCTCCATGGCGCCGCTCAGGGGGATGATGGTGACCTGGCGCCCCTGGCTGGCGAAATAGCGCCGGGCGACGTTGACGAATTTGGTAGCCACCCGCAACGGTCGCCGACTCAGATCCGTGCCCACGGGTGCCGCCGTCATCAGCCGGCACCGGCCGACGCGCAGATCGAGGCGCTCGTAAAACCCGGCACCGCCGTGTTCGAGCAGGGTGTCCTTGCCGACGATGCCGATGTCGGCCGCACCGAACTCGACGTAGGTGGGTACGTCGGAGCCGCGCATGACAACCAGCCGGTGACCGCCCCGCTCGGTCTCGAACACCAGCTTGCGGCTGCCGACCAGGGGTTCGCTCGGACTGATGCCGGCGGCCCCGAGCAGGGGCAGACATTCCTCCAGAATCCGGCCGCGATTGAGGGCGATGGTCAGGCCGCTCACGGCGCCGCCCCGCTCATCGTGCCGCCTCCAGCCGGGCCGGAACCCTCGAGACCCGCTGCACGTCCGCCCCGAGCTGCGCAAGCTTCTCCTCGATGGTTTCGTAGCCGCGGTCGATGTGGTAGATCCGGTCGATCAGCGTGGTGCCTTCTGCCACCAGCGCGGCAACCACCAGGCTGAAGGAGGCGCGCAGGTCCGTCGCCATCACCGGTGCCGCCTTGAGCCTGTCGACCCCGTGAACCAGCGCGCGATTCGCATTCGCCAGCTCGATCTTGGCGCCCAGCCGGTTGATCTCCTGAACGTGCATGAACCGGTTCTCGAAGATCGTTTCGGTGATGCTGCTGTCGCCCTCGGCGATCGCGTTCATGGCGAGAAACTGCGCCTGCATGTCGGTGGGGAAGCCGGGATACACGGCGGTCTCGATGTTCACGGCGCGTGGCCGGCGTCCGTGCATGTCCAGCTCGATCCAGTCGTCGCCAGCCGTGACGTCCGCACCCGCCTCGCGGAGCTTGTCGAGCACGGCTTCCAGCGTGCCCGGTCTGACGCGGTTGAGGCGGACAGCGCCGCGGGTCGCAGCGGCCGCAATCAGATACGTCCCGGCTTCGACTCGATCTGGCATCACCCGATAGTCACAGCCGTGCAGGCGCTCGACACCTTCTACCACGATCTCCGGTGTTCCGTGCCCCGCTACCCGTGCGCCCATGGCATTGAGGAAGTCGCCGAGGTCCTTCACCTCGGGCTCGCAGGCCGCGTTGCTGATGCGCGTATGGCCGCGGGCCAGGGTGGCCGCCATCAGCAGGTTCTGGGTCCCCCCCACGGTCACCAGGTCGAAGCGGAAGTCGGTTCCCGTGAGCCCGTCGGGCGCCCGGGCGATGACGTAGCCTTCCTCCACGTCGATGTCTGCGCCCAGCGCGGTCAGGGCCTTGAGGTGCTGATCCACCGGGCGGGCGCCGATGGCGCAGCCCCCGGGCAGCGACACCTCCGCCATGCCGAACCGGCCGACCAGCGGCCCCATCACCACGAACGACGCGCGCATGGTTTTGACGAGCTCGTAAGGCGCCCGCAGCTGCTTGAGCTCGCGGGCAGTGACCTCGACGCGCATCTTCTCGTCGACCACGACCCCGACGCCGAGACAGCCGAGCAGCTCGAGCATGGTCGTGACGTCGTGCAGGTGGGGCAGGTTGTCGAGCACGACCGGCTCATCCGTCAGCACCGTCGCCGCGAGAATGGGCAGTGCGGCGTTCTTCGCGCCCGATATCCGCAACGCCCCGGACAGGCGCTTGCCACCGGTGATGAGCAGCTTGTCCATGGCAGCGGCTAGCCTTCTTCGGGCGTCAGCGCGCGAATGGACACGGCATGCAGGGTGCCGTCCGCGATGAGGGACTTGATGCAGGCGTAGACCGCCTGCTGCTTGCGGACCCGGGACATGCCGGCAAACTCGCCGCTGATCACCGTGATCTCGGCACGATTGCCATCCACCTGCGCCGACACTTCCGCATCCGGAATTCCCGCACGAATGGCCGCGATGATCCGTTCGTTCACGGGCGCGCCTCGCCGGGTGCCTCGGCAGCGTTCTCTATCGGCAGCACCGCGTCCATGCCGGAGAGCTCGATGATACTGATCAGCTCGTCCGGCAACCCGGTGAAGGAGAGCGCCTTGCCGAGACGTTCGGCCGCCCGGAACCAGGCCATGAGCAGCGCAACCGCCAGGCTGTTGGCCGATTCGAGCCCGGAAACATCCACCACCGTCTGGTCGCCGGACCCGGCGATGGCGTCTTCACCCGCCTCGCGCAGCGCGATCAGGTTGTCGAAGGTCACCCGGCCTTCGAGCCGGTAACTGGCTGCAGCTCCGCTCAAGCCTCGGTCTCCGCAGCGTCACCGCTCAGGGCCGGCGCTTCCGATCTCAGCAGCTCGCCCCAGGCCTCGATGACTCTATCCATGTCGCCCCTGTGCTTCGGGTCGTTCATGGCGCCATTGAACTGATTGCGGTACGTGAGGCCCATGTTCACGCCGTTGACGATGAGGTTGCGGATCAGCCAGGAGCCGTCGTCCTCCTGCGTCACCGAGTAGAGCACCGGGTACACCTCACCGCTGCCGGCGTGAATCTCCATGGTCACGGTCTGGCGCTTGGGGTTGCGCGGTGGCCGGTCGGGCTCCAGCACTACGACCTTGCCGTCCTCGAACTCCGTGAGCGCGAGGGCGTAGGTGCGCACCAGGCCCCATTTGAAGGTGTCGGCGAACCGGTTCCGCTGCTCGGGCGTGGCGTCGCGGTAATGCACGGCCATGACGCTGCGGGCAAAGCTCTCGAAATCGACCACCTGAGACAGCAGCGCTTCCACCTCCCGGTAGAAGCGCTCCGGATCCTCGTCGGCGTAGTCCTTGCCTGCGCCGATGAGCTCGAGGACAGCGTCCGACGTCTGCCGCACCATCTCCGTTGGCGTGGCGGCCTGCGCCGGCGACGGCTCGGCCCCGCCGGTCTGACCCGCCGCCTCACCGACCGCCCATGCCGGAACCGCCACAGCGGCACAGACCAGCAGCCCGAGCCCGAATAAACCGCCGCGTGCGAACAGCTTGATCATGTCACGAGCCTCCTAACCGGGTTACCAGGTCGCCGATGAGGTTCTCCAGCACCAGCGCGCCCTGCGTGTCCGTTATGAATTCTCCCTCACCCAGGGTTTCCGGGTCGGCGCCGGGCATCAGCCCCACGTAGCGGGCTCCGAGAATCCCCTCGGTGAGGATCCGCGCGCCCGTGTCTACGGTCAGCGGCCAGGCGCGATCGCTGATTTCCAGGTCGACGATCGCCCGACCGTAGTCCGGGTCGACCTCGATGGCCGCAACCCGCCCAATGGTAACACCCGCCATGCTGACCTTCGCCCGCACCCGCAGACCGGCCACGTCGTCGAACTCCGCCTTGACCACGTGCATCGAGTCTCCAGTGGACAGGGTCACCCCGCTGACCCTCACGATCAGCACTGTCATGGCGAGAATCCCCGCCAGCACGAAGGCGCCGACGCTGATCTCGATGGTTCGCATGCGCATTACTTGAAATCTCCGTACATTCCCAGAGTCAGGATGAAATCTATGGCGAGGACGGCCACGGACGAGGTCACCACGGTACGTGTCGTCGCGAGCCCGATCCCTTCGGCGGTGGGTTCGGTGTCGTAGCCCTGGAACACCGCGATCCAGGTCACCACCATGGCGAACACCAGGGTTTTGATCATGCCTTTGCCGACATCGTCCCACAGCTCCACGGTGTCCTGCATGCCGGACCAGAACCCGCCCGGGTCGCTGCCCAGCCACTGCACGGCAACGACGCTGCCGCCGTAGATGGCGACCACGTTGAAGATGGCAGTGAGCAACGGCATGCACAGGAAGCCGGCCCAGAGCCGCGGCGCGACGATCCGATGCAGAGGGTCGACGCCCATCATCTCCATGCTGGATAGCTGCTCGGTGCTCTTCATCAGCCCGATCTCGGCGGTGATCGCCGACCCGGCGCGGCCGGCAAACAGCAGCGCGGTGACCACCGGGCCGAGTTCCCGCAGCAGCACCAGCGCGAGCCCGAGCCCCACCGCGTCTTCCGCGCCGAACCGGGCGAGCTGGGTGTAGAACTGCAGCGCGATGACCGCGCCGATCGAGAACGCCGACAACACGATGATCACCAGCGACAGCACGCCGATGTTGTAGATCTGGCGCGCCAGCAGCGCCATGTCGCCACGGCGCGGCAGTCCGGCCAGAGCGGTGACCCACATGATCGTCGCGTTGCCGAGACTCCGTAGCCGATCCAGAGTCAGGATCCCGAGCGCACGAACCAGCCCGATCATCGACCGCCATCCCCGATCACGTCGTACACCAGATCGTCGGCCGGGTAGTGGAAGGGCACGGGGCCATCGGGAGAACCATGCATGAACTGCTGAACCCAGGCCGAGGAATTGCGCCGCAGCTCCGCGGGTGCACCTTCGCCGATGACCTTGCCGTCGGAAATGATGTAGAGCTTGTCGGCGATGCTCGAGGTTTCGTGGATATCGTGAGACACCACCAGATTGGTGGTCCGCAGGGACAGGTTCAGATTCTTGATCAGGGTCACGAGCACGCCCATGGAAATCGGATCCTGCCCGGTGAACGGCTCGTCGTACATCAGCAGGGCCGGGTCCAGGGCGATGGCCCGGGCCAGCGCCACCCGACGGGCCATGCCGCCCGATAGCTCGGCCGGGAACAGGTCACGTGCACCTCGGAGGCCTACGGCATTCAGTTTCAGCAGCACCAGATCGCGAATCGTGTCCTCCGGCAGATGGGTGTGCACGCGCAGGGGAAAGGCCACGTTCTCGTAGACGGACAGATCCGTGAACAGCGCCGACGACTGAAACAGCATGCCCATGTTCTTGCGCAGCTCGAACAGCTCGTCCCGGGACAGGCGGCACACATCATGCCCGGCCACGAGCACCTGACCGGCATCCGGACGGACCTGCCCTCCGATGATTCGCAGCAGCGTCGTCTTGCCGGTGCCGCTGGGGCCCATGATGCCGGTGATGCGGCCGCGGGGGATGTCCATGGACAGCCCATCGAAGATCTTCCGCTGCCCCCGGGAGAAGTGCAGATCGCGGATCTCGATGTAGTTGTCTTCTGACACGGGCAGTTGCCTTGCACAAAGCGGCGCAACTATAGCATCGGAGCCGGCGAATGAGGCGCGTCCGGGAGGCGGCCCTACGACCGGCGCCCGGGAATTGCGCAAGCTTGTTGGCTGGGCCGGGTTCCGTCTAAAGTGAGCGGCTCTGATCCATGGGAAGTCGCTTCGACCCTTCTCCTCCTATGTGGGTTCCCCTGCTCGCGCTCATCGTCGGTTTCATCGCGCTGGTCTGGAGCGCGGATCGGTTTCTTGCCGGCGCGGCGAGCACGGCTTCCAACGTCGGCGTGTCGAAGATGCTCATCGGCCTCACCGTGGTCTCGCTCGGCACCTCTGCCCCTGAGATCCTGGTGGCGTTGGCGGCCGCGATCGAGGGCAACCCGCTGCTGGCGGTGGGCAACGCCATTGGCTCCAACATCGCCAATATCGGCCTCGTGCTCGGCATCACCGCGATGATCGCTCCGCTGCCGTTCTCCCAAGGCGTCCTGCGCACCGAGCTGCCCTGGCTGCTCGGCGCCACGCTGCTGACCCTGGTGCTGCTGTTCGACCTGCGGCTGTCTACCCTGGACGGCCTGCTGCTGCTGTTGGCGCTCGGCTACATCCTCTACCGCCTGACGCACTACGAGGGCTCGGACGACAACGGCGTCACCGACGCGCTGCAGGAAGAGCTGGAGGAATTGCCGGAGTTGAGCATGGGCCGCGCGGTCTTCTGGCTGGTCGCCGGTCTGGTCGTGCTGCTGGTCAGCGCCGAGCTGCTAGTGTGGGCGGCGGTGGAGGTCGCCGAGTGGCTTGGCGTGAGCGAGCTGATCATCGGCCTCACCATCGTCGCGGTGGGCACCAGCCTTCCCGAGCTCGCCGCCACCGTCGGCGCGGCGCTGAAGGGACACACGGACATTGCCATCGGCAACGTGGTGGGGTCGAACATCCTGAACCTGCTTGCGGTGCTGGCTGTCCCCGGCCTGGTGAGCGCGCCGGAGGTCGGCATCGAGGTGCT
Organism: Pseudomonadales bacterium; assembly: GCA_041608775.1. GTDB lineage: Bacteria > Pseudomonadota > Gammaproteobacteria > Pseudomonadales > Azotimanducaceae > UBA7803. The sequence goes on along the minus strand of JBFISC010000082.1, from coordinate 2,923 downwards.
CTGGCGCGACTGCGGCATGATGCTGGCGCTGACTCTGGCGCTGGCGCTGTTCGCCTACGCCGTTGGCTCGCGGCCGGTCATCACCCGCTTCGAGGGCGCCGTCATCCTCGCCGGCTGGGTTGGCTACAATCTCGTTCTGTTTCAACAGGTTGACTTTTAATGGAATTCCCCGAGGAGGTGCTCGAGCGGGCCCGATCGGTGCGGCTGGTCAGCTTCGACGTCGACGGCGTGCTGACCGACGGACGGATCGTGTACAGCGAGCACGGCGACGAGCTCAAGGCCTTCCACGTCCAGGACGGCAGCGCCATCAAGCTGCTCGCAGCTGAAGGCATCACCAGCGCGATTATCACCGGCCGCGCTTCCGCGCCGGTGGCCCGCCGGGCAGCCGAGCTCGGCATCGAGCATGTGTTTCAGGGCGCCGCCGACAAAGCCGTCGTGCTCCGCCAGCTGCTGTCACGCTTGAACCTCGACGCCAACGCGGTCGCCCACGTTGGCGACGACCTGCCGGACCTGCCCGTGTTTGCCATGGCTGGCCTTGCCATCGGGGTACCCAACGGGCACCCGACAGCGCTCGCCCGGGTCCACTACGTCACCCGGCTTCCGGGGGGCCAGGGGGTAGCGCGGGAGATCTGCGAGCTGCTGCTGCGCGCCCGCCAGCGCTGGCCCTACGATCCATGAGCGAGCCGTCCGGAGCGGACCGGGATGGACCTGCTGCAGCTTCCCGCGCCAGCCGGAGCAACCGCAGCTGGATCATGCTGGTGCTGGTGGTGGTGATCGCCGGGACTGCCCTGCTGGTGGTGGACCGGTCCGATGCGCCTGGGGTGCCCACCGCGGTCCCCGAAGCGCGCGAAGGCGAAGCCGACTTCTTCATGGAACGCGCAATCGTGACCCAATACCGGGCCGATGGCACCCTGGAGTATCGGTTGACCTCCGACGACGTGCGCCACTTCGAGCGTGACGCGATCACGCGGCTGGCCCAGCCGCGTCTGACCCTCCATGACCCGGGCCGCGCTCCCTGGCAGATGAGCGCCGCCACTGGCACCCTGCGCCGCCCACCGGTCGGCGCCGTGGAGGAGACCGTGTCGCTCGAGGATGGCGTGGTCCTGGAGCAGACCCGGCAAGACGGCGAGCAGATCCGGCTCTCCACGCCCGCGCTCACCGTCTACCCGCGCCGTCAATACGCCGAAACCGATCATGATGTTATCATCGACAGTCTGTTCGGCCGCACCACGGCCACGGGCCTTGAAGGTGATCTACAGCTTGGCATGCTCACGTTTCATTCTTCGGAAACCGAGCCCGTCCACACGGTGCTCGACCCGGAGCAGTTCAAGTAGCGCGCCCCGCCTGGTGCTCCTGCTCGCCGCCGCCCTGGCACCGCTCGGCGCTGCCCGCGCGCTTCCGGAGGACGCCAACCAGCCCATCCAGATCGAAGCCCAGCGCGCCGAGTACGATCAGAATGCGGGCACCGTCATCTACAGCGGCGGCGTCGAGGCCGTCCAGGGCACGATGCGGGTGACCGCGGACCGGATGACGGTGGAGACCAGAGATCAGAAGGTGGTCCGCATCACGGCCACCGGCTCCCCGGCCCGCTACCAGCAGCAGCTGGAAGCGGATCAGGGCGAGGTCAAAGCCCGGGCCCGGACCATCGTCTACCACACCCAGGAAGAGCGGGTGCACCTCCAGCGGGACGCCTACCTCGAGCAGGGGGGCAACGAGATCGCTGGCGAGCTCATCGATTACGACATCGTCGCAGGCAAGGTCAATGCAGAGTCGGGGGAGGAAGGCCCGGTACGGGTCACCGTCCAGCCCGCGGCGCGTAACCAGTAGCTCATGCCGACGCTCTCGGCAGAAGCGCTGCGCAAGGCCTACCGCACCAAGGTCGCGGTGGAAGACGTCAGCCTCAAGGTCTCGGCCGGCGAGATCGTCGGGCTGCTCGGACCCAATGGCGCCGGCAAGACCACGACGTTCTACATGATCGTCGGCCTGATTCGAGCCGATGCGGGCCGCATCGACCTCGAAGGCCGTGAGCTGACCCGGGCGCCAATGCATGAACGTGCCCGCGCCGGTATCGGCTACCTGCCTCAGGAAGCCAGCGTCTTCCGCAAGCTCACAGCCGAAAACAACCTGCGCGCGGTGCTAGAGCTGCGACGCGATCTCGACCGGCACGCCCAGCGGGATCTGCTCGAGGCGCTGCTCGATGAGTTCAACCTGCAGGGCGTGCGCAACGCGATGGGAGAGCGGCTGTCAGGCGGCGAGCGACGGCGCCTGGAAATTGCCCGGGCGCTGGCGACCGAGCCGGCATTCATGCTTCTGGACGAGCCATTCGCCGGCGTCGACCCGATCTCCGTCGCCGACATCAAGACCGAGATCCGGGCACTCGCTCGGCGCGGCATCGGCGTGCTGATCACCGATCACAACGTTCGTGACACCCTGGACATCTGTGACCGGGCGTACATCGTCAATGCTGGACACATCATTGCAGAAGGCAATCCTGCAGCCATACTTGACAATGCCACCGTTCGAAGTGTCTACCTGGGAGAAGGATTCAGGCTGTAACGGGGAGGGCAAAACACCCTTCCGGCGCCGACATCACGCGGTATGAAACAGACGCTGTCGCTAAAGCTGGGCCAGCAGCTAACCATGACGCCGCAACTGCAGCAGGCCATCCGCCTGCTGCAGCTCTCGAGCCTGGACCTGCAGCAGGAGATTCAGACCGCGCTCGAGTCCAACCCTATGCTCGAGCTCGAGGAGGAGTCCGAAAGCCTGGCTGACGAGGGCCTGACGCAGGAGGAGCCTGCCGCGGAGGACAGCGAGGACGGCGACCAGCAGGATCAGCAGGCGCAGGAGCCGACGGGCGAAGACCTCGAGCACAACGGCGAGGAGCTCGACCTCGACCTCGCGTCGACGGCCCTCGACGCCGACC
>JBFISC010000081.1:0-14138 GCA_041608775.1 Pseudomonadales bacterium | reverse complement strand
CCGGCATTGAACTGGGCCCAGAGCATCATCCGATGGGTGATCACCACGCCTTTCGGCAGACCCGTGGTGCCGGAGGAGTACATGAGCATGCAGGTCTGCTTGGGTTTCAGCGGCACCATGTCGAGCACAGGCGCCGCCGCCGCGGTGCGGGCCTCGAAGTCGGACTCGCCGCCCTGACCGTCGGTGGCCACGAGATGCGGGATCTCGACGCTGAGCGCCTCCACGGTTCCCGTCAGGTCGGTGTCGTAGATCATCACCTTCGGCTCGGCATTGCCGATGATGTAGTCGAGCTCGCTGGCGGTGAGGCGGAAATTCAGCGCCAGGTGCACCGCGCCGATGCGCCAGGTGGCGAAGATGATCTCCATGGTGTCGCTGGAATTGAGCGCCAGCACCCCGACCCGGTCGCCGCGCTTCACGCCGAGGTCCTTGAGCCAGGCGGCAATCCGGCCCACCCGGTGGTGCATCTCCGCATAGGTTCGCCGCCGCTGGCTGGGCAGCTCGATGGTGGCGGTCTTGTTCGGCAGGTTGGCGGCGTTGTGCGCGATCCAGTCGACGATCATGCCGTCCATGTTGCTTCTCCCCCGGTTCCCGGTAACAGCATAACAGCATCGCCTCAGGGGAGAGGTCGCGTCCGGCCATCCATGGCCGGACGTTTCGGCAGGATCAGTTGAAGTTGTAGGTCGCCGACAGGGAGAACATCCCGAAGTCCGCATCCGAGACGTCGACCATGATCCACTCGCCACGGACCGCCCAGGTGTCGTTCACCCGCCAGGCGCCGCCCAGGCCGTAGTGCAGCTCGCTGTCGCTGTCACTGTCGGAGACGGTGGTGACGCCGTCGCTGATGGAGATGTCGAAGTCGTAGTCGGCCCAGCCGAGAACCCCGTATGCCGTGAGGTCTTCGGTCAGCGGCAGCATCGGACGAACGCTCAGATCCAGCGCCGTGCCGTCGACCTCGACGTCGAGGCCGGCCACGTCTCCCGACGCTTCGAACAGGTTGCTGTAGCCTGCTTCGAAGGCTACGTACTCGTTGAGCTGATAGCCGCCGAACAGACGCACGGTCGGCGCGCTCTCGTCGAAATCGAGCCCGTCGAAGTCCACGTAGTAAAGGCCGGCACCGGCACCGCCATAAAAGCCGTTACCTTCCACCGCGTATGCGCCTGCACTCAGCCCGGCGGCCAGCAGGCCCGCGGCCAGAATTCCACTCTTCATAATCTCTCCATTTTTTGTGTTGAGCCGGCGCGGAGTGTCGACGAACCCGACGCAGCAAACCGTGACCCGATGCACAACCCGCACAGCCCCCGGGAGCCAGCGTCGGAGATGGGACGCCGATCACCGAGCGCCGCATTCAGCCGACGGGCGGGGCTGCGGCATCCACGTAGATGCAGCGCGCCGCGGGCCGGCGGTATCGTTATCGGCACCCCACCCCATCGGAACCCGCCACATGCCGGAGCTGAGCAGCACCCTGAGTCGCCTGCTGGAAGCCGCCACCCGGGCACCGTCCAGCCACAACACCCAGCCCTGGGTGTTTCAGCCCCGGGACGACCGCGTGCGCCTGCTCGCCGATCGCACCCGGGCGCTGCCGGTCAACGACCCCGAAGATCGCGAGCTGACCATCAGCTGCGGCTGCGCGCTGTTCAACCTCCGCGTGGCGGCGGCCGCCGCGGAGATGCGGGCGGAGGTCCGGCTGCTCCCGGACCGCAACGATCACGACCTGCTCGCCGTCATCGAGCTGGACACCACCACCCGCTCCGATCCGGCGTTGGCCGAGCTGGCGCCGGCCATCGCGCAACGCCGCACCTACCGCAAGCGCTTCCAAGACCGGCCCGTGCCCGACCCGGTGCTCGCGGAGCTCGCGGCCGTCGCCGAGCAGGAAAGCGCTGCGCTGGCGCTCGTTGCCGATTCCGGCGTGCGCGCCGCGGTCGCTCAGCTCGTCGCGCACGGCGACTCGACCCAGTGGGCGGATCCCAGATGGCGCCGCGAGCTCGCGCAATGGATGCATCCGCGCCGCCGCGGCGACGGGCTGACGGTACCCGGGCTAGTGGCCCCCGTCGCCCAGGCGGTGGTGCGGACCTTCGACATGGGCAACGGCGTCGCCGCCAAGGACAGCGAGCTGGTCGGGCAGTCACCGGTACTCGCCGTGCTCGGCACTACCGGAGACGATCCTGCAGCCTGGCTGCAGGCGGGCCAGGCGCTGGAGCGGGTGCTGCTGCTCGCATGCCGGCACGGGCTGCAGGCTTCCTACCTGAATCAGCCCATCCAGGTAGCGGCGCTGCGACCGGAACTGCAGCGCGTCATCGGGCAGGATCGGCGCCCTCAGGTGCTGCTGCGCCTCGGCTACCCGTTGGAGAGCCTCGAGCCGGCGCCGCGGCGGCCGCTCGACCAGGTGATCGAGGCGTAGACGGGGACCGCGCCTCGGCGCAATGGTCAGTGCGCGCCCGCCACGGTAGAGTGGCGGTTCACACCGAGCAGCGAGTCGGCATGGATATCTCCATCACCTACTGCGGGGAATGAAACTATCGTCCTACGGCAGTCAGTCTGGCTGCCCGGCTGGAGCAGGCGTTCGGCGCCAGCGCGAAGCTGATCGAAGGCGGCGGCGGCATCTTTGACGTTCACGTCGATGGCCGGCGCATCTATTCCAAGCACGAAACGGGGGAGTTCCCGGATGAGGATGCCCTGGTGGCGCAGCTGCAGGCGCGCGGCTGAGACCCTGACGATTTCCGCGCTGTGCGTCGCGACCGTGGTTCCGGCGGCCTCCGCAGAGCGTGTCGAGCACCTCAACTCCGGCGCCGTGCTGCCTTCCGACCTGCCGTTCTCCGAAGCGGTGCGGGTGGGCGACACGGTCTACCTTTCCGGCCAGGTGGGGGTCACGCCCGGCACCATGACGCTGGTGGAAGGCGGGATGGCGGCCGAGGCCCGCCAGACCCTGGACAACATCCGCGCGACCCTGCGCGCCCACGGCCTGGACCTGAGCGACGTGGTGAAGTGCACGGTAATGCTCGCCGACATCGGCGAGTGGGGCGAATTCAACGCGATCTACCAGCGCTATTTCTCCCCGCCCTACCCGGCGCGCAGCGCCCTGGGCGTCAACGGCCTGGCGCTGGGCGCGCGGGTGGAGCTCGAGTGCCTGGCGGTGGCGGGCGAGCGAGCCGCGTCAGCGACGAATGCGCGCGCCACCTCGACCCGGAAAGACGGCGGCAACGCGGACGACGGCGAAAAGCGGGTCTACAAACGGCCCAACGCCCAGTAGCCGACCGCCGCCCGGACAGAACAGTGAACGAGACAGCGACAACAGGCCCCGACGTCGAGCAACTCGATGCCCTGGTCATCGGCGCGGGCTTCCATGGCCTCTACCAGCTCTTCCGGCTGCGGGAACGCGGCTTCAAGGTCCGGGTGCTCGAAGCCGGTGCGGACCTGGGCGGCATCTGGTACTGGAACTGCTATCCGGGCGCCCGGGTCGACTCGCACGTTCCCAACTACGAGTACTCGCTGGAAGCCGTCTGGCGCGACTGGAACTGGACCGAGCGGTTCCCCGCCTGGGACGAGCTGCGCCGCTACTTTCACCACGTGGACGCCAAGCTCGATCTCAGCCGCGACGTGCGCCTGAACACCCGGGTCACCGGCGCCCGCTTCGATCCGCACAGCAACACCTGGCTGGTGGAGAGCGACGACGGGCGCCGCATCCGGGCCCGCTACCTGATCGCCTGCACCGGCTTCGCCTCGAAAGCCTACGTGCCGGACTTTCCCGGTCTGGACCGTTTCGCCGGGCCCTGCCACCACACCGCCCACTGGCCTCAACAGGGCCTCGACCTGAGCGGCAAGCGGGTCGGCGTGATCGGCACCGGGGCCAGCGGCGTGCAGGTGATCCAGGAGGCCGGCCGGCAGGCCGCCCAGCTCACGGTGTTCCAGCGCACGCCCATGCTGGCTCTGCCGATGGAGCAGCGGCGGCTGGACGCGGCCACCCAGCAGCGCATGAAAGCGAGCTATCCGGACCTGTTCCGCCAGCGCGCCACCACCCAGTCCAGCTTTTGCGACGTGGTCGCCGATCCGCGCCCGGCCATGGCGGTGCCCGCCGCAGAGCGCCAGGCGATGTTCGAAGCGGCGTGGGCGCGGGGCGGGTTCCATTTCTGGGCGGGCACCTTCAGCGACATCCTCAGCGATCCCGCCGCGAACCGGGTCGCCTACGAGTTCTGGCGCGACAAGACCCGGGCCCGGATCCGCAACCCCGCCACCGCCGACCTGCTCGCGCCCATGGAACCGCCACATCCGTTCGGCACCAAGCGGCCGTCGCTGGAGCAGGGCTACTACGAGGTGTTCAATCAGCGCAACGTAACGCTGGTGGACGTGCGCGCGGAGCCCATCGAGGAGATCACGGCCGAAGGCGTGCGCACGGCCAGGGGCCACCACGCGCTGGACGTCCTCGTGCTCGCCACTGGTTTCGACGCCAGCACCGGCGGCCTGACCCGGATCGATCTGCGCGACACCGACGGGCGCTCCCTCGAGTCCGTGTGGCGCCACGGGGTCCGGACCCAGCTCGGTCTCGCCGTGCCGGGCTTCCCCAACCTGCTCCTGCTCTACGGCCCCCAGAGTCCCACCGCCTTCTGCAACGGCCCGACCTGTGCCGAGCTGCAGGGCGACTGGGTGGTGGACTGCCTGTGCCATCTGCGCGACCACGCGCTGTCCCGGATCGAGGCCACCCCGGCGGCGGCCGAGGCCTGGAACCGGCATATGGAAGACGTGGCCGCGAGATCGCTTCTGCCGCTGGCCGACAGCTGGTACATGGGCGCGAACATTCCGGGCAAACCACGCCAGCTGCTGCACCATCCGGGGGTGCAGGAGTACCTCAGCCATTGCCGCCAGAGCGCCGCGAACGGTTACGAGGGGTTCGCCCTTGCCTGACCGGGCGCGCTCCATGAGCGAGATGATCCAGCTGGTGCGGACCGCGTTGGACGCGATCCGGCAGCAGGAGGTCGCGTCGCGGTACGGTTTCGCCAGCTACCAGGACCTGATCGAGAGCCTGGAAGCGTAGCATCGAGAGAATCGTCGAGGTCGCCGCAATGAAAGTGTATTTCCACCCCAAGCAGAATCTGCACAACCCCCAGAGCTACCTGTCCCGCGGGCAGATGCGCACCCCCCAGGAAGTGCCGGCGCGCAGCGCGCACATCCTCAAGGGCCTCGCGGACCTCGGTCACCGGGTGCTGGAGCCCACCGACCACGGCCGGGCACCCATCGAGCGGGTCCACGACACCGGCTACCTCGAGTTCCTCGAAACCGCGTACCGGCGCTGGCACGAGGTGCCCGAGGACTGGGGCGAGGAGGTCATGTCCAACGTGTTCGTGCGCTCGGCCAGCCGACCGCGGGGCATTCTCGCCGAGGCCGCCTACTACCTGGCCGACGGCAGCTGCCCCATCGGCGAGCACACCTGGACGGCCGCCTACTGGTCTGCCCAGAGCGCGCTGTCCGCGGCGGACGCGCTGCTGGCCGGCGACCGGGTGGCCTACGCCGCCTGCCGCCCCCCGGGCCACCACGCCCGGCGCGACGCCGCCGGCGGTTTCTGCTATCTGAACAACGCCGCCATCGCCGCGGAGGCGCTGCGGGAGAAATTTCCCCGTATCGCCATTCTCGATCCGGACATGCACCACGGTCAGGGGGTGCAGGAGATCTTCTACGAGCGCGACGACACCCTGTACGTGTCGATTCACGGCGACCCCACCAACTTCTATCCGGTGGTGAGCGGCCACGAGGACGAGCGCGGCGCCGGGGCCGGCGTGGGCTACAACCTGAACCTGCCGATGCCCCATGGTTCGAGCGAGGCCGTGTTCTTCGATCGCCTCGGCGACGCCGTCAACGCGATCGACGCGTTCGCGCCGGACGCGGTGATCCTGACGCTGGGCTTCGACATCCACGAGAAGGACGTGCAGGCCAAGGTTGCCGTCACCAGCGAAGGCTTTCACCGGCTCGGAGAGAGCGCGGCCGATCTCGGCCACCCGCTGCTGGTGGTGCAGGAGGGCGGCTACTACCTGGAGGGGCTGGAGGAGAACACCCGCCAGTTCTTCGGCGGCATCGCCGCCGTCGTCGGCTGAACGGCCGCCATTGTTGCCGGCCGCGCGCGCCTTCGGGGTCAGTCGCCGACGATGTCCGCGGCGCTGTGGCGCTCCGGAACCTGCTTGTCTTCCTGACCCCAGGTCCGGTTGACCCGCCGGCCCCGGCGCACCGCCGGGCGTTCGCCGATGTCCCGGGCCCAGCGCTGCACGTGCCGGTAGCTGCCCACGTCGAGGAACTCGCCGGCGTCGTAGAGCTTGCCCTCCACCAGACCGCCGTACCAGGGGTAGGTGGCCATGTCGGCGATGGTGTAGTCGTCGCCGATCAGGAACTTGCGATCCGCGAGGTTACGATCCAGAACGTCCAGCTGACGCTTCACCTCCATGGTGTAGCGGTCGATCGGGTACTGCATCCGGCTCGGGGCGTAGGCGTAGAAGTGGCCGAAGCCGCCGCCCAGATACGGTGCGCTGCCCATCTGCCAGAACAGCCAGGAGAAGCATTCCGCCCGGGCGCCGGCCTCGGCGGGCAGGAACTCGCCGAACTTCTCCGCCAGATGCACCAGGATGGCGGCGGACTCGAACACCCGGATCGGTTCGGGGCCGCTGCGGTCCAGCAGCGCCGGGATCTTCGAGTTCGGATTGATGGCCACGAAGCCGCTGCCGAACTGATCGCCCTCGCCGATGTTGATCAGCCAGGCATCGTACTCCGCGCCCTCGTGGCCGAGCGCCAGCAGCTCCTCGAACATCACGGTAACCTTCACCCCGTTGGGCGTGGCCAGCGAGTAGAGCTGAAAAGGATGCTTGCCGACGGGCAGCTCCTTGTCGTGGGTCGGTCCGGCAATCGGGCGGTTGATGCTGGCGAAACGGCCGCCGCTGCCTGACTCCCACTTCCAGACCTTGGGCGGCTCGTAGCCTTCCGGGACGTTGGGTTCGCTGGACTCGCTCACACTTCCACCTCGCTGCTGTGCCGGGCAAAGAATGCGCACTCTGTTGGCAGGCATCGCCTCAGTCAAGGCGGCAGTGCTTTAATGCCCGTCAGCGCCGCCAAGGAGACACCGCATGCAGATCGGCATCAACGGCACCGGCCTGGTGCAGAAAGCGTCCGTAGACGCGGTCACCGCCCACGTCCGCGCCGCAGCCGAAGACGGGTTCTCCAGCTACTGGCTGGCCGAGCACCCCACCGGTGGCTTCGACGCGCTCACCGTGCTCGCGCTGGCGGGCCAGCAGGTGCCCGGCATCGAGCTCGGCACCGCCATCGTGCCGACGATGCCGCGCCACCCCATGGTGCTGGCCGGGCAGGCGCTCACCGCCGCCGCGGCCATCGACCATCGCCTGACCCTAGGCATCGGTCTTTCCCACGCGGTGATGATGGCCCAGCTCGGTATCGGCTTCGACAAGCCCATCCGCCATCTCCGCGAGTACCTGACGATCCTGATGGCGCTGATGCGCAGCGGCCGCTGCGACTACCGCGGTGAGACTCTGAGCTGCCAGGCGGAGCTGTTCCGCCCGCCGGGGCAGGACACCCCGGTGCTGGTCGCCGCCCTGGGCCCCCAGGCGCTCAAAGTGGCCGGAACCCTGACCGACGGCACCACTCTGGCCTGGGTGGGGCCGAAGACGGTGCGCGAGCACATCGCTCCGCGCATTCGCGAGGCGGCGGCCCAGGCCGGGCGCGAGGCCCCCCGCATCATCGCGACCCTGCCGGTGTGCGTGACCGACGAGCCGAAGACCGTGCGCAAGGCCATCGCCCGGAACCTGGCGATGTACGGCGAGCTGCCTTCCTACAAGGCCATGTTCGAGCGCGAGGGCGCGGACGGGCCCGCGGACGTGGCCATCGTCGGCGGCGCCGCCCAGGTGCGCGACCACATCGAGGACATGAAGGATGCCGGCGTCACCGACTTCGCCGCCTCGGAGTTCACCCGCACCCCGGACGAGCGCGCCGAGACCCGGGCGCTGCTGAGGGCGCTGCAGCCATGAGCGTCTACGCCGTCGCCCTGATCAACATCCACGACCGGGCCGGATACGGCACCTACGAGCAGGGCTTCATGGAGATCTTCGCCCGCCACCGGGGGAAGCTGCTCGCCGTCGACGAGGCGCCGACGGTGCTCGAAGGCGACTGGCCGTGGACCCGCACGGTGTTGCTGGAGTTTCCGGACCAGGCCGCACTGCAGGCCTGGTACGAGTCAGACGACTACCAGGCGCTGGCCCGGCACCGGTTCGCCGCCTCCGAGGCCAGCGTCGCGGTCCTGAAAAGCCTGAGCTGACCTACCGCCGGCACGACTGCGGCAAGTCCCTACTGGCGTCGGGCGATCCGCCGGCGCCCAATTAGCCGGCTCGGCCCTCGCGGCCGTCATCTGGAAACCCGCCATGACCACGTCTCGAATCTCGATTCGCCACCCCTGGGTCCGTTCCGGTGCGCTGCTGCTGGTCAGCCTGTGCGCAGTCCTGGCGCACGCCGAAAGCCCGCGGGTCAGCTGGGAGCGCATCCAGGGCATCGACCCCAACCCGGCAGGTGGCCAGAATTTCGCCGACATCGCGCCGGTAGCTTTCCCCTGGTCGGTCAGCAGCGGCCGCGCGTCCGTGAACACCGCGACCGGCAGGCTGCGCTTCGCGGTGAAAGGTCTGTCAATCGGCGCCAGCCCGTCGCCGCTCGCCCGGATCGGCACGACGGGCATCGTAGCGCAGGTCAAGGGAACCCTGCTGTGCCACCTGACCGGCGAGTACGTGGACACCGATCCCGCGGACCTCTCCGCCACGGGCGATGCCCAGTTCGTGGGTGCCCTGCCCTACGTGCCGGCATGCGATGCGCACGATCTGGTTTTTCTGCTGCGGGTGGCCGCCGTGGTGCCGAACGCCCCGCCGGTGACCGGACTGTGGCTCGCTCACGGCGCGGTGCGCAAGCTGCACTGACGGCTCGCGCCGCGCCCGCCAGCGCCCGGCATGCAAAAACCTCGCTGCCGGGTCATACTCGATCGATCAGAGCTGCAGGCAGGGTACCCACATGTCCGAAGCCAGCACCGCCCCCGCCGACGCCCGGGACCCATGGTCCGCGCCCCTCGATCGCATCGACGTCAGCCACGCCGAGCGCTTCGGCAGCGACACCGTCGGGCCCTGGTTCGCCCGGCTGCGCCGGGACGACCCGGTTCACTACTGTGCCGAGAGCACCACCGGACCCTACTGGTCGGTGACGAAGTTCCACGACATCAAGTTCGTCGACACCCACCACGACGTGTTCTCTTCCGAGGTCGGCGGGATCACCATCGCCAACACCGAGGACGACCCAGAGGTTCAGCTCGAGAACTTCATCGCCATGGACCCGCCGCGCCACGATGAGCAGCGCAAGACCGTGGCGCCGTCGGTGGCGCCCACCAATCTCGCGAACCTGGAGCCGCTGATCCGTGAGCGGGCGGCCGACATCCTCGACAACCTGCCGGTGGGCGAGACCTTCAACTGGGTCGACCGGGTGTCCGTGGAGCTGACCGCGCGGATGCTGGCGACCCTGTTCGACTTCCCCTACGAGGAGCGGCGCAAGCTCATCCACTGGTCCGACGTCACCACCGCGTCGCCCCAGATCATGGGCGACGCGGGCCTGCCCGGGGCCCAGCGCGCCGAGGAGCTGGGCAAGTGCGTGCTGGCCTTCAACGAGCTGTGGAACCAGCGCGCCAGCCAGCCGCCATGCCCGGACCTGATCTCCATGCTCGCCCACGGCGAGTCCACGCGGGACATGCCGAGCCGGCCCAAGGAGTTTATGGGCAACATCCTGCTGCTGATCGTCGGCGGCAACGACACCACCCGCAACTCCATCAGCGGCGGCGTGCTGGCCTTGAACCAGTTTCCCGAGGAGTACGACAAGCTGCGGGCCAACCCGAAGCTCGTGCCCAACATGGTGGCGGAGATGATCCGCTGGCAGACTCCGGTGATCCACATGCGCCGCACCGCCACCGAGGACGTGGAGCTCGGCGGCAAGACCATCCGCAAGGGCGACAAGGTGGTGATGTGGTACCTGTCCGGCAACCGCGACGAGGAGATCTTCGACGACGCCGACCGATTGCTCATCGACCGGCCCAACGCGCGCCAGCACGTGGCCTTCGGCTTCGGCATCCACCGCTGCATGGGCAACCGGCTGGCGGAGCTCCAGCTCCGGGTGCTCTGGGAGGAGATCCTCCAGCGCTTCCATGCGGTGGAAGTGGCAGGACCGGTCCGGCGCACGCCGAACAACTTCATCCGCGGCATCGCCGAGCTGCCGGTGCGGCTGCACCCGGTCTGAGGCTTTCGATATCAACCGCGCCGATCCGCCACAGGCCGGTTACCGGGGCAGGCGATCGTCGTGAGTGACAAAGCGTTCAGCAACACCCCGGCTGCCGTCGAGGCGGTTCTGACCAAGGCCACGGAGCGGGGCCTGCGCGACGTGCAGTTCTGCCTGTTCGACAGCTACGGGCACATGATGGCGAAGCGCGCCAATGTCGCCAACCTGCGCAAAGCGCTGACCGAGGGCACCAACATGGTGGCCGCGATCCTGGCAGCCGCGCCGTCGGGCACCGACCTGATCGAGTCCAACCCCCATGCCGACCCGGCGGACGGGTTCCGCGACGGCGTCCTGCTGATGGATGCCGAAAGCTGTCGCGACTTCCCGCTGGAGGCAGACGGCGACGGCCTGCTGCTGATCGGCGAGTTCACGGACTCGACCCGCGAGTACTGCGTGCGTGCCAGGCTGCGCGAAGAGCTGGCGCGCCTTCGGTCCCTGGGCTATCTGGCCTACGGCGCGTTCGAGCTGGAGAGCGTGCCGCTCAAGGAAAGTCTGGACACGCTGCGCCGGAAGTCGGTGAACGCTCTGGCCTACCACACCGGGTACGAACGGCCCTACCAGATGGTGCCTGGCCAGGAGGATCGCGACTACCTGGACGAGCTGAACGCCGCCTGCGCCGCCATGGACATCGAGCTCGACGCCCAGCACGCGGAGTTCAAGTTTCTCATCGAGACCAGCCTGCGCCCGCAGCTCGGCCTGCGTATCGCGGACAACGCCGCGCTGTTCAAGAACGTCGCCAAGCTGCTGGCGCGCCAGCGAGGCTTTCTGATGTCCTTCATGGCCCGCTGGCATCACAGACACCAGGGCTGCGGCGCCCACATCAACGTGTCTCTGAAGCACGCGGAATCGGGCGACAGCGCGTTTTTCGATGCCGGCGCGCCGGACAACCTGAGCCCTCAGGTGCGGCATTTCGTCGCCGGCCTGCACGCCTACCTGCCCGAGCTGTTTCTGCTGATCGCGCCCAACCTCAACTCGTACAAACGCTTCCTCCCGGGGCTGTTCACCCCGCTCAACAACACCTGGGGCGTGAACAACAAGACCGTGGCCAACCGGGTGATCAACCAGAGCCCGGGCACCGCCCGGGTGGAAATGCGCCTCGCCGGTGCCGACGTGTCGCCGCACCTGGGACTGCTGGCAGTGGTCATGGCCGGGCGGCGGGGCCTCGAGGAACGCCTCGAGCCGCCCGAGCCGGTGACCGGCAACGGCTGGGATGCGGCGGCGGGCGAGCCTGCGTTCCCGACCACCTTTGCCGGGGCGATCGAGACGTTCGAGCGCTCCCGGCTGGCCAGGGATACGCTGGGCGACGCCTTCGTCGACGGCTACGTCGGCGACCGGCGCTGGCAGATCGACGCCTTCGAGCGCGCGGTCACCGACTGGGAGCTGCAGATGTTCGCTGACGGCGCCTGAGCGCCCGCGGCGCTGGGCGCCGGCGGCGTTGGTTTGGCATCCGGGCCGCGACGGCGTTACATTCGTCGGTTCCGCACCTCCGGGGGGAGCGTCATGAGCGGAGTCCGGATTCTGGTCGGCACCCGCAAAGGGGCCTTCATCCTCAGCGCCGACGGCAATCGCAAGCACTGGACCGTGGACGGGCCACACTTCGCCGGCTGGGAGGTCTATCACCTGAAGGGATCGCCCGCGGATCCGAACCGCATCTACGCCTCGCAGACCAGCAGCTGGTTCGGCCAGATCATCCAGCGCTCGAGCGACGGCGGCAGGACCTGGGAGCAGCCGGGCATCGACCCGGCTGACATCCCGAAGATCGACGAGGTGCAGGAGGACGGGTCCATGCCGGCCCCCGCGCCGAGCCTGTTTGCCTACGATACCTCTGCCGAGACCGGCAAGCCGTTGACAACCCACCGCTGGTACGACGGCACCCCGCATCCCTGGGAGTTCGCCCGGGTCTGGCACCTGGAGCCGTCCCTGGACGATCCGGATACGGTCTATGCCGGGGTCGAGGACGCGGCGCTGTTCAAATCCACCGACGGCGGCCAATCGTGGCAGGAGCTGGCGGGGCTGCGGGGCCACGGCAGCGGCACGGAGTGGGATCCCGGTGCCGGCGGCCTGTGCCTGCACACCATCCTGCTCGACCGGCAGAACCCGGACCGCATGTACGTGGCCATCTCGTCCGCCGGCGCGTTCCGCACCGACGACGCCGGCCAGACCTGGCGTCCCATCAACCAGGGCCTGGTGTCCGAGCAGATTCCCAACCCCACCGCCGAGATCGGCCACTGCGTGCACAACCTGGCCATGCACCCGTCGCGCCCGGACGTGCTGTTCATGCAGAAGCACTGGGACGTGATGCGCAGCGACGACGGCGGCGACGCCTGGCACGAGGTCAGCGGCAACCTGCCGAGCGACTTCGGCTTTCCCATCGCCGTCCACGCCCACGAGCCCGAAACCGTGTACGTGGTGCCCATCGAGAGCGACTCGCTGCACTACCCGCCCGAGGGCAAGCTGCGCGTGTACCGGAGCCGCGGCGGCGGGCACGAGTGGGAGCCGCTCACCCGCGGCCTGCCCCAGGAGCACTGCTACGTGAACATACTCCGGGACGCCATGTCCGTAGACACCCTCGACCAGTGCGGCATCTACTTCGGTACTACGGGCGGTCAGGTCTACGCTTCGCCCGACGGCGGCGACCACTGGACGGCCATCGTCCGCGACCTGCCGGCGGTGCTGTCGGTGGAGGTGCAGACGCTGCCATGAGCGAAGCGCCGTCCGCGCGACCCGCCCGAATCCGGGTGCTGCTGCCGGATCAGCTGCAGCGCCTGGCAAAGCTCGAGCGGGAGGTCACCGTGACCGTCGGGGGCCCGGTGACCCAGCGGACGGTCCTCGATGCCCTGGAAGCGAGCTTTCCGGCACTGCGGGGCACCATCCGCGATCACGCCGGGAGGCGCCGGCCCAAGGTCCGGATATTCGCCTGCAACGAGGACGTGTCCCACAACCCGCCGGACGAGCCCCTGCCCAAGGCCATCGCGAGCGGCGCAGAGCCGCTGTTCGTTCTCGGCGCGATTTCGGGCGGCTAGACCGCGCCGCCGCCGAGGGGTAGCGATGAACCTGGATTCCCTGCTCGAAGGGATCGCCGCAACTGGGTCATCGGACGAGGCGCTGGCTTCCGTGGCGGACCTGCGCGAGCTGCTCGACGGGGTCGCCGAGTGGCTCAACGACGGCCTGCCGACGGTGGGGGCATTTCACCCCGGGGTCGCCTACCGCGAGGTCGGCGGGCGCACCCTGACCCTCGATGTCATCACGCCCGCGGGTCGCGGCCCGTTCCCGGTGCTCGTTTACTTCCACGGCGGCGCCTGGGTCTGGGGTTCACCGGCCAGCCACCGCAAGCTCACCTACCGGCTGGCCGAACAGGGTTTTCTGGTGATGAGCGTGGACTACCGGCTGGCACCGGAAGATCCGTTCCCCGCCGGCTTCAACGACTGCGTCCACGCCGTGCATTTCGCCGTCCGGGAGGCGGCCCGCTTCGGCGGCGACCCCCAGCGCCTGGTGCTGGCCGGAGATTCCGCCGGCGGCAACCTGGCCGCCGCCGTGGCCATCGAGCTCGCCGCTGGCCAGGCGGGCGCGCCGATCCGGGCCGTGGGGCTCATCTACGGCGTCTACGATTTCACCGGCCTCGAGTCCAGCCCCATGACCCGGCTGCTGGTCGACGCCTACCTGGGAGACGCGCCGGGTCTCACCGCAGATCCGCGGGTGAGCCCCATCCTCAAAGCCGGCGCGTTGCCGCCGGCGCACATTGCCGTGGGCAGCGCGGACCCCCTGATCGAAGACGCCGAAGCGCTGCGGGCCAGGCT
>JBFISC010000080.1:0-14140 GCA_041608775.1 Pseudomonadales bacterium | reverse complement strand
GCTCGTTGGTCCCGCCAGTATAGAGTCGCCTCCGCCGCAGAATCTGTTCCCGGGTTCGCGCCGGATTTCTGCCAGTCCGACCCTCCAACCCCGCGCGGCTGCTGGAGACGCCCTCCCCGCGCGCGCTACCATGGTGCGAAACGCACGGGGGAGCCGCCCATGAGCCGACGCCAGGACCTGGATCCCGATGGACTGAAGCTGCCGATCAAGATCGACACCACCAGCAACGGCGAGTTCGTCCCCGTCCCGCTGTCCCGGGCCAATCGGCTCGGCAACACTGCCGCCCTGGAGGCCGCCACCGACAACGCCCGTCGGGTGGGCCGCAGCCGCCGCAGATTTCTGATCTCGAGCTGCGGCGCCGCGACCACGCTGCTGGCCATGAATCAGGTGAACGCCGCTGCCGGCAAGCTCGGCGGATTCTTCGAGGTCCCGGCTGAGGCGGCCCTCGACACCGACCTCGCCCAGGCGAGCGTGGACGGCGAGGAGTTCATCTTCGATGTGCAGGGCCACTACGTGGACCCTACCGGCAAGTGGCTGGACCAGATTCCCGAGTTCGCCAAGCCTTTTGCCGGCATGCCCAAGGCTGACTGCGATCGCAATTACGGCGGCGATCCCATGTCGTACCTCGATTGCCTGGGCCCGGAGGAGTTCGTCAAAGACGTGTTCCTCGACTCGGACACCGACATGATGGTGCTGTCGTTCGTGCCCTCCGCGCCGGACGCCGAGCCGGTGACCATCGAGGCGGCGAGCGCGGTGCGCCAGATCGTCGACGAGATGGAAGGCACCCACCGGCTGATGCTGCACGGCCGGGTGAACCCCAACCAGGCCGGCGACCTGGGGCGCATGGAGTCGCTGGCGAAAGACTGGAACATCAGCGCCTGGAAGACCTACACCCAGTTCGGCCCCGGCGGCGGCTTCTGGCTCTCCGACGATGCGGGGCTGGCCATGATCGAGCGCGCCCGCGATCTCGACGTCAAGGTCATCTGCATCCACAAAGGCCTGCCGCTGTCCGACAAGGCCTACGAGTACAGCACCTGCCGCGACGTCGGCGTGGTGGCGAAGCAGTATCCGGACGTGAAGTTCATCATCTATCACTCCGGCTACGTGGCCGGCAAACCAGAACGCGCCTTCGAACCCGGCGCCGGCCGCGACGGGATCGACACCCTGATCCAGTCTCTCCAGGACAACGGCATCGGCCCGGGCAGCAACGTCTACGCCGAGCTCGGCAGCACCTGGCGCTTCCTCATGCGGGAGCCCGACGACGCCGCGCACGCGCTTGGCAAGCTGCTGAAGTACGTCGGTCCGGACAACGTCCTGTGGGGCACCGATTCGATCTGGTACGGCTCGCCCCAGGACCAGATTCAGGCCTTCCGCACCTTCCAGATCGCAGAGCCGCTGCGCGAAGCCCACGGCTACCCGGAGCTCACTTCGGCGCTGCGCGTCAAAGTGTTCGGCCTGAACGCCACGGTCCCCTATCGCATCAGCGCCGATGAAGTGAGGCTGCGGGCCCGTGCCGACAAGATCTCCAGTGCCCGGGCCGAGTACTCGGAGCGACCCAACCCGAGCTACGCAACCCACGGGCCGAAGACGCGACGCGAGTTCTTCAACCTGCTGCGCTCGGGGGCGGCGTAGCGCTTCAGACCGCTGCCCGTCGCTGAAAAGGCGCGCTCACGCGCGCCGAACCCCTTCCCGCGCGCGGCAGTGATCGCATGACGGAGCCCGCGCGCGCGTCGCTGCACGCCGGCTCGCGCGTCTGCAACCTTGGGCTTCGTCGACACTCCCCGTATGATGCCCCGCCAATCGACCCTTCAGTTCAACTTCAGGCCGGCAACATGCGCGAACCTCGATCCTCCCGTCCACCCGCACCTCGGCTCAGGTGGCGGCAGAACGTGGAGGGATGGGCGGCGGCCCTGCGCCGCCGTCCCCGGCACTCGAGGCGTTTTTTCGGCTCGATCCTCGGCTGCTGCGCCTTCGGCCTGATGCATCCGGCTCAGGCGGAGGTGCTCGACCCCTGGTACGCCGGGCTCGGCATCGGCTGGAGCTACGCGGATACCCTGAAGCTCGACGCCAGCAACGCCACCATGGACTTCGACCGGGGCACCAACCAGCTGACCGTGGCATTGGGCAGACGGGTGAACGACGACTGGCGGGTAGAGCTGAACTACCACGAGTTCGACCGCTCTCCGGAGCTGCTCTACTCGTCCTCGGCTGGCATCGAGGTGGACACCGACGAGCGCGACTCCCTCGAGACGTCGAGCCTGATGCTGAACGTGATCCGCGACCTGCGGGTCGGTCAGGCGTGGCGGCCCTATGTCGGCATCGGCGCCGGCCGAGGCCGTCTGGACGTCCACTACTCCGAGCTCGAGATCAGCAGTCGGTTCCTGCAGCGGCCACGCCGGGACATCATCAACGACGAGGATGCCGGGTTCGCCTGGCAGCTCATCGCGGGTGTCACCGTTCCTCTGACCCGGCGCCTGGAGCTCGCCGCCGATTTCCGCTACTGGCAGATGCCCGACGTCAACATGAACGAGGTTTCCGGCGCCGAGGTCGATACCGACCACACCGTTCGCTCCGCCTGGCTGCAGCTTCGCTATCACGGCGGGAACGCCGGCTTCTACGGGGCCCCCGCGCCCCGGCAGGCGTTCGAGCGGGGATGGTACGCAACCGGCAGCCTCGGCGGCGGATTCGCCCAGGACGAGGACATCGAGGATACGGATCTGGTGATCGATGCGTTCGACCTGGGCACCGCGGCCACGGTCGGCGTCGGCTATCATCTGCACCCGCGCTGGCGCATCGAGCTGGAAGCCAGCTACTGGAACAACGCGGTGGAGGTCATGGAGTTCTCCAAGGACATCGGCGAGGACTCGGCGTCCGGCAGCGTCAAGAGCTACAGCCTGATGCTCAACGCCATCCACCAGTTCGCGCCCGGGTCCGCGGTACGGCCGTTCGTTGGTCTCGGCGCCGGCTGGGTCCGATCCTCCTACGACATCGATACCGCCGGGTTCTGCCGCAATTTCGCCTGTGATCCGGTGGAGCAGCGCGCCTCGCTCATCGACGACCACGGCACCG
This sequence comes from Pseudomonadales bacterium, assembly GCA_041608775.1. Classification (GTDB taxonomy): domain Bacteria; phylum Pseudomonadota; class Gammaproteobacteria; order Pseudomonadales; family Azotimanducaceae; genus UBA7803. The sequence continues at coordinate 11,071 of JBFISC010000080.1, read as the reverse complement.
CCCCCGCCGCCCAGGCCATGGTCGGCGTGGACGTCGCCATCAGCGACCGGCTGCATTTCTCTGCCGCGTATCGTCAGCTCATCACCGGCAGCACGGACATGACCGCGTCGGACGGGTCACAGTTCAACACCGAGAAGCGCTACGTCACGTCGGTGGTCGCGGGGTTTCGTTACAGCCTGGGACGGTGACCGCCAGACGTGCCGTCAGTGCCGGGCATTAACCTTTAACCTTTTCCGCGGGCCCATTATCCGGCAGCACTTCAGCGAAAAGGTTAAAGGTTAATGCCCGGCACTCTCTCAGGAGCCTAGGCGGTAGCGGATCTTGAATACGAGGACGTCCTGCAGCGGATCGTCCCAGGCGTTGTTGAAGACGTCGGTGAAGGAGTCGTCCCCGAGCGCGGCGCCGAGGTCGGCCTGGCGGGTGTACACCAGGAAGATGTCCGACAGCGGCGCGATCTCCCAGCGGTAGCGTGCCTGAAAGCTGTACTGCGACACCGAGAAGCTGTAGTCGCTGCGCGCTCCCGGCCCGACAGGTTTGGCGGTGGGAATCAGATCGCCGGGGGAGGCCGGGATGCGCTGAAACTCGTCCTCCTTCGCCCGGATCCCCACCCACTGCACCCCGAGCCGCAGCTGCTGCCGGGCGCTGATGAAGTAGTCGACGGTGAGCTTGGGCGCCCACTGATCGGCGTCGAAGGTGGCGAACAGGTCACCGCCCTGATGCAGCAGCCAGCCGCTGCGATGCCGGAAGCTCGCCTCGAACCCGACGCTGAAGCGATCGTTGGGGCGCCAGTTGAACCCTGCTTCGGCCATCCAGCCCGGATCCCCGAGATTGTCTTCGAAGGCGCCGGCGCCGAACTCGTAGCTGAGCTGTTTGGTGCTGTCGGAATCCCAGAACACGAAAGCCTCCGCGCGTTCCTCAACCCGGTAGGTGCCGTTGCCGAAGCTGTTCAGATCGTCGTACTGCTCGGGGAGAAAGTGCAGACGGGCGGTGACGGTCGACAGATTGTTGAAGGTGGTGCGGTTGGTCAGGAAGATGCCGCCACCGGTGAACAGGTCCTCGGAGACGTTGTTCTGCAGGAACCCGCGAAGGTCGAACTGATTGCTCCGCGCCCAGCTCATGCCGGAGCGGGTGAGGATGAACGAGCTGCGCAGCCGGTAGCGGTCGTTGCGCTCCAGGAACCCGAGGTCGTTGATGTCGAAGGACTCATCGAAGTACTCCAGCCCCAGGCGCTGCTGCATGCCGCGCCGGAAGGTGTACTCGAAGTCGAGAAACCCGCCATAGCCGCGACCCAGCCCGTCGACGTCCGAGGTCATCACCTGGCCGTCCATCTTCAGCTTGCCGTCGGGCGTGAGGTAGTGGACGTCGATGCCCTGGGCGAGCGCATCGCCCTCCGGGTGCAGCACCGCCGTGGAAAGAAATCCCAGCGCCCGGTAAGCACCGCCGGCATTGTCCTCGTAGAGCAGCCGGCCGATGCCGTAGTCGCTGCCGTCCTGGCGCAGGTTCAGCGGCTGCGCGCCGTCCATCACGTCGAACTTGACGTCGTCCTCGAAGGCGCCGAGAACCCCGTAGCGCAGGCGTCCGGTCTGACCCGTGGCCTTGGCGGCGCCGAGCAGCTCGGTGGGCTGAAACCGCTCCCGATCCGGAACCTCGACGCCCGGCGGCGCGTCCGGCGGTCGCGGCGCACCGCCGATCCGGCGGGTGTAGACCATGGTGTAGGGCGCGCCGGCATTGCCCGCACCGCCACCCCGGGTATCGGCCCGCGGCGTGGCGAAGAAGATCTCCTGGCCCTCCAGAAAGAACAGCCGCTGCTCGGGGAAGAAGGTCTCCGTGGCGGTGAGGTTGATCACCACCTCATCGGATTCGACGTTGCCGAAGTCCGGGTTGACCGTGGCGTTGAGCTGGAAGTTCGTTGACGGCCGCCAGAACACGTCCGCGCCAACCCGATAGCTCAGATCATCGTCGATGAAGTCGTTGGTTGCCGCCACGAACGGATAGAAGTTGTACTGCTGCCGCGGCGCCACCTCCTGCATCTCGATTGTCTGCAGCACGGACATGAATTTCGGCACCGTGTCCGGGAGCGCGGGCCAGCCCCAGCGCTCGTCCAGGTAAGCGACCTTGCGCGACATGTACAGGCCCATGTTCCGCAGGCTGCCGGTGGCCGGCATGGCGACGGTGCTCCAGGGGATGAACATCTCCGCCGTCCAGCCGGTGGCCGTCTCCTGGCTCCGACCGCGCCAGGGGCCGTCCCAGTCGCTGCTGAACTGGCGCTCCGGCAGCACCGTGCCGTCCATCAACGAGTCACCGAGGTTGACGCCGAACCAGAACCCGTAGCGGCCTTGTCCGGAGGTATCCAGGGTGAGGCTGATCGCGTCCCGGTTCAGTTCCCGGGTATCGCGGCTCGACAGACGCTTGATCAGGGTCTCCGGCGGCTGGCGCATGTCCGCGCCCACGTACAGCCCGCGATCGTCGTAGGCCAGGCGCACCAGGGTCTGATGGCTGGCCTTGCCGAGCGTGTCGGGATCGATGACGACGAACTCGTCGTAAGCGGGCAGGGTCTGCCAAACCGGCTCGTCGAGACGACCGTCGATATGGATCGCGTCAACGGAGTCGACCCGCTGGAGGACAATGCTCTCCCCCGGCGCCAGATCGACGATGACATCCGCCCATGCAGCCGCGCCGGCCAGCAGCAGCCAGAGCGTCGCGAGAACCCTCTCCATGGCGGCTTTTTATCACTGGCCGGCGCCGCAAGGGAAGCCATGCACCCCGAGTCAGTCCGTGTTACCCCCAGGCGGCATCACTCGTCACTACTCCACGCCCAGGAGCGTTTCCACCAGCTCCGCGAGGCGGCGCCGGGACTCGGCGTCGTCGGGATCTTCGAGCAGGCTCTTCAAGCAGGAAGCCAGGTCCTTGCGCAGCCGATCCGGCACCTGGTCCATCAGGTGCGCTTCCGCGCCCATTGCCAGAGACATGGCCTCGCGCCGCGCGTGGTTTCGCTCCGAGACCAGCCGATGGTGAACCCAGCTGCGCCCGAGCATCACCCAGGGAAAATTGGGCGCCTTAACCGGCCCGACCTGCAGCACTCGCCCGCCCAGCGTCTGGCCCAGCACCTTGACCCGGGCCAGCTCGCTGCCGCCGAACCAGGCCCCCGCGCCGCCGATCAGCGCGCCGATGCCGGAGCCCAGCAGCAGCGAAGCACCGCCCAGCAGAACATCGATGCCGCCGCCGGCGACCGCACCGGACAGCGCGCCGGACACGACCAGCTCGGTACGGGAAAGACCGAACAGCTCCCAGCCCTCGTCGGTGAAGATGTCTGTGGCAAGCAGCTCTGCAGAGGCTTCCTCCCGCTTCAGCCCCTGATGCCGGTAGATGCTCTGCACCCGGTCCCTGGCGTCCCGCTCGCGCTCGCGGATGCGTTCGCGCAGGCGCTCGAGCAACCGGGCCTCGAGCTCCCGGCGCCGGTCCGAGGACGCCGCGTCCGCGTCGCTCAGCGGGGTCCGTTCCACCAGCGCGAGCGCCAAGGCCAGGCAATCGGCGATTTCCCTCGCCGACCGGCGGCGGCGGCGCTCGCGCTCCTCCGTCAGCGCCGCCACCGCGCGCCCGATCGGTTCGCGCCAGCTCTCATCCAGCTCGGCGAAGGCGTTCAGCAGCGCCAGGCGCTTGCCGAAGTCGGCGCGCACAGCGTCGAAAACCCGAACAATGGAGAAGTACTGATCGAGCCCCTGGCGCCACTGCTCGACGTAGTCGCCCTCGCCGATCATGTTGATCAGCGCCATGCGCGGCCGGCCCGTCCACTGCAGTACCTGCATCTCGAGCTCATATTCGGGCCCGTAGGGTTTGGTGCCGTCCACCACATAGAGAATGCCGGCCCCGCCGACGATGGGCTCGAGCAGCTCGCACTCATCGTGAAAGCGCGGGTCGTTGCGATGCTCGGCGACAAACCGGGCCACCACCGCCGGCCGCTCCTGCGCGCTTCCGGCGCGGGCCTCGAGCCAGTCGAGCACCGCCCGGGCGCGCTGAAAGCCCGGCGTGTCCACCAGCACGTACTGGGGCTCGCCGTCGATGCTCAGGGTGTAGCGGTGGGCGCTGCGGGTGGTGCCCGGCGTCGGCGCGATGGCGATGCGCTCGTCCTCCGCCAGGGTCGCAACGATGCTGCTCTTGCCCTTGTTCGGCTGGCCGACCACCGCAAAAGTAGGTGTCACGATGCCTCCGCCACCGCGTCCATCACGTACAGGCGCGGATCGCGCACCCGGGCCAGGGCGCGCGCCCAGACCTCGCGGTCCGCCGCCTCCACCGCCCGCCCGGACACATCCAAAGGCACGACCGTGATGCTCGGCTCGCCGCCGAGCTCCTCGCGCACCAGGCCGAGAAAGTCCATGAACTCGAGCAGCGGTGGCTCCCAGCCCTTGGTCACCAGCACGACTCGACGCACCGGACCGTCCACGGCCGCGCGGGCAGCGGCGAGCGCACCGCGACGAATTTCCTCGGGCTGCAGGATCCCCACCTCGGCGTGGGCGGACGCGCGCGCACCGAGATTGTCCGCCAGCCAACGGTCGGCGACCGCCACCTCGGCGGCGGCGTTCCAAACCAGCAGCACCAGACCGCGGGCGGAGACCGGTTCGCGCGGCGGCGGCAGGCCCTGGCGCTGGATCTCGAGCTGCTCTTCCTCGGTGTCCCCGCCGAGGGCCACCAGCGGCGCCTCCATGCGATCGAGCAGCGCGGAGACCTCAGGATCGTCCAGCAGCAGCGCCTCGGTGGCACGACGCAGCCGCCAGACCGCGACGACCAGCAGCAGCAGTCGCGGCAACGCCCCGTAGACGAGCATGGTCATGAGCACGAACGGCCACCACCCGCCCAGCCGCGCCGCCCGGGCCTGGGGCATGCCGCCCTCCTCGAGGCGGAAGAACCGCGATGCCTCCACCAGCGCGGCATCCGGGGCCGCCTGGGGCAACCAGCCGGCCCAAGGCGAGGCCAGCATCGCCACCGCCCGCTGTACCAGGGAGGCATCGACGTTCAGGGTGGTGCTCCAGCCGAACGCCAGGTCGGTGAAGGTCACGAGCAGCAGGGCCACCACCAGCGCTCCGGTGAAGAAGCCGAGGGCCAGCCACTGGGAGAAGACCACCAGCTGCCAGCGCGAGAACGCGCTGCTGCTGCCGCCGCGCAGCAGCCTCGGCGCGAACAGATCGGCGCCGAGAAACCGGTCCAGCCAGGCGCCCACCCAGCGCCCGGGGTTCATGCCGGCGATCACCGTCTGCAGGGAGCGCAGCCCGGGCAGGCGTCCCGGCAGCAGCAACAGGGTGAGCAGCAGCATCAAGAGCGGCAGAGCCACCGCGACCCCGAGCAGGGTGAACAGGTTCACCGGGTAGCGGCCCTCGTAGCCGAGCGCGACCGCGACGACCCCTGCGCCAAGCACAACGCCGAGCAGACCCAGCGCCATGCCGGCCAGCCAGCGCCCTGCCGCCACCCGCTCGCCGAACGGCTCCTGGGTGCCGGTCCCGCGCACCTGATCCCACCAGCCGAGCACGCGCCGGAGCGGCGGGCGCGCCTGGAGCACCCGACCGATCTGACGATCCCGTTCGAGCCGCTGCGGATAGGGCGTGCGCCGGTCGTGATGCAACCAGCGCCGGATGTCCACCACCTCGGCCAGCACGACCGTGCTCAGGTGGAGCCCAAAGGCATCAGCCTTTCAGCGCCTGCATGAAGGTATTCAGGTCGAAGTAGTCACGCCACTCGCGGATCTTGCCGCCCTCCATCTCGAACACGCCGAGGCACGGCAGGTCCACATCGCCCTGAGTGGTCCTGGTGCGGTCCACGCGCTCGGCGTACACGCGATCACCGGCAGCTGCGATGCTGATCAGTTCCCACTCGGTGGCTGTCCAGTTGGCGGTGAAGCCACGGATGAACTGCTCGACCTTGTCCCGACCGCGCACCGGCTCGGTCGGCATGTTGTAGTAGCAGCCGTCCTCGGTGAAGTACCCGGCGAGTTCGCTCGGATCGAGCCGGGACCAGGCGGCGATGAACTCGCGGACCACCCGTTCGTTGTCGTTCATGAAGCGTTTCCTGGCTGTCGACAGGCTGCGACTATACCGCCTTGGCGGGGGCTTCATCAGCGCGCGGCAGCAGCGCGAACCACACCAGGGCGACCGCCATTACTACGAGCAACGGCAGCGAGCCCCAGAGCACGCCCTCCCAGCCCAGCACGTGGACGACCGAGCCGGCCAGCAGGGAACCCAGCGCCGCCACGCCGAACACGCAGAAGTCGTTGGCGGCCTGGGCGGTGAACCGCTCCGAGGGGCGGTAGCTCTGCACCAGCAGGCTGGTACCGCCGACGAACAGGAAGTTCCAGCCGACGCCGAGCAGCAACAGCGAGCCCCAGTAGTGCAGGTACTCGTGGCCCTGGAAGGCGATCACCAGCGTGACGGCGAACAGGCCCAGACCGAGCCCCATCAGCCGGCCGACGCCGAGCCAGCCGATCAGCACCGCGGACACCAGCGACGGCAAATACATCGCCAGCACGTGCACCCGGATCACCCCGGCGGTCTCGGCCAGGGAAAAACCGTCGAGCACGTGCATGGAGATCGGCGTGGCCGTCATCACGAAGGTCATCACCCCCTGCCCGACCACGCCGCCGAGCACGGCGATCACGAACAGCGGCTGGCGGGCGACCACGGACAGAGGCCGGCGCGGGGCCTCGATCTCTCCGCTCTCGACGACCCGGGGCTCGGCCAGCAACGCTAGCAACCCCGCCGCCGCGACAAACACCACGGCCAGCGCCAGGAAGGAGCCCGCGTAGGTCACCTCGGCAACCAGATGCGCAGCCCGGGTGGCTAGTTCGGGGCCGAGGAAGGCGCCGCCCACGGCGCCCAGCAGCACCAGCGAGACCGCGCGCCCGGCCCGGGCCGCGGCCACGCTCTCCGCCGCGGCAAACCGGTACTGCTGGCTGAAGGCGACCTTGGCGCCGATCAGCAGCGTTGCCGCGCAGAACAGCAGAAAGCTCTCGAACCAGAGGGCGGCGGCGCCGAGCAGCGCGGCCCCCGCGGCCGCGAGCGCCGCCAGCGCGAAGCCGCGGCGCCGGCCGATGCGGCGCATCAGCAGGGCAGCGGGGACCGCCGCAGCCGCGGTGCCCACCACCATCAGCGACATCGGCACCGTCGCCAGGGCGGCGGCGGGCGCCAGCGCGGTCCCGACGATGCCGCCCAGCGTGACCACCAGCACGGTGCCCGCGGTGGCCATGCACTGGCTGGCCATGAGCAGGAGCAGATTGCGGTTCACGTTGCCTCCCGAGCGCGGGCGCAACCGGCGGACCATCCGTCAGCAGCAACCCGAGGCTGCAACCATATGCGAAGTGACCCGGGGAGAAACAGCGGGGAGCCCGGCGCGAGCTGCGCCTGCCGGACCTCAGCGCTACTGCGCGAGGCGGCCGCTGAGCCACCAGCATGGCGGCACCAGCGCCGCCAGCGCCAGTGCCGCCGGCACGCCGGCCAGCAGATTCCGCAGGATCATGGCCCAGTCGTGGGCGAGAAACCAGCGCGCCCGGAGCAGCCCGCTGTCGTAGCCCAGGCGCAACAGCGACTGATCCGGCCAGCGCCCGCTCTGCAGGAACTCGATGAACCCCGCCAGCACGAGCACCACGGCGACGCTGCCGGCGCCGAGCGCCAGCAGGAAGAGTCCCAGGGAAATCAGTCTGTCCATGCGCGTGCCTCCGGGATCCGGAGCCGTCGATCAGCTGAGCGTGGACCATCCGGCGCTGCCGAAACGGGCCGTCCGTCACAGATCCGGCCCGGCCGTCAGATCGGCGCCGGCCCCTCGCGGCCACCGAGCCGCCAGCGCACCATGGGCAGATGGGCGCGCCCGAGGAAGACCTCGTCCTCCACCACCAGGCTGGGCACCGCAAACACCCCGGCGGCCACCAGGGCCTGACGCAGCGCTGCCAGCTCGCCCGGCCCGGAACCCGCTGCGAACGTCAGGTACCCGGCGGCGTCCTCGCCGAGCGCGGCGATGGCGCCGGCAACCACGGCCGGGTCCGCAACGTCCAGGTCTCCCGTCCAGAGACCCTGAGACAACCGGCGCAGAAAGCCGGGCAGCAGCTCCGGCGCCTGCCGCCTCAACCACAGGTGGCCAACGCAGGCGGCGGTGCCGTCGACATCCCGGAACGGCTCGCGGATCCGCAGACCCTGGGCCTCCGCGTAGCGCGCGATCTCGCTCGCCTGGTACTCGGCGCGCAGCCGCCGGTGGCGCGAGCCACGGTCGTCGCCGGTCGGTGGCGGTTTCAGGCCCGCCGCCGGAAACGGCAGCCAGTCCACGCCGATGGCCAGCTCGGCGGCCAGCGCCTCCACCGGACCGAGCGCCAGGTAGCTGTGCGGGTGGGTGACGTCCACGCACACGCTGAGCGGAGCCGCAAACTCGAACGCCGGCTCCCGATCGTTGCGGCTCTCAGCCATGGGCCGCCGCCAGCGGCAGGTAGGCGACGTCGGGCGCAGCACCACGACGACCCTCGAGCAGCCAGCGCACCCGGGGGAGGTGCTCGCGGCCGAACAGCAGCTCACCCCCGACCACGTAGCTCGGCACCCCGAAGATCCCCGCCGCGAAGATGGCCTCCTGCTCGGCGTCGTGCTGCCGGCGCCCTGCCCCCACGCGATAGTCGTCGAATCCCTCCAGTTCCGCGCCGGCTTCGCGCAGCACGCCGGACACGACCTCCGGGTCCTCGGCGTCGAGCTCGCGGCGCCAGAACCGCTCGTAGCAGCGGTCCAGATAGCCGGCGAGCACGTCGTCGCTCTGAGCCTTGGCCCAGGCAAAGCCGATGTGCGCCAGCGAGGTATCCCAGATCTTCACCGTGCCCCGCAGCGTGTAGCCGAGCAGCGCGGCATAGCGCCGCGCATCGCGGTAGCCGTAGCGGACCGCCGTCCACTGCTCCGGCGTGCGTTCGCTCTTCTCCACCCTGCCGGAATCGTCGAGCCGGGCGGAACCGAGATAGCTCGGGATGTCCAGGGTCAGTGGGCGCCAGTCCACGCGCACGCCGAGCTGGCGGGCCAGGGCACGGGTGGGGTCCTTGGCAATGAAGGCATAGGGGCTCTTGATGTCCAGGTAGACGATGAGATCGGCATCCGAGCGCAGGGGATCGAAGCCGGGCATGGCTACACCCGCACCCGGTTCGGCCGCGAGTGTCGCCACTCCGCCAGCAGCGTCCGCAGCGCGCTGACGAACGCCAGCGGCTGGTCGAGGAACAGGTGATGCTGGGCGTCGGGGATCGCCACGAACGGCACCGACTCGTCGAGGGTGCGGAACATGAAGTCGGCGATGTCCTGGCTGAACAGGTAGCTGTCGTCGCCGTAGATCACGCCCACCCGGCAGGCCAGGCGGGCGAGGTCCTCGTGCATGTTCTCGCCGAAATCAAACTTGCGGAACAGGCCGTCGTCGAATTTCCAGGTCCAGCCCGCGTCGGTCTGCTTGAGCGAGTGGCGGCCGATGTAGTCGAGCAGGTAGTCGTTCCTGCAGTCCTGGGGCGGCATCAGCCGGAACCGGCCAAGGGCCTCCTCGAAGCTCTCGTAGACCTTCTTCGGCTTGATCGGCGAGCGCCGCGGATCCCGCTCCCACTTGAAGTCCGGCGGCCGCACCGCAGAATCCACCAGCACCACGCCGCTCAGCCGTTCGCGATACAGCAGTCCGGTCTTCAGGGTGATGAAGCCGCCGAAGCTGTGCCCCACCACCACGGTATCGTTGCCGAATCCGGCATCGTCGGCCACGGCCGCGACCTCGGCGGCGAACTGCTCCGGCGAGTAGCGCTCGCGATGACCGCTGTCGCCGGCCCCCGAGAGATCCAGCGCCGCGACCCGATAGTGCTCGAGAAAAAACGGCGCCAGAAACGTCCACCAGTGGGCGTGCGCCCCGTTGCCGTGCACGAACACCAGACCCGGCTTCGGCTCGGTGGTGTCCGGGTCCCAGTACAGGTAGTGGATCGGCACGTCGGCGACGTCGACCACCCGATCCTGATAGGGCGTCTCCAGCGCGCGCAGGAACCAGCCTGGTTTTTCCACACCCGCATCCTTCTACTTCTGAATCGGCCATTGTACCCGGCCGGAAGCGGGACGCGTCGTGCCGTGGGGCACCGCGAGACCGGATTGCATCGCCTTCCGGCCGGTGCGAAAGTCCGGACTCGATTCACCAGACAGGGGCGTTCAGGGGACCATGCAGACCACCAGCTTCAGCCGCGCTGCGGCCCTCTTCGCCCTGCTCGCGCTGACCCTGACGGGCTGCGGCGACGATCGGACCCAGGCGCCGGACGCCGGCGCCAGCGCGGCGGCCGTCCCCCCCGCCGATCTGGTGCTGCGCGGCGGCAAGATCGCCACGGTGGATCCCGATATCGGCGAGGTCGAGGCCCTCGCCGTCAACGGCTACACCATCACCGCCGTGGGCAGCAACGACGAGATCGCCGCCTACGTGGGCCCGAACACCGAGGTGATGGAGCTTCAGGGGCGCCTCGCCATCCCCGGGTTCATTGAAGGTCACGGCCACTACCTGAGCCTGGGACGGGCGAAGCAGATCCTCGACCTGAACAACGTCGCGAACTGGGACGAAGTCGTGAACATGGTCGCGGTGGCCGCCGATCAGGCGGCCCCGGGGGAGTGGATCTTCGGCCGGGGCTGGCACCAGGACAAATGGGACCGGGTGCCGGAGGACGCGGTGGACGGGGTGCCCCGCAACGACACCCTGAGCACCGTTTCCCCCGATAACCCCGTGCTGCTCGGCCACGCCAGCGGGCACGCGGCCTTCGCCAACGACGCCGCGCTGGCTGCCGCCGGCATCGATGCCGACACCGAGGATCCCCCCGGGGGCACCATCGTGCGCACCCCGGAGGGCGAGGCGACCGGCCTGCTCCGGGAGACCGCCCAGCGCCTGGTGGACAATGCGGTGGATGCCTACGATGCCCGCCTCACCGACGAGCAGCAGGAAGCGCTGCTGCGTCAGCGGGTCCAGCTCGCGGCGGACGAGGCGCTGCGGCACGGGGTCACGTCGTTCCATGACGCCGGCGCCGACTTCGCCACCATCGACTTCTTCCGGAAGCTCGAGGCGGAGG
>JBFISC010000079.1:0-14176 GCA_041608775.1 Pseudomonadales bacterium | reverse complement strand
GCAGGGCAGGCCCAGCGTCACCGCGTAGGCCTGCTGGAGGCTGTCCTCGTCCACGCTGCCCACCGCGCGCACCGCGTCCCTCAGCGGCATGCCGCCGCTGGCCAACGCGTTCGCACGGACCGATTGCGAGTCGTTGATCAGACCCCCGGCCAGCAGCAGGTCCGTGAGGGAGCGCGGGTCCCGGGGCGGCGGGTTGGCCAGCAGGCGCGACATGTCGGCCGCGTTCAGCGGGCCGGCCCCGAAGGCATCCCGGGGCAGCGGGTCCTGGCGATCTGCGGGGGTCGACCTGCGGGTATTCACATCCATGTGCTCACGGCGGCGCCACCGGCGCCGCGTCCATCGGTTGGCAGGCAGAAAGTATGCGTCGTGCGCTCCGCCGCGAGCGTGACCTGAGTATCAATCGGCACGGCCCGAGCCTGCGTCCGGGCTTTGTGGCGGATTCGAGAACGGTTCGCGCTATCTCCCACATGATCCGCTCGCCAGACCGTCTGTTGCGGCGATCCGATCCGAGCAACGGAGGAGAAGCAACATGTTCGACATTCGGGCCACCGTCCGCTGGGTCGCCGGCGTCATCAAGGACCCTCGGGCGACCGCCGAAGCCTATCGCAACGCCGCACCCGGCTGGCAGCGCTCCTTTGCGCAGCTCGCGCTGCCGGTGTACCTCACGGCCTATCTCGCCGCCGCGTTCGTCGCGCTGGTCACCGGCGGGTCGTTTCTGTTCGGGTCCAGCGGCGTCGGTATCGCCGTGGTCGCCTCGGTTTGGGCGCTCGCCTGGACCTTCGTCATCGCCTTCATCTTCGACGTTCTCTCCGGCGCCTTCGGCGGCAAGCGGCGCTTCGACGCTGCCTACGCCGTCGTCGCACTGGCGATCGTCCCGGCGGCAGCCGGCACCGCGATCAGCCCGCTGCCGTGGTTCGGCTGGCTGCTGAGCCTCGCCGCGGGCATCTACAGCCTGGTGCTCGCCTACCGCTTCCTGCCGGTCTTTCTCGAGATCCCCGAGCGGGCCCCGGGCCAGGCACTTCGCGCTCTCCATCGTCGCTGCGCTGCCGCCGATCGCTACGATCCGCCTGCGGACGGTCGCCTGACCCGAGTGCAGATCGAGCGCTACGCCGACGTGCAGCACAAGACCCGGACCCTTCGAGAGCGACTGGGCAGGTCAATGCGGTTCGAGGAGCAGAAGCCTTCGTTCGGCGATCTCATGAGCGGCATCGGCAGCGTGCTGCGGGCCTCCACCGCGGAGATTGAGGTGGTGAAGTCCGCCGGGAGCAACTGGGCCGAGCACCGGTGGGTCCACGAACAGATCGAGAATGCCCGGATCCAGCAGGATCTCAACCCGACCACGGCGCACAATTACCGGCTGTTCCTCGAGCATAGAAACGCTAATGAACAGCACCAGTGAGGGTCAGCAAGCATGACACAGCAACCATCCCGGCTCGCCTTCTTTCTCCTCGTCCTGCTCGCGAACCCGCTGGCCTTTGCCGCGGGGTCGCCGGATAAGCATCCGGCGCCGGTCGAAACCGCGGCCGGGTTCGAGTTCCGCGTCGCCGACGTGTTCAAGATCGCGGGCACCGGCACCGTGGTGGTCGGCCAGGTCCAGTCGGGCCGGGTCACCACCGGAAGTCCGGCGTGCATCGACGGGATCGACGGCCCCCGGGTCATCGCCGGCATCGAGCAGTTCAACCGGATCCTGACGAGCGTCGCAGCCGGCGCGAACGCCGGCCTGCTGTTCCAGGACGTGGATGCCGATGCGGTGTCCATCGGCGCCAGCGTCCGCTCGTGCGAGTGATGCCCGTCAGGCGGCAACGCCACACAGCGTGGCGTAGGGTGCGGGAATCCTGGCATCGATCAGCGCTGCGCGCGCCGCGTCGATCAGAGCCTGCGCTCCCGGATCGCCGAGCCGAATCCGGGCAGTGCCGATCAGACAGCGCGCAAGCGGCACCAGGGGGGAATCAGGGCGATGCTGCTGCGCGCGTTCCAGGGCCCCACGGGCGGATTCCTCCGCTGCCTCGGCCCGACCCGATTCGAGCTGCGCGAACGCGATGGAGAGCAGCGGCAGGGTCGTGGCGAAGTGCTTCTCGTCGAGGATGCGGGCATAGGTCCGGTAGGCGCGGCGATGCAGCTCGATGGCTTCCGCGTAGCGCGTCTGGCGGCTGAGGACGGTGGCCAGATTCTGGTAGGAATCCGCCACCGCCCGGCTGTCGCTGCCGAACACCTTCAGACGCCTGGACAGCAGATCGGCGTGCACGGCCTCGGCCTCTGCGTAGCGTTCGGTTCCGGAATAGAGGATGGCGAGGTTATTGCGCGTCGCCAGGGTGTCCGGGTGATCCTCCCCGAGAATCCGTTCCATGCGCGGGATCAGCTCGAGAAAGCGGGTCTCCGCGGCGGCCAGGGCACCCACGTCGTAGAGCGATGACGCGACCCGTGACTGGATGATCAGCGCGTCGGGGGTTTCCCTGCCCAACGCCTCGATGGCGATGCGCTCCATGGCGTAGATCTGGGTCGCCGGATCCTCGGCTGTCCGAGCAGAACCGAGCAGCGCGAGCAGCGCCTGCTCATCCAGCCGCTCGGCCACCGCGTCCTGGGACACGAGGTCGGCGATCGCGCCTTCGAGCAGGGTCTCCCCCTGCGCCGTGTCCCCGGTCCTCAACGCCTGTTCCGCCGCCGCGTGCTCGGCGAGGCCCCGCTCGACGCCGGGATCTTTCAGCCCCCGCGCGATGGCGAGCTGCCGATCCGTCCAGGCAGCGGCGGCACGGTCGTCCCCCACCACGGCGTGCAGCCGCGCAAGCTCCCGCATGCTCGCCAGCGCCCGACCGCTGCCCGCCCCGTAAAGGTCTTCCTCGATGGCGAGCGCGCGCTCCCGCAGCTCGATGGCCGGCCGGTACTGATCCAGAGCCGCGTACACGGCCGAGATGGCGGCGCTCAACGAGGCGTCCAGCGCAGGCTGCTCCGCCAGCTCGCCGAGCAGCCGGTCCCGACCGATGTCGAGAGCTTCCACCACGGTGATCGCCCGACCGCGGTCGGGATCGATGGGCGCGCTGGGTTTGGGGCTCTCGAACAGCCGGATCATGAACTCCCGGGTCTTCTCGGCAATGGTTCGCTCCCGCTCGAGCTCCCGGGAATAGCTGGTGATGGTGAGGACGTAGCCCGCCAGCGCGATCGCGACCACGGCGACGCCCGGCGCCAGCAGCGGTCGACGCTTCAGGAACTTGCCGGTGCGATAGCGCCAGGACCCGGACCGGGCCCGCACGGGCAGGTTGCCTCGATAGCGCTCGATGTCCTCCGCCAGCTCACGCACGGAGCCATAGCGCTGTTCCGGCTCGGCTCTGGTCGCCTTGTCGACGATGGCCCGCAGATCGCGATCGCCGAGTTCGGCCAGCTGCGGCAGCGGCGCCTGCCCCGGCTCCGCCGCCGGACGGACTCCGGTCAGCACCTCGCTCATCAGCAGGCCCAGCTGGTAGACGTCCGAGGCCGTCGTCACCGGCAGGCCGTGAGTCTGCTCGGGCGATCCGTAGGCCGGCGTCAGCAGGTGCACGCCGGTGCGGGTGAGCCTGGCCGCCAGCGGCCCCGCGGACGGGTCGAGAATCCGCGCGATGCCGAAGTCGAGCAGGCGCACAGTGCCGGCCCCGGTCACCATCACGTTGGAGGGCTTGAGGTCCCGATGTACCACGAGCCGCTGATGCGCATGGTTCAGCGCGTCGGCCACCTGCTGTATCAGGCTCAGCCGCTGCGCCACGGACAGCCGGTTGCTGGTGGCGTAGCGCACCACATCCATGCCGTCGACGAACTCGAGCACCAGGTAGGGTCGACCGTCCGGCAACGAGCCACCATCGAGAATGGACGCGATGCCCGGATGGGACAGCGACGCGAGGATCTCCCGCTCGATCCGAAAGCGCGCAATCACGTCTTCGGTATCGAGACCGCGGCGAAGCACCTTGAAGGCGCTGGTCTGCGAGAACTCGCCATCGGCGCGCTCGGCGCGATACACGGTCGCCAGACCGCCGCGGCCAACCCGCTCGATCAGCTCCCAGGCGCCGAAGCGCCCGCCGGAGAGATCTTCCTCGGGGTGCTGGTCGTCGCCTGTCAACGAGCGCCAGTAGTCGTGGCGGAGCTCGTCGACCCCCCCGTCCATGACCAGCGTCCCCTGAGCCTGGGCGTCGAGCAGCGACCGGACCTCGGCCTCCAGGGCGGCATCGCCTTCGCAGCGGTCGCGGATCAGCGCATCGCGGCGACCGGCCGGCGCGTCCAGAACCTCACTGTAGATAGAGAAGACGCGAGCTCTGTCCATGGCTCACCCGGCCACGGCCGGTCACTCGCTCATGGCACGGTTCACGTAGCCGCGGGCCCGCTGCCAGTCGCGTTCGACCGTCCGCACCGCCAGGCCCAGGGCCTCCGCCGTTTCCGCCACCGACAGCCCCGCGTACACCCGACACTCCACCACGCGCTCCATGCGCGCGTCGATCTCGCCGAGCTCCTCGAGCGCCTGCTCCAGCTTGAGGATCGCCATCTGGCCGGACTGCCCCTCGACCCGGTCCTCCTCGTAGGTGAGCAGCTGCTCGCCGGCCCCGCGTTTGTCCGCGTTGCGCCGGCGCGCGTAGTCCACCAGCAGATGTCTCATGATCCGCGCGGCGGTGCGCATGAAGTGCGGCTTGTCGACCCAGTTCAGCTCGCCGGCCGCCAGCCGCTCGTACGCCTCGTGGACGATCGCCGTTGTGCTCAAGGTGTGGTTGCCGCGCTCCTTGGCGAGCTGATAGTGAGCGAGACGTTTCAGCTCGGGGTAGACCACCTCGACGAGTCGGTTGAAGGCCGCCCGGTCGCCGGACTCCGCTTCCGCGAGCAGCGCAAGGAACTCGGCATCCTTTTCGTCCGTGGACGGGCCAGGCGCGGCGCCATCTGCTGATGCGGGCTGTCTTGTCACTTCACGTTCCTCCGTTCATGAGAGGCGAGGGGCCCGCCTCATGGCCAGGTACCCCTCCAGTCCTCCCTCGGGTCATGCTATCAGTTGACCGCCTGCCGGCTACCGTGACTCAGCGCCGCAGCAGTCGGTGGAACACCCGACGCACCTTGCGACGGGTTTCGAGCTGAACTTCTGCCTCGGCCTGCTGACGGGCGACATCGGCGGTGCGCCCGAAGAATTCCTCCACCGACGATGACGGTGCCGGCGCTTCGGCCTGTTCGGCCTGCTGTACGGCACCCGGCGGCACCGCGATCGAGGGCTGATCGGCCTGTGGTTGCGCCAGGGCTGCCGGGGTCCCGGCCAGCATGGCGATGAGCATCAAGTGTCTGCGGTTCATGACCTTACCTCCTCGAGTATCCGTTGGGTTCTCTGATCTCAGCGCATTCCAACGCCGAAACCGCCAACGGTATGAGGGTTGAGGTCGCGCAACGGCAACCACGCCGCCCGGATTCCGGAACGCGGCGCGAGCGCGTTTATCCGCGCCCCCCACCGGCGCAGGTTTTCGGATTGACGGTGATGGCGTTGACCGTGACCTCGGTCTGGAAGCCGCCCCCCGACGCCATGTTGCGGATCATCTCGAGCTGCGGGCCCATCATTCTTTCCATCATGGCGCGCTGGCCCGCCGGCATCCCGGCCATCTGCTTCTCCAGATCCGCCATCTGTGCCTGCGCCCGCTGCAGCTCCGCCTGCTGCGCGGCGTCCATGACCCCGCTGATCTTCATCTTCCGCTGGTACGGCTCGAACAGCTTGCTGCCGGGCACCTGCCGGTAGTCCGAGCTGAGCTGCTCGATGGTCATCGGACGGGTTTCCTTTCCCTGGGTGAGCTCGCCGTCCATCTTCATGCGCAGCGGCACGAAATGCTCGGCGTCCATCCACATGCCGATGGTGTGCAGCCGGTACTCGCCATCGTCCATCGCCTGCACGTGGTCGATGCCGGTGGCCTCCAGGTGGTAGGCCTTGCGTCCGTCTACGGGCTCGGTACCCACCAGCCTGGCCCTGCGGAGGAACTCCGCCATGTGGTCAGCGGACTCTGCGGCGTCCCGGGCAGCGCGATCCGGATCTGCGGCTCTGGTGCGCTCGTAATCGGCCATGGAACGCATCATGGCCGCGCCACCGCCCATCATGACTCTCGGGTCGAAGGAGGCGTTCGGGTCCGAACCGCTGGCGGCCAGCATTCCGCGCGGCAGACCGGCATCCTCCAGACCCTGTTCCATGCCCTCGGCGATGCCGGCACCGCCCATTTCCAGGCCGGACGCGAAGGCGTCCAGCTCTTCGGGCGTCATCTGCCGCGCGGCGCTGCAATCGAGGTCGGGCAGATCCCCGGGGGCCACGGGCATGAACAGCGTCTGGGTGCCGTCGTCACCGACGACCTCGAAGCGCTGGAAGTAGGTCTCCGCGGCGTGGCCCATGATCGACTGCTCGACGACGTAGACGTTCACGCCCTCCCAGCGCTCGAGCTGCTTCTGCTGGGCGGTCTCGAGAATCGACTGGGCGTCCGCCGCGCTGGCCGCCGCCGGCAGCACGAAAGGCAGGAGAAAGAGGGCGATTCGCCTGATGTCAGCCTGCATGGTCTTGACCTCCCTGAAGGTTCCGCAATGACTCAGGCGGCAGCCGACCGGACGATCCGCTTCCCCCGAGGTGACGACAGTTCGAACCTAAGCGAGAAGGCGGGCAATTTCCACCTCCCGCGCCGAGATCGGATGTCTCTGGCGGGCAACCGTCCTTCCACCCGGGTGCTGACTGCTCCGGGCAGGCATCGCAGGCGTCGCCGACACCGTCGTCATCGGCATCCAGCTGCTGCGGATCCACGACAGTCGCGCAGACGTCGTCGAGGTTGGAGACGCCATCCTGGTCCGAGTCCGCTGAAGACGCCGCCGCCAGGTAGTCTTCGAGAGTGACGCAGGCCAGGCCCTGGGGAAGCGCATCGCTACGCCCGGGACTCTGACCAGGACTGCTGACGGAGGACCCGGCGATCAGCAGCACGCTGATCCAGATGATTGCTGGCATGGGCTTCAGACCTCGCTCGGTGTTCGTATCACCTTCCTGAGCGAAACCATCAAGCCGATCCGCCACGCCTCGACCCCGGATGTGCTCTGATCAGGGCCGGGATGCGCTCTGGTCGATACCAGACTACCCGGCGGTTCGGAACCCACCCTCAGAGCAGCCTCGAGGTGCCCTTGTGGCCCGACCACTTCGGCAGACCGTCGTCGATGTCCAGCACCCGGTGAGCGTAGAAGATGTGGCAACTGGGCCTGAACGTCGCGGGCACCTGGGGCGGGTCGCCGAATTCGAACAGGGTCGGGAACGCAAGCCACATGCGGCGCCCGTCGTCCGCGATCGGGGAGCCGCACAACGCGCAGCTCACTTTGCAGGGCAGGATGCGTTCGGCCCGATTGCTCTCGCTGTGATAGAAGCGCAGGTGCGCCTCACCGGCCGTGAAGCGCACGTCCCGCTTGCGAAAGATCGCCGCCCACTGCATCGGCGCGCCATGCAGGCTGCGGCAGGTGGCGCAGTGACAGATCTTGGCGTCCACTGGATCGGCCAGCACCTCGTAGCGCACCGCGCCGCAGAAACAGCGGGCCTGATACTTTGCCATGACACCCTTCTCGCCGACGGCGCCGACATCCGTGGGGCGAACCCGGCTAGGGGCGGACCCTCTTCGCGCGCCGCGCCTGCCGGGCTTCCACCATTTCGTCGGCGGCGCGATAGGCTTCCAGGCACAGCACGTGATAACGATGGCGCAGGTCCTCGTCATCGTCCTGGAGCCTGGCGATCAATCCGGTCAACGCAGCGGCGGCGCAGAAGTCACGGTAGGCGTCGTCATCCATGGGCTCGGTCCTCGTTCGAATCTTCCGTCGGGTCTGAGTGCAGAACGCCAACCCGATCCAGCCCTCTAATGATAGGCGCAGATCTCGATTGCGGCCGTTCCCCGCCGTCTCGCCCGGCCTCCGGACCGGCGGCAGCTCACGACGGCGCCCGACCGGTCACCAGAAACTGGGGCAGCAGAGCCAGGTAGCGCTGTTCTGCAACGGCCCGCTCGACCTCCCCGAGAAAGGCGTCGATGTCTGCATCGGCGAGCTCACCCGACGTGCGCGCATAACCCGCCATGTTCTGCAGCACCGGGCGCAGCGCGCCGACGGTGTCGGGGCTGGCCAGCACCTGCACGGCAACGTCTTCGAGCCCGGCATCGCGGAACAGACCGTACAGACGGCGACCGATGCGCGGCGTTCGAAAGGCGATGCTCGCCGCCGCCATGATGGGCTCGAAGCCGGCGTCCGGCTCGAGGATCACGGCGCCCCAGTCGCTGTCGCTGACGTGAGCAATGCCTCCCGGGCGCAGAACGCGCCGGAACTCGGCGACCGTCCGCGCCGGGTCCGGCACGTATTCCAGCACGTTCTTGCAGACCACCCGATCCGCGCTGGCATCCTCAAGCGGGATGGCGTCGCCTTCAAGCAGGCGGGTCTCCACCCGCTCCGCAAGGCCTTCGCTGGCCGCCAGGGCGTGCGTGCGCTCAAGAAACGCCGGGTTGATGTCCATCGCCAGCACCCGCCCCGCGGGCCCGACCCGGCGGGCCAGTTCCATGCTCAGGCCCCCGGGCCCGCAGCCGAAATCGACGACCACCTGGCCCGCGCCGACCTCGGCAGGCGCAATCAGCGGGGCGTGGCCATCACGCCACTGGAACATGGCCTCGTAGCGACTCATCCGGGCGGGTTCCACGTGCACCCAGTGATCGTGAAAATAGCTGTCCAGGTCGACAGGGTCGTCATTCATGTATGCGCTTCTCCATGACAGCGAGTGCTAGCAGCATGCCGGCCTACGGATTGGTGGCCAGCTCAGCGCGGGATCCTCGCAAGATCCCGATGGAACTCCAGGTGCGGAGGCCGGCCGCGGAGCTTTCGACTGCTGAACGATTCATGTCATCCCGGATTGCCGACCAGGAACATACGCCGCGGGAAGATCGCTGGCCACCACAATGGCGCCCGGGAAGAGCGGCCGCAGAGCCTGCGGCGCCTGTCGCATCATCCGGGTCGCCCCTTTATCCTTTCCTTGAACGGCAAGCGATTCGACCAGTCGTGACGCATGCCGCTGCAGGACTGCCCATCGTGATGCCGGGAGGCCGTCGATGCCGACCCCCCTTGAGGACATAGAGCGCTTCGGGCTCGACCGGCCGATTCCCGCGGAGGTGAACGGCCGCCGCAACGGCGTCGACAACGATCCGGCGTGGGACGCCGCGTACCATCCCTGCCCGGAGGCGTTCCCCGCCGACGATGTGCCTCGCGGTGCCGTCGAGAAGCTCGAAGACTGGAAGGACTCGGCCGTGTACCCCGGCACGCGGCGCGACCTGTGGATCTACACGCCGCCCGAAGCGGCTGCAAGCGCCGTGCGCGTCGTGCTGTTCAACGACGGCGGCTGGTACCTGTCCCGCAGCGGACCGGTGCGGGCAACCCGCGTGCTGGACTGGTTGCACCACGCGGGCGAGATCCAGCCGACCGCGGCGGTGTTCATCATGCCCGGCGATCCCGACCATCCGGTCGATGGCCCGATCGAGTCGTACGACGCCAGGACCGCGCAGCGCAGCCTGGAGTACGATCGGCTGACACCGCGCTACGGCGAGTTTCTGTTCGGCGAGATTCTCCCCCTGGTGGCACAGAAGACCGGGCTGCGCGTCAGCGCACGGCCCGAGCATCGCACCACGTGCGGGATCAGCAGCGGCGGAATCGCCGCGTTCACGGCCGCCTGGCACCATCCCGAGGAATGCAGCCGCGTGCTCTGCCACTGCGGCTCGTTCACCGACATCTGGGGCGGCCACAACTACCCGTCCATCGTGCGGCGAACGCCGCGCAAGCCGATCCGCGTGCTGCTGCAGAGCGGCGCCAACGACGCGAACACGCCGTTCGGCAACTGGGCGCTGGCCAACCAGGCAATGGCCAGCGCGCTGTCCTGGTCCGGCTACGACCACCGCTTCGAGTTCGGCACCGGCGGGCATAATCTCGATCACGGCGGCGCGATCTTTGCGGACAGCCTGCGCTGGCTGTGGCGCGACACCGAGGGGTGAGGATGAGCGAAGCGGCAACCGGCGTTTCGAACCCCGCGGCGCGCGAACGGCGCCGATTCTCCGCAGCAGACATCGAGCGCTGGCGCACGGACGGCTTCGCCATCGTGACCGGCTTCTTCGCGCGGGACGAGATCGCCCCCATCGTCGAGGACTACGATCGGCTGTACGGCGCCCGCCGGCCGGAACCGGCGGAGCCCATGAACCGCAAGGCCGAGGGCCAGATCGGCAGGTTCGACCGGCACCAGTTCAGCAACATCGACACCCTCCCCTACGCCGGCTCCACCGCGATGAACCTGCTGTCGCTGCATCCCGCGCTGATCGACTTCGCGAAGGCGGCGCTCGGCGCCGGCGAAGTGCACCTGTACCAGTCCCATACCTGGGCCAAGTTCACCGGGGAGGCGGACTTCGACCAGCCCTTCCACTGCGACTTCGGCAACCACACGCTCACCGTGCCCGCGGACGAACCCTACCGGCGGACCATTGACTTCATCATCTACCTGACCGACGTCACCGACGCCCACGGCGCGCCCCACTACGTGACCAAGCCCGACGCCCGGGAGGCGGTAGGTGAGGACACGCTGGTCGCCGACAGCGCCGAGGCGCAGACGGCACTCAAGGCCCGGGCGCGCTCCGCGGCAGCGCCGGCGGGCACGGTGGTCGCCCACGGCATCGACACCTTCCACCGGGGGACCAACCTGACCTGCAAGGGCGGGCACCGCTACACCATGACCATCGGCTACAAGGCGGCGGGCAACGATCAGATCGGCTTCCACGTCTGGCAGGCATCGGCGGTGCGCAACTGGGCGCCGATCCTCACCAGCGCTTCGCCAGAACAGCTCGCCGTGCTGGGTATACCGCGGCCGGGAGATCCGTTCTGGACCCCGCGCACGCTCTCGCTGACGCAGCGGCGCTGGCCGGACTGGGACCTGACGCCCTGGTTCGAGCGGGCGCCGGCGCGCTGAGCGCACGCGTTGGCGCGTAGCGCAGCACTCGGTCTGATCGGCCTCGGGGCCATGGGCCGCAATCTGGGCTGGCGGCTCGCCGAGCTCGGCATACCGCTGACCGTCTGCAGCTACGACGCCGCGGAAGTCGAGCGCTTTCGCGCGGCGTTGGATGCGCCAGTGCCTGCGGCCACCGACCCCGTCGACCTGGTCCGTTGCCTGGCGCGCCCGCGAACGATCCTGCTGATGGTGACCGCCGGCGATCCCGTCGAGCGCGTGCTCGCCGACCTGCTGCCGGCGCTCGACCCCGGTGACCTGGTGGTCGACGGCGGCAACTCCCACTTCCGCGACACGGTCCGTCGCGGCGCCGCGCTCCGGGCGCACGGCGTAGGCTACGCCGGGGCCGGCATCTCCGGGGGCGAAGCGGGCGCGCGCCACGGCGCCTCGCTCATGGTGGGTGCCGACCCCGACGACTACGCCCGCGCCCGGCCGATCTTCGAGGCGCTCGCCGCCCGGGTCGGCGACTCGCCCTGCGCGGCGCGCGTGGGGCCGGGCGGCGCCGGCCACTTCGTCAAAATGGTGCACAACGGCATCGAGTACGCGCTGATGCAGCTGATCGCCGAGACCTGGCGCACCATGGCGGACGTTCTCGGCTGGGACCGGCAGCAGCAACAGGACGCCTTCGCTGCTTTCGCCCGAGGCCCGGCGGCGAGCTATCTGGTCGAGATCACCGGCGAGATCCTGACCGTGCCCGACCCCGAGGGCGACGGTTACCTGCTGGACCGCGTCTCCGACCGGGCTGCGCAGAAGGGCACCGGCCGCTGGACGGTAGAAGCAGCGCTGGCGCTGGGCGTGCCGGTACCAACGATTGCCGCCGCCGTGGGCGAGCGGATGACGTCCGCCGGGCGCGCCCGCAGCGCCGCGGCGGCACCGCTGCCCCGAACCGACCCCGCACCAGCTCTCGACGCGCCAGGGCTGGAAGCGGCGCTCTACGCCGGATTCATCGCGAGCTTCGCGCAAGGATTCATGCTGCTGGCGGCGGCCAGCGAGGTCCATGGCTGGCAGCTGGAGCTGGCGGAGATCGCCCGCGTCTGGCAGGGCGGCTGCATCATCCGCGCCGATCTGCTGCGTGATGCGGAGGCCGCCTTCCGCAGCGCCGCCGTGCCTTCACTGCTGGAGACCGACCCGTTCCGCTCCCGGCTGCGCCAGCTCGAGCCGCAGTGGCGCGCCTTCGTTGCCGCCAACGTCACCGCCGGTACCACCGCGCCCTGTGCCAGCGCGGCGCTCGCCTGGTACGACTCGCTCCACGCCGAACGCCTGCCCACGAACCTCATTCAGGCGCAACGCGACCGCTTCGGCGCGCATGGCTTCGAGCGCACCGACCGCGAGGGGAGCTTCCACGCGCCGTGGACGCGCCCGTAGTCCTCGTCGTCTGCGGGGTGAGCGGCGCCGGCAAGTCCACGGTGGGGCGTCTGCTCGCGCAGCGCCTCCACCGGGACTTCCAGGATGGCGACGATTTCCATCCGCGCGCCAACGTCGACAAGATGCGCCGGGGCGAGCCGCTCACCGACGCGGATCGCAGGCCCTGGCTCGACGCGCTGCGCCGCCTGATCGAGAATCGCGTGCAAGGGAACCGGCCCACCGTGCTCGCCTGCTCGGCGCTGAAGGCCGCTCACCGGCACCAGCTCGGCATCGACCAGCGTCGGGTGGTGTCGGTGTTCCTGGAAGGCTCGCGGGACCTCATCGCAGCGCGCATCGCCGAGCGCAGCCATGCATTCATGCCGGCGGCGCTGCTCGACAGCCAGTTCGAAGCACTGGAACCACCGGCGGGCGGCATCCGGGTCGAGGTCGACGTGGCACCGGATCAGGTGGTCGAGCGGATCGTTGCAGCGCTGCGCGCGACCCGATCCGAACTGGACCGTTCATGAACTGGTGGAGCCGTTGCCGGACACGCCGCCCCATAAGACGATGGCGATCGTCCAGTGGGCTGATCGAGCAAGCAGCCGAAACACGCCTGCTCTGGTATGTTGCCGAGACATGCCAACGGGAACCACCCCCATGCAGAGAGTGAGCGAAGCGGAGAGGGCCGCGTTTTTCCGCCAGGTTGACGAGGCCTGCAAGCGGGCGGTCTGGTGCGCCATCGCGACCGTCGACGGGGACCAGCCGAGGGTGAGGATCGTGCACCCGACCTGGGATGGGGACACGCTCTGGTTCGCCACCGGTCCGCAAACGCCGAAGGCGAAGCAGCTGCGCCGGAATCCCCATGTCGACATTCAGTATCAGGTCGCGCCCCCGGACTTCGTTCACGTCATGGTGCGAGGCACCGCCGAACTGATCGGCGATCAGCCGACCAAGGATCACGCCTGGAACGCCATCGACTACGATCTGACGCAGTTCGGCTCCACCGGACCGGAGGATCCGAATTTTCTTCCGGTACGCATCACGCCCACTCGGGTCGAACTGTCGGAGATGTTCGGTTCGACCAACAAGCGCGTCTGGCGACGCGAAGCTTGAGCCCGTTCGATCCGCTGTCGTTGGCGATGCTGTCGATGCGCGGGTTCAACTGAACGTCAGCGCATCGTCCTGCGCCCGGAGGTCGTCCTCCATCTCCTCGTAGCGGGCGTTGTCCGCCGGCACGTCGAGCTGAGCTGCGTCCACCTGATCGCCGGCGCTGTCCACCAGATGGAACAACGCATCGCCTTCGTAGATCACGGGCAGGTACGTGCCGCCGATGACCATGCCGGCTCGACGGGCCAGTACCCGGGTGCGGTTGTCGCCGAAGGAATCCGCCACTTCCCCCAGCACCGCGCCTTTCTCCACCACGGTGCCCAATGCGACAGCGTTCCGCAGCACGCCGCTGCGCGGCGCGCGGACCCAGCTGCTGGAGCGGGCGACGAACGGTTCGGCCGGGCTCGCGCCGGCCTCCGGAAGCATGTCTAGGGCACGCATCACCGCGAGCACGCCTGCCACGCCACGCTTGATGGCGGCCTCATCGAAGCGCAGCGCCTCGCCGGCCTCGTATACCAGCACGGGTACGCCGCGTTGCCCGGCAGCCTCGCGCAGACTGCCTTCACGGACGCTGGAGTCGATGACCACCGGCGCGCCGAAGGCACGCGCGAGACGCGCAGTCTCCGGGTCGGTGAGGTCGGCGCGGATCTGCGGCCAGTTGCAGCGGTGAATCGCGCCGGTGTGCAGGTCGATGCCGTGGCTGGCGTTAGCGACGAT
>JBFISC010000078.1:0-14315 GCA_041608775.1 Pseudomonadales bacterium | reverse complement strand
GGGTATCTGGCCGAGCAGCTGCTGGTGGAGCGGGAGGCGCTGCTGCCGGCGCCCGTCGACGAGCCGTCCCAGGAAGACGGTGATTCCGAGTAGCCCAGGCGAGGGGGGTCTCCGCTCGCTGGCGGCCGGGCTGCTGCTGAGCCTGGTGGGCCTCGGCGGCTGTGCCGCGCAGGGTTCCGCGGCACCCTGGGGCCCGCGCTGGCCGTCCCCGGGCGAGCTGGGCGACGCGGCGCTGGCCACAGCCCGCTCGCCGACCACGTGGGCACCCCTGGCGGCGGCCGCGGTGCTCTCGGTTGGCGATCTCGACCAGGACCTGTCCAGCTGGGCCGCCGACCATCAGCCGCTGTTCGGCAGCGGCGCCGAATCCCGGAGCGACGACCTGCGCACCGCGGCCACGGCCGCCTGGCTGATCACGGCGCTGGTCGCCCCGAGCGACACGGTGGGCGGCAAGCTCGGCGGCCTGGCGGTGGGGGCGGGCGCGCTGGGCGTGGAAAACGCGGTCACCGACGGCATCAAGCGGGCGGCCGGGCGGGAGCGGCCAGACGGCAGCGATGACCGCAGCTTCAGTTCCGGACATGCCGGGGCCTCGTCCGCGGCCGCGACCCTTGCGCGGCGCAATCTGGACTACCTGAATCTGCCGGGCTGGATGGATACGTCCCTGCGGCTCGGACTCTACGGCATCGCCGCGGGTACCGGCTGGGCCCGGGTGGAGGCGGAGAAGCACTATGTGACCGATGTTCTGGTCGGCCATGCCGTAGGGCATTTCGTTGCCGGGTTCCTGCACCAGGCATTCATGGTGCCGGCCGCCCCGGCGATGGCGCTGACCTACCGGGCCGTCCCCGGGGGCGGGGCGCTGACCCTGACGCTTGGCATCGGCGCGCGCCGTTGACGCCTCAGGCGGCCTCGCAGACCCGGTTGCGGCCACCGTTCTTCGCGCGGTAGAGCGCCTGATCTGCCCGCCGCAGCAGGCTGCCCGCATCTCCTGTGCCTGCGGCGACGGTGGCGACACCGATGCTGGCGGTCACCGGCTCGGTGGTGCCGAGCAGCAGGCCGGTGTCGATCTCCTCGATGGCGCGGCGCAGCCGCTGTGCGAGATGGAGCGCGCCGGCCGCATCCGTGGCCGGCAGCAGCAGCGCGAACTCCTCGCCCCCGACCCTGGCCGCGACGTCGCTGGCCCGCTTCACGTTGACGGTGCGCTCGGCCGCAACCCGCAGCACCCGGTCGCCGGCGTCGTGGCCGTAGCGGTCGTTGATCTGTTTGAAGTGATCCAGGTCGAGCAGCACCACGGACATGTTGCCCCCGTGGCGCTCTACCCGGCGGGACTCTTCATCGAGCCGGTCCATGAACAGGCGCCGGTTGTTCAGACCGGTCAGCGCATCCGTGTGCGCCAGCCGCTGCAGCTCGTCCTGGGCGACCCGAAGCGCCAGCTCGGTGTCTCGGCGCACGGTGACGTCGCGGAACACCAGCACCACCTCCGATGCCGGGTTCGAGCCGTCCAGCGCCGACGCGGTGACGTCGTAGCAGCGCCCCCGGGCCTGGACCTCCAGGCTCGCGACGGTGCCGTCGATCAGCGGCTCCAGGTTCAGTGACGGCAGGTACCGCGCCAGCGGCGCCCGCCGCACCCGGGCGCGGTCCCGGTCCAGGATGTGCAGGGCTGCGCCGTTGACGTCGACGATCAAGCCGCGGTGGTTGACCACGATGACCGCGTCGCCCAGCTGTTCCAGCACCCGGTCGCGGAGCACCGGAATATCGTCGAGCACACCGTAGCGCAGCACGGCGCGGTCGAGAATCAGTGCGCCGGCGACCAGCCCCAGGGTGGTGATGTCGAACCAGGGCACCGGATTGCCGGGCAGCAGAAACAGCAGATTGGCGCTGCACACCGCCAGCGGCGCGAGCACGACGCCGAGCACCGGCCGGATCAGGCGGGTGGTGGTCGCAAGGCCGTAGCCGAGGATGCTGGTGGCGACCATCAGCAGACCGTAGGTGTAGAGCACGTGCACGTAGAACCAGGGTCCGCGCTCGGTGATCAACGCGACGAACCCGTGCACCTCCATCAGCCCGACGTCCTCCCACATGAGCTGATGCCATTCGTTGCTCATCACCAGCACGATGGTGATCAGAGGAACGATGGCCAGCGCGTTGAAAAGCCCCGGGGCAAGTCGGAGCTGGCGGCGCGTATAGCTGAGCGCGAACGCGAACCAGAGCACGGGCGCGAGCGCGATGGCGACGTAAGAGAGCTTGAGCACCAGCAGTTTCGGCTGCAGTGCGGTAAACAGGGACTCGACGAACTGGCACCCGGACCAGAACACCACCGTGACCAGCAGCGCCAGCACTGCCTGCATGCCCGGCACGCGCGGCTTGCGCGACAGGCGCAGGTAGATCCCCACCGCAACCAGGGTGACCAGCAGCGGCGAGATCGACCACAGGGTGAGTTGGATCATTGCAGTCGGGCCTTACCGTGACGTCGGGAGCGTACAGCCGGTGCCCCTGGGTTGAAGTGTGGGTCAAGCGCCGGGAACCACAACCACCGGGCCCTGGCGGCGTGATCCAGTTCACATCCCGGCGCCTGTTTGATCGTCGGCGCCGACGGTCTTACCCTTCGTCCCTCGGCGGCGCCGTGCGGGCCGCCGGAAGCCTGACGAGGACCCGTTCCGATGCAGATGTGCCGCCTCGATCGTGTGGCCGGACACGCCCCATGACCCTGCGACGCCGGTTGCGGCGAAGCAGCGGCATCGTCCAGACGGACTTCGAGCACCACCTCTCCCGGGTGGGGGAGGGCGAGCCCGGCACGCTGGCGTACTTCGATCTGGATCGGACGCTCATCGCCGGGTACTCGGTCACGGCGCTGGCCTGGGAGCGCATGCGCAGTGGCTCGGTGTCGCTGCGGCGGTTCCTGTCCTCGGCGGGCGCGCTGCTCGGCTATGGCCTCGGCCGCGGAGATTATCACGACCTGCTGAGCATCACGGTGCGCGACCTGGCCGGGGAGTCGGAGCAGACCATGGCGGAGCTCGGCGAGCGGGCGTTCCGGCATCGGGTTCAGGGCTGGATCTACCCTCAGGCCAGGGCGCTGGTGGACGCGCATCGCCGCGCGGGTCACGGTGTGGTCATCGTCACCTCCGCGACCCGGTTTCAGGCTGCGCCCGTGGCGCGGGAACTGGGTGTTGACGAGTTGTGCTGCACCGAGGTGAAGGTCGCCGACGGCCGGGTGACGGGGGAAGCGGTGCCGTGTTTCGGGGTCGGCAAGCTGACCGCCGCCGACCGCGTGGCGCGGCAGCACCACACCGATCTTGAGGCCGCCTGGTTCTACTCCGACAGCAGCGACGATCTGCCGCTGCTGGAAGCGGTCGGCCGGCCGGTCGTGGCGAACCCCAAGCCGCCCATGGCGCGCCTCGCCCTGGCGCGAGGCTGGCCTTGTCTCGTGCTCGAACCGCCGACGGTCCAGCGTTCGGCGGCGGCCTGAGGTCCCGCGATGATCGAGCTCTACACCTGGCCCACGCCCAACGGCCGCAAGGTGTCCATTGCCCTGGAGGAGTTCGGCCTGCCGTACCGGGTTCATCCGGTGAACATCGGCGAGGGCGAGCAGCATGCCGACGCCTTCCGTCGGATCAGCCCGAACGGCAAGATCCCGGCCATCGTCGATGGCAGCCGGGCGCTGATGGAATCCGGTGCAATCCTGCTGTACCTGGCAGAGCAGCAGGACCGGTTCTGGGGCGACGACCGCTGGGACACCATCGCCTGGCTGATGCTGCAGATGGGCGGGGTTGGGCCCATGCTCGGACAGGCCCATCACTTCCTCCACTTCAATCCGGGCAAAGCGCCCTACGCCGAGGAGCGTTACCGTGCCGAGGCGCGCCGACTTTACGGGGTGCTCGATGCCCGGCTCGCGGACCGGCCGTTCTTGTCGGGCAGCTACTCCATCGCCGACATGGCGACCTGGCCCTGGATCTCGCGGTACGAGTGGCAGGACATCGACTGGCGCGAGTTTCCGCAGCTGCTGCGCTGGTACCTGAAGATCGCGGACCGTCCGGCGGTGCAACGGGGCTACGGCGTGCCCCATCCTGTCAACCCCATCCCGCGACCGTGAGCGCATCGTGACCGCCCTGCTGCTGCTGACGCTTTGGCTGACCGCCGTTACCGCGAGCGACGGCGACCCGGCTGAAACCGCGGGGAGCGCACAGGCGGCCCCGCCTTCGCCTCCGGCAGAATCTCCGGCCGAAGCGGCGAACGGGTCCGGGGTAGACGCCGCCGCAAGCGAAGCGGCGCTGCGGCTCGAGTATCGCGGCTTCGTTGCCGGTGCGCCGATCGGCGAAGCGGCGGTTTCGGTGGCATTGCGTGACGGCGTCTATCACGTCAGCGGAGATGCCCGCTCCAACGGCGTGCTGGCCGGCTTCAGTCGCTGGCGCAACCGCTTCACGGCGCGAGGACGGATCGACGGTATGGAGCGACGGGTCACTGAGTTCAGCTACGTCGAGGAGGACCGCGACAAGTCCCGGCGGGTCGTCGTGCGGGAGGGCGAACTCCAGGTCACCAAGAACGGTCGGCAGCGGCCGAAGCGGCCGGCGCCCGGCTTCCCCGACGTCATCAGCGCGCTGTTCGTGCAGCCGCACTGCCGGGGCGATCAGACGGTGCACACCGGGCGCCACGTGTACCGGTTGAGTCGGCTGGGCCGGGACCCGGGGGGTTGCCGCTATGTGGTGATCGATGACGACGACGACCGCTTCGAGTTCGAGCTGGTGCTGGTTCGCCGGAGCGGTCTGGTGGTGCCCAAGAAGATCGTCGTCTACGGCTGGCTCACGGGTTGGATCGAGCTCAGGGACACGACGGAGCTCGCCGGGGAGGACATTTGAGCGGGCAGCGCAGGCGCCTGGGGTCAGGGACCCCCGCGGCGCGGTCTTTCCTGCCCGCGCCGCCGCCGTATGGTCGCGGTGCTCGGCTCGCGCATGCTGCCGCAGGCCGAGTCCCATTGGACGCGTGATTCGGGCGCTGGGTAGAATCCGCTGCAAGTTTTTGAGCCTGAGTTGGGGGAAATGTCATGCGGGAAGCCTGGATCATCGACGCAGTTCGTTCGCCGCGGGGTCGCGGCAAGCCCGGGGTAGGCAGTCTCAGTCACATCCACCCGCAGCGCTGCCTGGCGCAGGTGTTGAACGGCCTTCGCGACAAGGTGGGCTTCGACCCGGCGGACATCGAGGACGCGGTGGCAGGCTGCGGTACCGGCAGCGGCGACCATGCCCACGACATCGCGCGCATGTCGGTGCTCGATGCCGGCTGGCCCATCAGCGTGACCGGGGTGACCCTGCACCGGTTCTGCGGCAGCGGCCAGCAGGCCGTGAACTTCGCCGCCATGGGCGTCATGTCCGGCCAGCAGGAAGCGGTGGTGGCTGGCGGCGTGGAGTTCATGTCGCGCTACGCGCCGGTGCATGCCAATGGCTTTCACGCGAACAACGAACATCTGCTGAAGCTGCATCCCCAGGTTCCCCAGGGGATCTCCGCCGACCTGATCGCAACCATCGAGGGGTTCAGCCGCGAGGACGTGGACCGGTATGCGGTGGAGAGCCAGGCGCGGGCCCTGGCCTCCATCGAGGATGGGCGTTTCGAGCACGCGCTGGTGCCGATCTACAACGACGACGGGACCCTGGCGCTGGATCGCGATGAGCATCCGCGTCCCGGCACCACGCTGGAAAGCCTGGAAGGCCTGAAACCGTCGTTCGAGGCCATGGGCGCAGCCCGCGTGGACGGCTTTCCCAAGTCCTTCGACGACATGGCCAAAGACCGCTACCCGGACATCGACAAGGTGATTCACGTGCATCACGCGGGCAACAGCTCCGGCGTGGTCGACGGCGCCAGCGCCGTGCTGGTGGTCAGCCCCGACTACGCCAAGGCGCACGGGTTGAAGCCGCGGGCCCGAATCCGCCAGGCAGCCACCGCGGGAACGGAGCCGCTGATCATGCTCACCGCGCCGGGCCCGGCCGCCCAGCGTTGTCTCGACAAGGCGGGCATGACCAAGCACGACATCGACCTGTGGGAGATCAACGAAGCGTTTGCGGCCGTGGTGCTGAAGTTCATGAAGGATCTGGATGTGCCGCATGAGTTCGTCAACGTGGACGGCGGCGCCATTGCCCTCGGCCACCCCATTGGCGCCACCGGCGGCATGCTCATCGGCACCGCCGTCGACACCCTGGAGCGGCTGGACAAGACCACGGCGCTGGTGGCCATGTGCACCGGCGGTGGCATGGGCACGGCGACCATACTCGAACGGATGTAGGCCTCGGGCTGTCCCGGTGGTCGTACCTCCGGCGCTGAGCCGCCTCGCGGCGGAAAGAGGCCGGCGGTGGCGCTGAGACGCGCGCTGTGGCGCTGAAAGCCGCGCTGGCAGCCGTGGCCGCGCTGCTGGTCTGGTCGTGTCTGCTGGTCGCCGGCGCCATGTTCGGCTGGTGGCGTCAGCCGCTTGCCGCCCCCGATGACGTCAACGGCTTCATGGCCGCGGCCGTGGATCTGCTGGTCCAGGCGAATCGCGGCCAGGCGGCGCTGGTAGTGCTCGAGGAAGGCGCCGTGGCGGGCGAACACTATGCCAGCGTGGCGGAGCCCGTGGATCGAACCACGGTGTTCCCGCTGGCGTCGCTCAGCAAGTGGATGACGGCGTGGGGCGTGATGGCCCTGGTCGATGCGGGCAGCCTGGAACTGGACCGGCCCGTCGCGGGCTATCTGCGCCGCTGGCAGCTCCCCGAAAGCAGCTTCGACAACGCCGGCGTCACCGCCCGGCGGTTGCTCAGCCATACCGCCGGGCTCAGCGACGGCCTCGGGTTCGCCGACCACCGCAGCGACGAGAGCCCGCCGACGCTGCTCGAGTCACTCGAGGAGCCGGGGGCATCGTCCGGCAAGCCGGTGCGGATCGCGGTGGGGGTCGAGCCGGGTTCCGAGTGGCACTACTCCGGCGGCGGGTATCTGCTGCTGGAGCTTTTGGTTGAAGACGTGTCCGGCGAGCCGTTTGCCGACTACATGCAGCGGACCGTCTTCGGCCCGCTGCGCATGACCGGAGCAACCTATGGCTTTCTCGGCGAGGTGGACCGCGCGGCACGATTGTTTCTGCCCAGCGGCCGGCCTGCGCCTTACTACCGCTGCGCTTCCAAGGCGGCCACCGGATTGTCGGCCTCCGCGGAAGATCTGATTCGTTTCGCCCGCGCCCAGCTGCCCGGGGGAGCATCTGCCCCACCGCTGCGTCAGGCCACGGTGGACGCCATGCGGGTTCCGCAGATGACGGTGCTCGGTCAGCCCATCTGGGGGCTCGGCACCATCCTCTACGCGCCTACGGGCAGCGGCGATCAGGTGTTCGGCCACGATGGCGGCAACGAGCCGGCCATCAACGCGACGGTACGGGTCAATCCGGACAGCGGCGACGCCATCATCGCGCTGACGACCGGTAGCGTGCGGCTCGCGTCGACACTGGGATTCCACTGGGTGTTCTGGCAGACGGGACTGCCGGACCTGTTCTCGGTGGGGTCGGAGATCCGCCGGGTTATGCCGGTCATGGCGGGCGGCTGGGCGGCCATTCTCGCGGTCGCCGTCATCGTCGCGCTGCGCCTTCGCGGCAGAGGTTAGCCGAGCCGCAGCTCCCGCTTGAGCTGGGTGCTGAGCTCGGCCAGCGCGTCCGCCGGGTAGGCGATGGCCCTGCCGTGGCCCCAGACCGGACCGGGCCAGGCCGCATCGTCCGGATGCCGCGCGACCACGTGGAGATGCAGCTGCGGGACCAGATTGCCCAGAGCGGCGACGTTCAGCTTGCTTACCCCGGGGACGGTCAGCAGCGCCTGGGACACGGCTTCGAGCTCGTCGAACAGCGTCCCCCGGTCGGCGCCTGGAAGATGGTGCAGCTCGGTGAGGCCCGGCCGCCGCGGCACCAGAATGCACCA
The DNA here is from genome assembly GCA_041608775.1 of Pseudomonadales bacterium. Classification (GTDB taxonomy): domain Bacteria; phylum Pseudomonadota; class Gammaproteobacteria; order Pseudomonadales; family Azotimanducaceae; genus UBA7803. The sequence goes on along the minus strand of JBFISC010000078.1, from coordinate 6,411 downwards.
CGGAAAGCGGCAGTCGTCCATCAGCAGGACCCGGTTCAGGCGCAGATCGCCGAGCACCCGGCAGTCGCGTTCGAGTCGGGCGTGCAGCGAGAACCCCTGGTGTCCGCTCATGAATCGCGCTCCGGTGCCTCGGTGACCCGGTGGGTGGCCCGCCACACCGCCTGGCCGAGCTGGTCGCGGGTAAACGGCTTCTCCAGCAGATCGAGGTCCGCCGGCACCCGGCCTTCGGGCACCGCCGGATCGTCGGCGTAGCCGGATATGAAGAGCACCGGCAGATCCGGTCGCCGCGCCCTGGCCTGACGAGCCAATTCCGGGCCGTGCACGCTGTCGGACAGCACCACGTCGGAGACGAGCAGCGCGACGTCCGGGTTCGCGTCCAGCAGCGCCAGAGCGCCGCTCGCGTCGGTGGCGTTCAGGGTTCGATAATCGAGCTGCTCGAGAATCCGGACCACCAGCACCAGGACCGCCGGGTCGTCGTCCACCACCAGCACCAGACGACCTTCGCCCCGGGGCACGTCCCCGGAGTCAGCCAGACCGCCGCTGTGGGTCGGCTCGGCAGCTGCTTCGCTGCGCGGCAGCAGCACGTCGACCCGGGTCCCTGCGCCCGGCGCGCTGCGGATGCGGACCTGGCCGCGCGACTGCTTGACGAAGCCGTAGACCATGCTGAGGCCCAGACCGCTGCCGAGCCCGGCGGGCTTGGTGGTGAAGAACGGCTCGAACACCTGCCGCTGCACGTCCTGCTCCATGCCGACGCCATCGTCGATCACGCTCAGGCACACGTAATCGCCAGGTTCCGCCTCCTCGAAGTCGTCGAGATCGGGCTCGGCGAGCGCCACGTTGGCCGTCTCGATGGTCAGTTTGCCACCGCCGGGCATGGCGTCGCGGGCATTGATGGCGAGGTTCAGAACCACGTTCTCGAGCTGGGTCGGATCGGCCTCGCTGGGCCACAGGCCATCCGCAAGCCGGGTCTGGATTGCGATCCCGCGCCCCAGGGTCCGTCGCAGCAGGGATTCCGTGTCCAGCACCAGGGCGTTGATGTCGATCACCTGGGGGCGCAGCGGCTGCCGGCGGGCGAAAGCCAGCAGCCGCTGGGTAAGGGCCGCCGCCCGCTCACAGGCTGTGAGGGCCTGGCGGGCGTAGCCCCTGACGCGCTCGGATGCCTGGGCATCGAGGTCCACCAGCTCCAGGCTGCCCATGATCACCGTGAGCAGGTTGTTGAAGTCGTGGGCGACGCCGCCGGTGAGCTGGCCCAGCGCCTGAAGCTTCTGACTCTGGGCCAGCTCCAGGGTCAGCCGCTCGCGCTCTGCTTCGGCTTCCTTGCGCGCGCTGATGTCGGTGATGCTGCCCCGGACCCAGCGGTGATCCTTGTGGGGCAGTCGGACCAGCCGGACTTCACAGGCGATCAACCTGCCGTCGGCGCTGCGGTGGGTCCACTCGAACACGGCGGCACTGCCATCCATCGCGTCCTGGACGCGCGACATGGTGGCGAGACTCGAGGCGGTCCCGTCCGGCTGGTGCTCCGGGCTGAGCTCCACCGGCCCGGTCTCGAGCAGCTGGCTTCGGCTCAGGTCGAACAGCCGGCAGGCGTTGTCGTTGACGTCGACGAAGCGGCCGGTATCGACGTCGAGAACCACCAGGGCCTCGGGCGCGTTGTCCACGAGAGTCCGGAATCGACGCTCGCTCTCTTCGAGCAGGGCCTGCTCGTGTTCTCTGGCACGCTCCCGATTCACCTGATCGGTGATGTCCGTGGACACCATGCTTACCCGGGTGACCCGGTCGTCCTGGATCACCGGGCCGACCCGGACCGAGTACCAGAACTCCCCCTGGTCCGTAGCGACGCGGGTGTCGTAGGCCGTTGGCTGGCCGGTTTCGAACACCTGCTCGATGGCCTGCTCGACCCGCTGGCGATATTCGGGGGCGACGAACTCCTCTGCCGGGTGGCCGATGACGTCTTCCCGTCGACGCCCGGTCCGGGTGCTGTTGATGAACTGGATCCGATGGTCCCGGCCCACGACCAGCACGGCGTCCGGCGCGTGCGCGACCAGGGAGGCGAGCAGGCTCTTCTCGTCGTCCAGCTCCTGCTCGATGCGGCGCTCGTGGCTGACGTCGGCGGCGATCACCGCCAGCCGCAGATCGTCGTGGCCGGCGATCGGGACCACCCAGCTGCTGTACCAGGTCCGTTCTCCGTTGGGTCCCAGCGACTCGGTCTCGAAGTACTGCGGCAGACCGCTTGCGCGCGCCTCTTCCAGAGCGGCTCGGAGGAGCGCGTGCTGTCCTTCGGCGACGAAGGTGAAGACGGACGGATCCGCAGAAGGATCGGCGCCCGGCTGGAGACGGTTCACGTAGCGGACCCGCAGCCGGCTGTCGAGCAGCGCCAGGTACTGGGGCGCTCTGGCCGCCTGCCGGTGCCACGGTGCCGGTGGCCACCCGGTTGCCGGCGGCTCCTGCACCAGCCGTGCTTCCAGCTCCCGGAGTTCCTGCAGCAGAGCGTCACGGCGTCGCCTGAGCTGGTCTGTCATGACCCGGTCTCCTGCAGCGCGTCGTTCTCCCGACACCTTAGCGAACCCGCTGCAACAATCCCACCGGACCCGCTGTTTCGGCGGCGTGGTGGCATCCGCCGGGCAATTGCGGTATAGCTGGCTATTGCGAAACAGGGGATGAGAGCATGAGCGATGCAGCGCGCGCCGCCTCCGGCCGGTCGGCGGCAGCAACTGAATCCCTGGGTCTCGACTGGATGGCGCGCCAGGGCGAGTGGGGGAGCCGTGCCGCGCCCGGCAAACAGGGTCTGACCCTGGCGGACATTCAGCTCGGCAGCTACGGCGATGCGCCGGCCCACAGTGACAACATGACGGGGCGGCCGCGGGGCGCGATGCCGCGACCCCAGTCCTACCGGATCGGCAACTACTCGGTGCGGTCGAAGAGCGAGATCTGGCTCGAGAATGCCTCGTTCCTGTACGAAGAGGCGCTGCAGCGCCAGTGGAGCTCGGCGACCGACGTGCCGTGGCACACCATCGAGCCGCTGCCGGACGATATCGAAGAGGCCCAGTGTCAGCTCGCCACCTTCCTCACCGAGGTGGAGTTCGTGGCCGGCGACGTGCCGGCGCGCTGGATTTCTCAGACCACGCCCGACTACTTCGAGCCACGCAATTGCCTGCTCGCCCAGGTCATGGACGAGTCGCGGCACATGGACGTGTTCCGCAAGCGGGCGTTTGCCAACGGCGGCGGCCTGATGTCGGCTACCGGCGGGACCGCCGGCGTGGTGGGCAGCATCGATCTGGCCCGGGACTTCACGGAAATGTCCTCGCGTCTGCACATCTCCGGTGAGGGCGCCGTGCTCACCATCTTCCGGATGGGCGAGCTCATGGCCTACAACGACGCCGAGAAGGCCATCTACCGACTGTGTGCCCAGGACGAGGCGCGTCACGTCGCCTTCGGTGTCATGCACATGCGCTACATGGCGGAGACGGCGCCGGAGCGTCGGGAAGAGATCGAGTGCTATCTCGATGAGGCGGAGCGGCAGATTCTTGCCGGGTCGCAGAACCCGGCCGGCAACCAGACGGTGAGCTCAGAAGCGCTGGCCATCCTGCTCGGCGGCGGCAAGGAGCACTACGACGAGGGCTTCAACAAGCTGATGGCGATCCGCAAGCGGCAGCTGCAGGAATACGTCAAGCGGGTACGCTCGGCCGGGTTCGGCGAGCGTTTCGACAACGGGCGCTCGAACCTCCAGGGCATGCTCGAAGCGACCGCGGCGTAGGGAGAGACCGTTGGCGAGAAAATCCGGATCGAACCGGCCGACCTCTCCGGCGCCGCCGCGCCCGCAGCCATCGCTGGCCTGGATGGGCAAGAGCAACCAGTGGGGCGTGCGGGTGAAGCCGGGGAAGCACGGGCTGCGTCTCGGCGATCTCAACGTCGGCATCTACGGTGACATTCCCGAGCAGTGGCAGGATCAGACCCGCAATCCGCGTGGCGCCATACCGCGTCGGGGCGTGCCGCCACTCGGCTATTCCATCCGTGATAAGGCGGACCTGTGGGCGGAGAGCGCGGCCAACCTGTACGAGGAAGCCATCCAGCGGCGCTGGGCACCCGCCACCGACATCCCCTGGGAGACCGTGAAGCCGCTGCCGGAGCCTCTGGAGCGGGCGATCTGCCAGGTGTGCACGGAGCTTTGTCAGTACGCAAACTGTGACGTCGAGACCATCTCCAGCTGGCAGCACCAGATGGCCTACGGCTATCACGAGGTGAAGCAGTACCTGGCCACCGCGTCTTTCGACGGTGCCCGCCAGTTCGAGGCGTTCCGCAAACGCGCGCTGGTGAACGGTGGCGGTCTCGGCCTCGAAGGTCCTGGCGAGGTCAACCGGATGATTCTCGAGAGCCGCGGCGGCTGGACCGAGGCGGTGACCTATCTGTTCCTGCTGCGCGGTACCTTCACGCTGACCATGCTCCGCTACCTGGAGCGCGCCGCCTGCAATGAGGCGGAGCGCCGGCTCTACGGCCACGCGCTCGAAGACAAGGCCCGGCATCTGACCTACGCGCTGGAGCACCTGCAGTACGCGGTGGCCCACCAGTCGGACATGCGGCTGATCCTGCTGCAGCTGTTGCTCATCGGCCACGGTATATTCGCCCGCGAGCTGAAGGATCCGGTGCTGCGCGAGGCGCTGGCCGTCGTGTTCGCCGGTGGGGTGGACCGGGCGGCCGACGAAGGCATGGCCACGTACCGACGGATGATGGGCGACTTCCTGCGCCGCTATCTGGACAGCTGCGCCTGGCTCGGCGTGGACCTCGACGTGAAGCTGATGCCGCCGCGGCTGACGCAGTTTCTGACGGCTCCCGAATAGCCATGGCGAAGTTTCCGTCCGAGTCCTGGTTCGAAGCCGTGCGCCAGGTTTACAACAACGACGATCGCTATCGCGGCGGCGGCGCCGGTGCCTGCAACTGCCGGGCGGCGGCCAGGGTCGGCGAGGACGCCTACCTGATCGTGTTCGAGGGCGCCGAGTGTTCGGAAACCCGGAAGATCGGCGACGACGAGCTGGCCGACGTGGATTTCTACCTGCAGATGGCGCCCGCCGACTGGCAGGCCATGATCAGAGACATCGCGGAGCACGGCGCTGCGAGCCTGCACTACACCCTGAACACGCTGGACCTGGACAGCGAGGACGGCATCGCCCGCTCGGTGCACGGTGATCAGTATCGGGAGGACCTATTCTTCCGCTACAACCAGACGTTTCAGTACTTCTTCGACGCGTCGGCCCAGGTGCGGACGCGGTTCGGGTAGAGCAGCGGAGGAGCGTCAGGATTTGGCAAAGGCAAAACCCCACCTCGACTGGCTTCCGGCCGCCCGGGATGCGCTGAACGCCGATCCCGGGTTTCGCAAGCTCGGCAGCGCAGACTTCAGCCTCGGCCTGGTGCTGGGTGACCGGGCCCGGCTGGTGACCTTCGAGGCGTTCGAAATCTCCGCGGTGGCCGAGGCGGATCCCGCCGACCTGCGCGATGCCGATCTGGTGCTGGAGATGACGCCCAGAGACTGGAACGCCTATCTGCGGCAGCGCGCCCGGGGGAAGGGCGAGACGCTGCTGTCGCTGGACGTCGAACGCCGGCTGGTTCGTGCCCGCGATCCGCTCAAGCGGCTGCTGTTCGAGCGCTACAACCGCAGCATCCAGGCATTGATCGACTGCGGCGCGGCGCTGGCTGCGGCCCCGGGCTGAGCGCGGCCGGGGATGGGGGAGCGGATGCCGTTGTACGAATATCGCTGTGATGCGTGCGGGGCGCTGACCTCGGCGCTCAGGAGCATATCCGAGGCCACGGCGCCCGTGTCCTGCGAGGCCTGCGGCCAGCCGGCTCATCGAATCGTCTCCAGACCCTCGGTGCATCTCTCGAAGGCCAGCAAGGTGGACCGGCTGGACCCCCGGTATGACCGGATGGTGGACCGGGCCATGCAGAACACCCGGAACGCGGAGCCCGACCAGTACCTGCGGCGCGCCCGGCGGCACGACGACTGAGCCTCAGAATGGCCGGTCGCCGGCCACCGTGGTCCGGTGCATGACCCGCAGGTGACCATCGTAGCCGCCCTGGGCGCAGTGCTGGACGGAGCGGTTGTCCCACATGGTCAGCATGTCCTTCGCCCAGCGGTGTTTGTAGACGAAGCGGTCTTCGGTGGCGTAGCGGCACAGCCGCTTCACCAATGCAGCGGCTTCGTCCCCGGCCATGTCCTTGATGCCGATGGTGTAGACAGCGTTCACCCACAGCGCCTTGCGGCCGGTTTCCGGATGGGTGCGGATCACCGGATGTTCCTGCACGTCGTAGGCGCGGTCGCTGGGGAGAATCTTCATGCTGCGCTCTTCGCCACGTCCGGCCCGGTAGCCCTCGTGGCTGTACGGGCGGCGGGCACTGTGCAGAGCGATGAGGCCGTCCAGC
>JBFISC010000077.1:0-14444 GCA_041608775.1 Pseudomonadales bacterium | reverse complement strand
TAAAGGTTAACGCCCGGCACTACGCTGTTGGAGCCAGCCGGCGGCGTGGCCGACGAGGTCGGGGAAGTAGTCGAGGAAATCCGCTTCGAGCCCGGGCAGATTGCCTGCCACCGCCTCTTCCACGGAATCGTCCAGGCTCTGGCGACCGAGTCGCCGGGTGATGGACCGAAGGGCCCCCAGCATCGCCTCGCGCTGCCGGTACGCCGCCAGCAGATCCCGTTCCTGCATGTATTCGAAGAAGCGCTGGCCCGCCGGCGGCAGCCGGTCCGCGTGGCTGGCGATGGCCGCGTAGGTGCGGGCCGTGAACTCCGCCAGCGGACGGGGGTGGAATCGCAGCCAGTGCCGGGCGAGCAGGTGATCGGCTACCACGTCGACGAAGATCGGCGCGAACCGTCGCAGCGGCGCCGGAAACCGGTCGCAGCTGCGGCGGATCAGCGGATGCTGGTTGCTGTAGGCGTCGATGCGTCGATGCAGCCGCACGCCCTCGGCCAGATCCGCCGGGAGCGAGTCGGGGACCGGACCCTTGACGAAGTCGCCGAGGAAGCCGCCGGCGATGAGATCGGGACGGGTCTCGTCGAGGGCGAGGTCGGGAATAAGGCAATGGGCGAGGAAATTCATCGGGCGCGGAGCTGCGCGTTAGCCGGCCGCTCAGTCGACGGCCAGGTAACGCTCGAGGAACGAATCGAACGGCTCGTCATCGGCGGCTTCCAGACGCGCCTGCTGTTTCAGTGACGTGGCCGCTTCGGCCTCGCGGGCGGCGAGCTGATCCGGCAGCAGCGGGTGCTCGTCGAAGTAGCCCTTGTGCGCGACGGACTGATTCATCGCGAAGCGGAAGAACGGAATGCTCTGCGCGGACATGATGTCGAGGATGCGGGCCGACGGCGTCAGGGCCGGATCCTGGGCTTTTTGGCGCTGCTCCTCCCAGGTCCGGCGGTAGTCCGTGCCGCCGTGGGCCTCGTCCAGCGCCTCGGCGAGGGGCAGACAGTGCTGCAGGATCTCCTCCGACCATGCCTCACGGGTGATCGTGCCACCGTGGCGGTCGAGCGTCAGCCCGGGACGACGACCCTGTTCCACCACCTTCAGCTGGTTCTCTCCCATCAGCCTGCTCTCCTGCTCGCTGTCCGCCGGGCTCTCGGCCAGCAGGCAATACAGGAGGAACACGTCCAGGAAACGCATCTGCGGGACGTCGATGCCGACGTGGAGAAAGGGATTCAGGTCAAGGCAACGCACTTCCACGTACGCCACGCCGCGCTCGTTCAGAGCGTGCAGCGGGCGCTCGCCGGTGTTCACCGGCTGTTTCGGGCGGATCGTGCCGTAGAACTCGTTCTCGATCTGCAGCAGCGAGGTGTTCAGCTGCCGGTACTCGCCGGCCACCTTCACGCCGATCTTCTCGTAAGGCTGGTACGACTGCGTCAGGGCGTCGCGCATGGAGCGCGCGTACTGGTCCAGGCTGTTGTAGGAAATGTGCAGCTGACTCTGAGCGTCGCTCTGATAGCCGAGTCTGCCCATGCGCAGGGAGGTTGCGTGGGGCAGGTACAGCGAGCCTTCGTCGAAGCTCTCGAGCGGGTGAGCGCGACCTTTGACGAACGACTTGCACAGCGCCGGGGAGGCGCCGAACAGGTAGATCAGCAGCCAGGAGTAGCGGCGGAAGTTGCGGATCAGGCCGAAGTAACCCTGGGTGCGGAAGGCCTGGCCGGCGCGGGCCCCCAGCGCGTCCGCCAGCACGGGCCAGAAGTCTTCGGGCACGGAAAAGTTGTAGTGGATGCCTGAGATCGTCTGCATCAGCCTGCCGTAGCGGTGGCCGAGCCCGAGCCGGTACACGGTCTTGGCGCGGGCGACGTTCGAAGTGCCGTACTGGCCGACCGGGATCTCGTCGTCGGTTCCGAGCACGCACGGCATGCTGGCGCTCCAGAGCAGCTCGTTGCCGATGCCGCGATGGACGAAACGGTGCACGTCCTCGAGCTGCGTGAGCGCCGACTCCGGCGAGTCGTGCACGTCCGTGATCAGCTCGAGCTGGGATTCGGAGAAATCGGTGGTGATCTGCGGATGGGTAAGCGGGGAGCCAAGGTACTTCGGGTGGGGTTGCCTGGACAGCGTGCCGTCGGGGCAGACGCGCAGGCTCTCCTTTTCGATGCCGCGGCGCAGCGAGCGCAGCACCCCGGGGTGCTTGCGGATAGCGCGAAGGACCTCTGTCGAGACTCTGGTCAAGGCGCTGGCCCCAGGAATCTGGGGCTAGGTTAGCTAGAAATCCCGGGACGGACCAGCGTCGACGATGGCCTGGTCCACCTTGAACTTCTTGAAGTTCTCGGTGAACTTGCCGATCAGCGCGCGCGCCGCCTTGTCGTAGGCCGCCTTGTCGGCCCACGCGTCGCGCGGGTTCAGCAGCTTGGAATCGACGTCGGGCACCGCGGTCGGGATGTTCAGGTTGAAGCCGGGCAGGCGGGTCGTCTCGATCCGGTCCAGCGCACCCGACTGGATGGCGTGAATGATGGCCCGGGTGGTTGGAATGCTGAAACGCTTGCCGATCCCGTGGCCGCCGCCCGTCCAGCCGGTATTCACCAGATAGACCTGGGAGCCGAAGTCCTCGATGCGCTTGATCAGCAGATCCGCGTACACGCCTGCCGGGCGCGGGAAGAACGGCGCGCCGAAACAGGTGGAGAACGTGGCCTTGTAGGCTTCCGTCGAGCCGACCTCGGTGGAGCCCACCTGAGCGGTGTAGCCGGAGAGGAAGTGGTAGGCGGCCGCTTCCTTGGACAGCAGCGAAACCGGCGGCAGGACCCCGCTGACGTCGCAGGTCAGGAAGATGATGCGGTTGGGCTCACCGCCCCGGTTTTCGGGAACCTTGGCGTCGATGGCGCTGCGCGGGTAGCAGGCGCGCGTGTTCTCGGTGAGGCTCGAGTCGCCGTAGTCGGGCTCCCGGGTCTGCGGATCCATCACCACGTTCTCGACGATGGCGCCAAAGCGGATGGCGTCGTAGATCATCGGCTCGTTCTCGCGGGACAGGTCGATGCACTTGGCGTAGCAGCCGCCCTCGAAGTTGAACACGGTGCCCTTGCCCCAGCCGTGCTCGTCGTCACCGATGAGGAGTCGTGACGGATCGGCGGACAGGGTCGTCTTGCCGGTACCCGAGAGGCCGAAGAACAGGGTCACGTCACCGTCGCCGCCCATGTTGGCGGAACAGTGCATGGGCAGCACGTCCTTTTCCGGCAGCAGGAAGTTCAGCACGGAGAACATCGACTTCTTCATCTCGCCGGCGTAGCGCATGCCGGCGATGAGCACCCGACGCTTGGCGAAGTTGATCATCACCGTGCCGTCGCTCGCGGTGTTGTCGCGTTCCGGGTCGCAGGTGAAACCGGGCGCGTTGACGACCTGCCACGCTTCCTTGTTGTGCGGGTTGTAGTGATCCGGGCTGATGAACAGGGCGCGACCGAACAGCGCGTGCCACGCGTACTCGGTGGTCACCTCGATGGGCAGGTAATGCTCGGGGTCGGCACCAACGTGCAGGTGGGAGAGAAACGTGTCCTGATCGTCCAGGTGCAGCTGCACGCGGTCCCAGAGCGCGTCGAAGACCTCGGGCGCGATGGGCTGATTGATGGCGCCCCAGTCGATGGCATCCCGGGTGGATGGCTCGTCGACGATGAAACGGTCCTTGGGTGAGCGCCCGGTGCGCGCGCCGGTGCGCACCACGATGGCGCCATTGCTCGCGAACTGGCCTTCCTCGCGGATGACCGCGAGCTCGGCGAGCACCGGGGAGGTCAGATCCTCGTACGTGGAGTGCTTCGACGTGGTATCGATATCGACGGCCATGATAGTCGCATGTCTTTCCCCTAGAGGCGGCGAATTATGCCAGAGGGGAATGCCCAGTCATACGCTGGATGATTCGGGAATGTAACCCTTTCCCGGGGGTCAACGGCCGCCCGCCGCGTCTCTTGATGAACCCGCCGCGTCTCTTGATGAACCCGCCGCGGCGCTCGATGAATCCGCCGCGGCGCTCGATGAATCCGCCGCGGCGCTTAATGAATCCGCCGCGGCGCTGGATCGTAGAGGAGATGGGCATCCACCTTGTCGTACTCGTAGCGGGCGCCGCAGACCTCACAGGTAACGTCCACCATGCCCTGGGTTTCCAGCAGCTCCAGGATCTCCTCCTTCGGCAGGGCCTGGAGCATGGCCTCGGCCCGCTCGCGGCTGCAGGTGCAGGAGAACTCAAGGCTCCGGCCAGGATGCATGGTCACGGTGTGCTCGTGGAACAGCCGCCGCAGCAGCTCGTCGACGGGCAGGCGGGCCAGCTCGTCCTGGGTCACGGTATCGGTCAGCAGCTCGATCTCGCGCCAGGTGTCGTCGCGCAGGTCGAGGGTCACCTCGTTGGCGAGATCGGCCGCCGGCAGGCGCTGCAGCAGCAGGCCGGTGACCGTGTCACCCGCATAGGCGAAGAACAGCCGGGTGGGCAGCTGCTCGCTGTTGACGAAGTAAGCCTCGAGGTTGCGCGCCAGGGAATCGTCTTCCAGCGACACCACGCCCTGATAGGAGTTGCTGTGGCCGTCGAGGCCATCGGGGGTCAGGGTGATGGCCATCTGGCCGTCGCCGAGCAGGGCCGACAGCGCCGGCTCGGTGCCCAGCGGCCCGGCTTTCCGGGAGGCGTCCGCCGGATCTGCGGCCGCCTCGTTCCAGCGCACGATGCCGCGCAGCAGGTTGCGGTGCCGGCATTCCGCCAGCGCGGTGGTCACGGCGCCGTGGCCCCGCGCCTGCAGCGCCACCCGGCCATGAAACTTGATGCCGTCGGCCATCAGGCTCACCGCGGCCAGCATTTCCGCCAGCAGCCGCTGGGCGGGCGCCGGGTAGCTCTGGCGCTCGAAGGCCTGGCCGACGCTGTCGGAAAGCCGCACCCACTGACCGCGAATCGGCGCATTGGCGAAGCTGAACCTGTGGATGACGTCGCTGCTCATGGATCCTCGCCGTGTTTGAGTTTCGCCAGTTCCCTGCGGTCACGTTTGCCGGGGCGGCGCTGAGGCATCCGCAGGCCCGCGTTCTGCATCTGCCGCCTGGCCCGTTCCGCCTGTCTGGCCTCGATGCTCTCCGGGGTTTCCCGATACAGGGCCGCCGCCGCGCTCGCGTTGCCGCGCTGCTCGGAGAGCCCGGTTACCTCGACCACTTCCGTGTCCCAGCCGCGACGGATCTCCAGCAGCTCGCCCACGCCGATCTCCTTGCTCACTTTCGGTCGGCCACCGCCCGCCAGGTGCACCTTGCCGCCCTCGATCGCGTGCTTGGCCTGGGCCCGGGTCCGGAAGAACCGGGCGGCCCAGAGCCAGCGGTCCAGGCGGACCTTTGCCGGGGCGGAGTCAGCCAACGGGGAGCAGCTCCCGGAAATCGTTGAAGGCCGGATAGTTGAGGCCACCGCGCAGCGGCCGCCCGGAATCCGGCTGGCTGACCGTGAGCAGGTGGCGGACGCCGAACGCCGCGGCGGCATTCAGCACCGGCTCGTTGTCGTCGATGAACAGCGTCCGCTCGGGGTCGAACGGGTGCTCGGCCATCAGCGCCGCCCAGAATTCGGGCGACTCTTTCGGCGCGCCGTAGTCGTGGCAGGAGACGTCGCCGTCGAGCCTTTCCACCACCCCGGAGTGCATGTTCTTGACGTGCAGGCTGTCGCGGTGGGCATTGGTGGCGAGCAGCGTCCGCTTGCCGCGCTCGCGCAGCCAGTCGAGGAACAGCTCGGCGCTCGGCCGATAGCGGATCAGATCCGTGAGCTCGTGGTGCATGGCCACGATGTCGAGACCGGTGAACTCGGACCAGTGGTCGAGGCAATAGAAACGCAGGGTTCCGTGGTGCTGGTGCATGTGGCTGAACAGGTGCGAGCGCGCGGCCTCCACTGGAAGGTCGTGAACCTCCCCGTAGCGGGTCGGCAGCAGCTGGTTCCACAGGGTGTTGTCGTAGTAGAGGTCCAGCAGGGTGCCGTCCATGTCCAGCAGCACCGTGTCGATGAGATCCCAGTCGATCATGTGTTCTCGGAGGGCCGTCCGGCCCCGTGGGAGGTTGCGCCCGTATAATACCTGCACGGGGTAGACAAGAGGTGAGGCGTGGGGGTTCCCGAGATCAAGGCCGTGCGCGAAGTGGCCCGCACGCGGTTCTTCCGGATCGAAGAGCTGGATCTGAAGTTCGCCAACGGCGTGGAGCGGACGTACGAACGGCTGCCCGGCGTGGGCACGCCGGCCGTGATGGTGGTGGCGGTGCAGAACGACGAGCTGCTGCTGATCCGCGAGTACTGTGCCGGCTTCCACGAGCTCCAGCTGACCCTGGTGAAAGGCGCGGCGGAAGGTCGGGAGTCGCTGGAGGAGGCGGCCAACCGGGAACTCAAGGAAGAGATCGGTTTCGGTGCGCGGCAGCTGAAATTCCTCAAGCGCCTGAACCTGGCGCCGGGGCACATGGGATTCACCATCAACGTGCTGCTGGCCACCGACCTGTACCCGGAAAAGCTGCCTGCAGACGAGCCGGAGCCGGTCGAGCTGGTGCGCTGGCCGATCGAGCGCCTGGACGAGCTGATCCACGACGAGTCGTTCCAGGAGGCCAGGGCGATCGCTGCGCTGTGTCTGGCGCGCCCTCACCTCAACGGGTAAGGTCGCCGCTTCGCCGCCATCGCGTACCCCAATGGAAGCCCAGCATACTCAAGCCCTCATCGACCTCGCCCGCCGCGCCGGTGAGGCGATCCTGAAGATCTACCGTACCGATTTCGACGTCGAGACCAAGGACGACGACTCGCCGCTGACCCAGGCGGATCTGGCCGCTCATCGGATCATCGTCGACGGGCTGAAGGCGCTGACTCCGGACCTCCCCCTGGTTTCCGAAGAGTCGAGCCCCGCCGACTTCGCCACCCGCCGCCGGTGGCGCCGCTACTGGCTGGTGGACCCCCTCGACGGCACCAAGGAGTTCATCAACAAGAACGGTGAGTTCACGGTCAACATCGCGCTGATCGAGGATCACCAGCCGGTCTTCGGCGTGGTCGGAGTGCCCGCGCAGGACCTGGTGTACACCGGTGACGTGGCGGCACGGACAGCGCTGCGCCACGGCGCCGACGGGTCCGAGGCGCTGCACGGCCGGGCCATGAGCGACGAAGCGCCGCTGGTGGTGGTGGCCAGCCGCAGCCACGGGGGCGAACGTCTTGAGCGCTATCTCGGCGTTCTGGCGGAACGGTTCAGCGAGGTCTCCCGTACGCCGGTGGGCAGCTCGCTGAAGCTGTGCATCCTGGCGGAGGGCCGGGCGGATTTCTATCCGCGGCTCGGGCCCACCTCGGAGTGGGACATCGCCGCGGCCCACGCGGTGCTCGCTGCCGCCGGCGGCGCGGTCTGGACCGCCGACGGCGGGCCGCTGCGCTACAACACCAAGGAGTCGTTCCTCAACCCGGAGTTCTTCGCCGCCGCCGACGGTGGCTACCCGTGGCAGGAGCGTCTTCCCGCGGTGCCCGCCTGAGGCCGTTCTGAGATACTCCCGCCTTTTCGTGCGCAGGAGCGACTCATGGCAGGAGACCGGCCGTTACCCGTACCGACGCCGGAGACGGCGCACTTCTGGGAAGGCACCCGGGCAGGCGAGCTGCGGCTGCAGCGCTGCGACGCGTGCCGCCACGTGTACTTTCCGCCGCGCCCGTTCTGCCCGGTCTGCGCGTCCCGCGCCGTCACCGTGTTTGCCGCCAGCGGCCGTGGCCGGCTCGACAGCTACGTCATCAGCCACCGTCCGCACCCGGCGTTCGAGCCCCCGTACGCCATCGCCCTGGTGGCTCTGGAGGAAGGGCCGCGACTGATGTCGAACATCGTCGAGTGCGCCCAGACCCCCGAGGCCCTCGAGCTCGACATGCCGCTGGAGGTGGTCTTCGAGGCGCAGAACGCTGACATCACGTTGCCGCTGTTCCGGCCCGCCGATCAGGAGGCCCGCACATGAGCACGCTGAGTGGACAGGTCGCCATCGTCGGCGCCGCCGAGACCACGGAGCTCGGCCGAATCCCCCACATGAGCCAGCTCCAGCTGCATGCGGACGCGGCGCTCAATACGCTGGCGGACGCGGGGATCGAGCCCGCCGACATCGACGGGGTCGCCACCGCGGGTGAGTCGCCCACGGCGGTCGCCCACTATCTGGGCATCACGCCGCAGTGGGTGGACGGCACAACGGTGGGCGGGTGCTCGTTCATGATCCACGTGCGCCATGCGGCCGCTGCGCTGCTGACAGGCCAGTGCACGACGGTGCTGATCACCCACGGCGAGAGCGGCCGCTCGGGCATCGGCCGTGGTGGCCGGCGCATGGACGCGGCGTCGCTGCAGGGTCAGTTCGAGGCGCCCTACGGCATCATGGGCCCACCGACCCTGTTCACCCTGCCGGTGCTCCGGTACATGAAGACCTACGGCGTGACCCACGAGCAGCTGGCCAGCGTGGCCGTGGTCCAGCGCCAGTGGGCGGGCATGAATCCCCGCGCCTCGTTTCGCGATCCGATCACCGTGGCCGACGTGCTGAATTCCCGCATGATCGCCTATCCGTTCCACCTGCTGGAATGCTGCCTGGTCACCGACGGTGGCGGCGCGCTGATCCTGACCACGGCCGACCGCGCCGGCGACTTTCCCCAGCCGCCCGTGTACGTGTGGGGCACGGGCGAGAGCGTGGAAACGCCCATGGTCAGCCAGATGGCGGACCTGACCAGCTCGCGCGCCTTCTCCGTGGCCGGGCCGCGGGCCATGGCGGACGCCGGCATCCGCCATGCCGACGTGGATCACATGATGATCTACGACGCCTTCGCCCATCTGCCGCTTTACGGGCTGGAGGACCTGGGCTTCTGCGGCCGCGGCGAAGCGGGCGCGTTCGTCGAAGCAGGCAACACCGCCCCCGGCGGCCGGCTTCCCCTCAACACGAACGGTGGCGGACTGTCGTACATGCACTCCGGCATGTACGGCATGTACGCGCTGCAGGAAAGCGTGCGCCAGCTGCGCGGCACGGCGCCGGCTCAGGTGGACGGCGCGGAGGTGTCGCTGTGTCTCGGCGTTGGCGGCATGTTCGGCGCCAGCGGCTGCGTGGTGATGGCGAGCCAGCCCAAGGCCTGACGACTTGACACAGTCGCGCGAGACCGGCGCTCAAGGCGTACGTGTCAGGGGAGGGGGAGGGGGGTGGCCTCACTAGCCGGGCCGATGTCGTGTTTTCGCCCTGCCGAGGAGAATGAC
Source organism: Pseudomonadales bacterium (assembly GCA_041608775.1). Classification (GTDB taxonomy): domain Bacteria; phylum Pseudomonadota; class Gammaproteobacteria; order Pseudomonadales; family Azotimanducaceae; genus UBA7803. The sequence goes on along the minus strand of JBFISC010000077.1, from coordinate 5,256 downwards.
ACTGTATAAACATACAGCGCCGGCTAGTGAGGACGTCACTATAACCAAATTCCTCCCCCGAGAAACCCTGGTTGGCGCACGTTTCCGTGTCGGAAAAGTAAATGTTTAAATCAATCAACGCGTTAGCAGCGCGCAATCCATAGTATCTTCATTTTTTCCTTTTTCCACGCCGGGTGGTTCGCAACGGCTGCGGTAGCGAGGGCAAAGGGTCCGCAATGAGTCCAACCGGTTCACTCCTCGGCTTCGTGGCTACCGAACAGCAGCGAGACCATGGGCAGCTCGGCTGAAGAACATAGAATGTAGACGTGATCGTCCGGCTGCAGCGTCAGCTCGTCGCTGGCCGCGATCAGCTCCTCGCCTCTCAGCACCATGACAATCGAGGCGTTACCCGCCAGCTTCAGGTTGCCAACAGCCATGCCGCAGACGAGCAGAGGCTCGTGTATCCGGAACGAATGAATCTCCGCCTTGCCGATGTGACTCCCCGGCAGCTCCACCACGGTGGAAGGCAACGCGACGCCCGGGCTCTGCACGCGCAGCCACTTCGATAACGGCCCGGCGGTGACGCCCTGCAGCAGTACGCTCACGACGACGACGAAGAACACGATGTTGAACAACGCCGGTGCAGCTTCCACCCCGACAAGCAGCGGAAACATCGCCAGCACGATGGGCACCGCGCCCCGCAATCCGACCCAGGCGATGTAGGCCTGCTCTCTCATCGGAAAGCGGAACGGTGCCAGGCAGAGGAATACGGCAAGCGGCCGGGCGACCAGCGCCAGCACCAGGGCGATGGCAATGCCCATTCCGGCCACTTCGAGCAGGTCCGATGGGAAGACCAGCAGGCCCATGGTCAGAAACATGGTCATCTGCGCGAGCCACGCGAGGAAGTTCTGGGAGTGCAGGATCGTCGAGCGATAGGGAAGCCTGCGTTGCCCGAGCGCCACGCCGGCGACGTAGGCGGCGAGGTACCCGCTGCCCTGCAGCAGAGTGGGAAGACTGAACGCGAGCAGCGCCACGGCCAGGGTCAGGATGGGGTAGAGCCCGGCGAGCTGAACATTGAGCCGGTTCAGCAGCCAGCTTCCCGCGAAGCCGATGGCGACCCCCAAGGCGGCGCCAACTGCGAGCTGTATGACGATGCCGATGGCGAGATCGCCGGGGGCGGCAGGCTCGCCGACGAGCGCCAGGGCCAGTGCCATGGTCAGGATCACGGCTACCGGATCGTTGAGTCCCGACTCCAGGTCGAGGGTGCCGGCCACGCGGCGTCGCAGGTTCATGCGACTGCCTCTGAGAATGGAGAAGACGGCAGCCGCATCCGTGGAGGAAACGATCGCGCCGAGCAGCAGCGCTTCCCCCCAGCCGAAACCGAGCAGCCGGGCCCCGACGGCAACGAGGGCTGCCGTGCCCGCGACGCCGACTGTGGCCAGCACGCCTGCCGGGGCGAGAGCCCTGCGTATCAGCTCACGGGAGGTGTTGAGACCACCATCGAACAGGATGACGGCGAGGGCCGCCGTGCCGATGCGAAACGCAAGCTCGTAGTCGGCGAACTCGATACCGCCAAGCCCCTCCGACCCGGCCAGCATGCCGACCAGCAGAAAGATGAGGACGACCGGGACGCCGGTTCCGGTAGCGATACGGCTCAGCAGCACGCTGACCATGAGCAAGGCGCCCCCGACCAGTAGCAGGAGCGCGGTTGCGGAAGGTTCGGTCGTGAAGTCCATCAGGAGGATGAAGCCAATGCCCTCTGGATTTGTCCATGAGCGCGCCCGGCGGACACATCACGGCAGCAGGCGGGCGGCGTAGCTTGCGTAGTTGAAGTAGTACGCCAGCCAGGCGTTGATCAGGGCGGTGACGGCGACGACGTCGTAGCGCAGCCGGGAGCCCGGGCTGCCGTACCCGAACGGCCACTGCAGCAGCGCGAAGGCCACGACCAGGGCACCCAGCACCAGGTTGCCGCTCATGAGCATGAGGTTTCGGTGCACGTCGGCGGGCACGCCGAACTGAAACTCCTCGACGTCGCCGGCCAGGGTGAGCGCGAGCTGAGCCACCAGGTATAGCGTTGCCGCTGCGTGCAGCCAGGCGATCGCGACATGAATGCGGGGCAGCGACGCCACCGGCTCCGCCGGCCGCACCGCCCGGTAGCCCCAGCCCAGCACGGCCAGCGCGAAGATCACGGCAACCGTGCCGAACAGGGCGCGCAGCACCGACGGCGCGTTCAGCCCCCGCACCCGCTCGTAGCTGGCGAGGGCGGAACCCAGATAGGCGTACAGGCCGTCTTCGTCGGCATCCTGGCGGAAAGCAATCTGCCGCTCCTCGTAGAGGCCGGTGAAGGCATCGTTGCCGATGGGCACCCAGCGGCTCACGCGGTTGCCGCTCAGCAGCAGCTGGTCGCCGTCGACGGCCACGGACAGGCGCTCGGTGAGCACCGCCAGGCGTTCGAAGGTGCTCTGGTTGCGGCGCAGCGGCAGGTACTCGCCCGTGTACTGACCGATCTGCAGTGTGGCCGGTTCCGACGCCGGCCGCAGGTGCGGGGCCGGGAAGAAGCGATCGACGAAGGCGTCCACCAGCGCCCCTCGGGCTGCCGCCGCGGGGTCCGAGTTGAACGCCACGAACAGCCCGAGGCCCAGCTCCGGGAACAGGCTCATCTGACTGTGAAAGCCGTTGACGTCGCCGCCGTGGCCGTAGATCACCTGGCCGTTGCGGTTGGCGCGAATGAAGCCGTGGAGGATCGGTTCGATCGCCGGGTGCGGCTGAAACAGCACGCCGCGCATCTGCCGCACGCCGGCGGCGCCGAGGACGCGGCCGTCGGTGCCGCTGCCGTCACCGAGGTGGGCGAGCATGAAGCGGGTCATGTCCTCCGCCGTCGCGCTCATGAGGCCCGCGGGCCCGTCGCTGATGTGCAGGTAGTCCGTGGCCTCGAAGCGACCGTCGGCGAAGCGGTAGCTGCGTGCCAGCTGTGGTGCGAGATCCTCGCGGAGGTCCGCCTGGGTGTTGGTGGACGGCATGGCCAGCGGGGCCAGCACGTGGCGGTCCAGATAATCTCCCCAGCTCATGCCGCTGACCTGTTCGATCACATAGCCGGCCAGCGCGGTGCCGTAGTTGGAGTAGGACGCCTGTTGCCCGGGCGGTCGGACCCGGGCCGGCATCCGGGTCACCAGGTAGTCACGCAGGCTCGGCACCTCGGCGAGGGTGCGAGCTGCGGTACCGGTGCCGCGTTCTTCGAATCCGGGGGTGTGGGACATGAGGTGGCGGATCAGGATCGGCGCGTCGAAGGTCGCGGGAATCTCGAAGTCCAGGTAGCGCTGAACGGGATCGTCCGGGCTCAGCTCGCCTCTTTCTACCAGCTGCATCAGCGCGGTCCAGATGAAGGGCTTGCTGATCGAGGCGATCCGGAACAGCGAGCGCCGCGGGTCGGCGGGCACCTGCGCCTCGATGTCGGCCCAGCCGTAGCCCCCGAGGTACAGGATCTCGCCGTCGTGGACCACGCCGATGACGGCGCCCGCGATAGGGTAGTCCTGCTCCTGCACGGTCAGCGCCGTGTCGAAGAACTCGGCGATGGCGACCCGGGTGAGCGCCGGCGCGGCCGCGGAGGTGGTCGCGGACATCAGCGTCAGCAGCAGTCCGAAGCAGGCGGCGACACGCATGGCGGCGGCTCCTAGATCCGCGTCAGCGCCAGGTTCGCGCTGAGCCCGACCAGCAGGCTGCTCACGGCCGTAGCGGTGAAGAAGGCCAGCAGGATCTCGGCAGACGGCATCGCCGCAGTTTACCGGGTTTGGGGCACGCGAGTGGGGCCAGAGCGGGGCACGCAGAGTGGGGCACGCGAAGGTATGCGCTCGGACAAAGTCCTTACATGGCAAGACGCTTCCCCATTTGCTGAACGGCTGTCGGCGGCGTACAAGAGAGGTGTGACGTGGTTCACAGTTCTCGGGTCAGGGACGTCGCGAGGGAAGGGGCGGGCAGCAGTGCGGCCGCCAGAGGCCCCCGCAGGCCAGGGACGGAGGGCCGCCACCATGGGAAGTGCGCATACGGGGGACCTCCATGAAAGACGAAGACGCCGTCGTCTACAGTCGGGCTAACGACAACGTCGCCCGGGCTGTGGCCTATTTCGGCCCTTACCTATTCTGGACCGCCGTCGGCGCCATCGGCTGCGGCATCCTGCTCCTCGGCTGAGTCCGCTGCGGCTGCCCCGGTGGGCACGAAAGCCTCGCGGATGAGCCACTTCAACGCCTGGTCGTAGTCGGCGAACAGCTCGGCGTCCTGCAGGGCGCAGGTGAGGAGAAAGATGTCCGCGCAGTGCTGGTCCTCGAGGTGCTCGTCGATCACCACGGCGACGTTGCCGAGCGCCTGCTGCCGGTAGGTTTCGTGCAGGAACGCCTTGAGCGCCGCCAGCTTCTCCGGGTCGACGTCGTCATCGAGCTCCGCTGGCCGCAGCCCGCGGAAGTCGAGAATCTGGGGCAGTTCCGGATCGTAGCTGGGGTCCTCGAGCAGCGATTCGCCGAGCCGGGCGAGTTCGGACAGCGGCACCTCGCCGCCCCCCTGCACGGTGATGAGCCCGTCATCCGGATTGATGTGATAGCCCAGCGGCATGGCGCGTGCGGCCTCCGTCCCTGCTCTGCAAACTTTAGCGCTTTCGCCCCTGGGCGGTGTGCGCTGGTTCCCACAATCCTGGCCCCGCCTTCACCATGTCTGTGCGGGTCGGCGGGCCGCTCTAGCCGTCGTAGAAGAAGTTCGGGTGCAGGCCCAGCAGGCGGCGCTCCCGTTCGCTGTCGATGCGCGCCCGGGCCGCCTCGGAGACGTGATTGACGACCGCGGTGGGGCGGACCCGCTGGGCGATGTCGCGACGCCCGTAGTGGGCCTGGAGAAAGAACCGGCCCCGGTCGCCGGGCCCGGTCGGCAGGCGCCGGTGCCAGACGTCGGAAACGAACAGCGCCACGTCACCGGCCCGCGCCAGCAGCGGTTTCACTCCACGTCCCTGCCAGGATAGGTTCGGATCGTCCCGCGAAGGCGGCGGCTGGCCGGATCGATGCGAGCCGGGAATCACGCCGGTGGGGCCGCAATCCAGCGGGCAGTCCTGCAGGTACAGATGGGCGCCGATGGCGAACACCGGATAGGGAATCCGTTCGTCCCAGGGGATCCCCGGAGGGCGCGGCACGTGCGGCCCGGCATCGATGTGCCAGAAGCCGCCGCCGTGGCTGCGGGTCGCTCCGGCAGGATTGCGCCAGCAGGTATTGGCGATCACGTGGCAATCCTCGCCGAGCAGGG
>JBFISC010000076.1:0-14541 GCA_041608775.1 Pseudomonadales bacterium | reverse complement strand
CCCGACTGGGTCGTGCGGGCGATGCGCTGACAGCCCTGGACGCCCGCCTGAAGGCCGAGTCGGGACCCGGCGCGGACGGGGTCCCGGACGCGGACGCGGATCCGAACGGAGACCCCGGGACGGGCCCGTCCGAGCACTAGGAAACATTTGACACTGCTTTCGGGCTGGCCTTATAACGGCGCGGAATTTTGCCCCCGGGAGGCCCATGGCCCGTTCCCTCGTCATTGTCGAGTCCCCCGCCAAAGCCAAAACCATCAACCGTTATCTCGGCAAGGACTTCATCGTGAAGTCCAGCGTGGGCCACATCCGGGACCTGCCCGTGGGCGGGCAGGCTGCCAGCGACCCCAAGACCCGGGCCAAGGAAGCGGCCAAGACCCGCAAGCTGTCGCCGGCCCAGAAGGCCGAGCACCAGCGCCGGCGCGCCCGGGAGCGGCTCGTGAAACGCATGGGGGTGGATCCCCAGGGCGACTGGAACGCCGACTATCAGGTGCTGCCGGGCAAGGAAAAGGTGGTGGAGGAGCTGACCCGGCTCGCGGCCAACGCCGAGACCATCTACCTCGCCACGGACCTGGACCGGGAAGGCGAGGCCATCGCCTGGCACCTGCGGGAGACCATCGGCGGGGATCGCTCCCGCTATCGCCGGGTGGTGTTCAACGAGATCACCCGCAAGGCGATTCAGGAGGCGTTCGCCGAGCCCGGCGAGCTGAACATGAATCGGGTGAATGCCCAGCAGGCCCGACGGTTTCTCGACCGGGTCGTGGGCTTCGAGCTGTCGCCGCTGCTGTGGGCGAAGGTGGCCCGGGGCCTGTCGGCGGGCCGGGTGCAGTCCGTGGCCGTTCGCCTGGTGGTGGAGCGCGAGCGGGAGATCCGCGCGTTCGTGCCCGAGGAGTACTGGGAAGGTTTTGCCGACCTGAGCCGCGGCGGAGACGGGCAGGACCAGGCGCCGCGGCGATTCCAGGTGATCAAGGACGGCGGCGAGAACTTCCGGCCGGGCGACGGCGACACGGCCCGCGAGGCGATGAGCCGGTTGGAGCAGCGCACCTTCACGGTGAAGAATCGCGAGGATCGGCCCACCCGCAGCCGGCCTTCGGCACCCTTCATCACCTCGACGCTGCAGCAGGCGGCGAGCACCTGGCTCGGGTTCAGCGTCAAGAAGACCATGACCCTGGCCCAACGCCTGTACGAGGCGGGCTACATCACCTACATGCGCACCGACTCCACCAACCTGAGCGGCGACGCGCTGGCCGCCTGCCGCGAGTTCATCGTCAAGCAGTACGGCAGCGACTACCTCCCGGAGCAGCCGCAGCGCTATGCCAGCAAGGACGATGCCCAGGAGGCCCACGAAGCGATCCGACCGTCGAACGTCGGTACCCGCCCCGACATGCTCACCGGGGTGGATCCGGACGCGGTGCGTCTGTACCGGCTGGTCTGGGCTCAGTTCCTGCGCTGCCAGATGCCGGCGGCCCAGTACCTGAGCACCAGCGTGCAGGTGGAAGCCGGAGAGTTCGAGCTGCGCATCCGCGGCCGGATCCTCCAGTTCGACGGCTACACCCGGGTGCCTCTGTCCGAGCGCCAGGACAAGGACGAAGACCCACCGCTGCCCGACTACGCCGTGGGCGAAGCTCTCGAGCTCGCGGGCGTCGAGCCGGTCCAGCACTTCACCAAGCCGCCGCCCAGGTACTCCGAGGCGAGCCTGGTGCGGGAGCTGGAAAAGCGCGGTATCGGCCGGCCTTCCACCTACGCGGCCATCATCTCCACGATCCAGGAGCGCGGCTACGTCTCCCTGCGCACCCGGCGGTTTCACGCGGAGAAGATCGGCGAGCTGGTGACCGACCGGCTCATTGAGCAGTTCAAGAACCTCATGGATTACGGCTTCACCGCCGAGCTGGAGGAGGAACTGGACCGGGTCGCCGAGGGCGATCTGGAGTGGCGTCGGGTGCTCAACGAGTTCTACGGCGACTTCAGCACCCGGCTGGAAGAAGCCCAGGACCCCGACAAGGGGATGCGGACCAACCAGCCCACGGATACCGACATCGCCTGCGAGCGCTGCGGCCGCCACATGCAGATACGCAATGCCAGCACCGGCGTGTTCCTGGGCTGCTCCGGATACGGCCTGCCGCCAAAGGAACGCTGCACCAACACCATGAACCTGGTTTCCGGCGACGAGGTCGTGGACGAAGACAAGGACGAAGAAGGGGAATCCCGGCTGCTGCGGGCCAAGCATCGCTGCCCGAAGTGCGCCGCCCCCATGGACAGTTATCTCATCGACGAGACCCGCAAGCTTCACATCTGCGGCAACAACCCGGACTGCGCCGGCTTCGAGGTGGAGAACGGGCAGTTCCGGATCAAGGGCTACGAAGGTCCGGTGATCGAGTGCGACAAATGTGGCGCCGACATGCAACTCAAGTCCGGGCGCTTCGGCAAGTACTTCGGCTGCACCTCGGAGACCTGCAAGAACACGCGGAAGCTGCTGCGCAGCGGCGAGCCCGCCCCGCCCAAGGCGGACCCGGTGCCCATGCCGGAGCTGCGCTGCGAAAAGGTCGACGACTACTATCTGCTCCGGGACGGCGCTTCCGGCATCTTCCTGGCGGCCAGTCAGTTTCCCAAGAATCGTGAGACACGGGCGCCGCTGGTGGCCGAGATCAAGCCCCACGCGAACGAGCTGGATCCGAAATTCAAGTACCTGCTGGACGCGCCGGAAGCGGATCCGGACGGGCGTCCGACCGTGATCCGTTTCTCTCGCAAGGACCGGTCTCAGTATGTACAGTCCGAGGTTGACGGCAAAGCCACCGGCTGGCGGGCCCTGTACCAGGACGGTCGCTGGGTCGCGGAGGACAACCGCAGTCAGGGTTCGTCAGGGACCGGCAGGAAGAAGGCCAAAGCTAAAGCGAAGCCCAAGGCGAAGGCGAAAGCCAAGGCTAAGGCGCGCGCCAAGCCGAAGCGCAAGGCCGGGACCAAGGCCCGGGGGTCCGCGAAGGGCGGAAAGGCGCAGGCAGAGGCGGCCGAAGGCGATGCCGCCAACGGCCGCGAGACGCAGAGGAGCGAATGACCACGCTACTGGAAATCACCGAACTCTCCAACGGCGACGTGGTTCTCCGCGAAGCCGATACGGAAACGGAAGCGCACAACGAGCCGCTGGTGCGGATCCGTTTCTCGGGGGAAGTCCGGGACATGCTCGGCAAGGACCTGGTGAGCGTGGCGGAAGCCATGATCGACGCCGCCACGGAGTATCTGGAAGCCGAGCCCGAAGAGGCGGAGGCACCGTCGGACGACGCGCCGCCGACGCTGCATTAGCCGGCGCTAGCGCCGGATCACGCCAACGCTGAGGCCTTCGATGGCGAACGCCCGCTTCGTCAGGTCGATCTCGATGGGCTCGTAGGCTTCGTTTTCCGGCAGCAGCAGGATCCGGTTGCGCTGCCGGGTGCGCTGGAAGCGTTTCACCGTCACCTCGTCGTCCACCCGGGCCACCACGATCTGACCGTTCGAGGCCTCCGGCGTCTTGTGCACCGCCAGCAGGTCGCCGTCGAGAATGCCCACGTCGCGCATGCTGTCGCCGCGGACCCGGAGCAGGAAGTCGGCCCGCGGGCGGAACAGGTTGGCGGGTACGTCGACGTGGTCCTCGATGTTCTCTTCGGCCAGGATCGGGTCGCCGGCGGCTACCCGTCCCACTACCGGCATCCCCGGCTCGTCGGGCAGCCGGATGCCGCGGGAGGTGCCGGGGATCATCTCGATGGCGCCTTTCCTGGCCAGCGCCTTGAGGTGCTCCTCCGCGGCGTTGGGAGACTTGAACCCGAGCTCGTGGGCGATGTCGGCGCGGGTCGGCGGGTAGCCGGTATCGTCGATGTGGCGGCGGATCAGGTCGAGCACCTGGGCCTGGCGCGGCGTGAGGGTTTCCATCGGTGGCGGTTCCCGTGAGGCTGGTCGGATATACAGTATGCTGGGAGTATATACAGTGAACGCGGCGTTTGCACAGCCCCGGTGGGCTGCATAACATCCGCGACACACGGCCCCCGCCGCGCGCTCAGGCGGAGGTCGAGAGGTTTGGCAGCACGGCGGAGAGGACGGCGACCATCGACTCGGACGGTCTGGCAGCGCAGGGAGCAGACGTTCCGGGCACCCGGGCGGAAGGTGCGCGCGGCGGGGCTGCGCGCGTGGCCGCGGCACTGTCCTGGGGCCTGCTGGGGCTGTCCGCGGTGTGGACGGATCCGGCGACCGCCGAGCAGGGCGGCCTGCCCGATCTGGCGAAGCTGAGCCCCCAGGAGCAGGGTCTGCTGGTCTTTCAGGAGAAGGATCGGCGGGATTCCGGCTATCGGGACCTGCAGGTCGATCTGGAGATGGTGCTGCGGGACCGTCGCGGCAGCGAAGCGCACCGGGCTCTGTCCATCAGCCAGCTGGAAATGGACGGCGAAGGCGATCGGCTGCTGGTCGTGTTCGACACCCCCAAGCCGATCCGCGGCACCGCGCTGCTCAGCCATACCCGGGTCGATGGTCCGGACGATCAGTGGCTGTACCTGCCGGCGCAGCGGCGGGTGAAGAAGATCGCCTCGCGCAACAAATCCGGACCGTTTCTGTCCAGCGAGTTCGCCTACGAAGACCTGGCGCTGCACGAGGTTGAACAGTTCGACTACCGCCTGCTCGGCCACGAGGCCTGTGGCGACGACCGCTGTGTGCGGGTGGAACGCGTTCCCCACGACGAGTACTCGGGGTACTCGCGCCAGGAGGTGGTGCTTCACGAACCGACGCTGCGCGTGGAGCGCATCGACTACTACGACCGGCACGGCCGGCCGCTCAAGGTTCTGGTCAACGAGGACTACCAGCTGCACGGCGAGCGCTGGTGGAAACCACGGCGGATGTTCATGGAGAACCTCCAGACCGGCAAGACCACCGAGCTGCTCTGGAAGGAGTATGTCTTCGCGACCGGGCTCCAGGCCGAGCGCGACTTCTCCACCAACAGCCTGCTGAGGGCCCGGTGAGCCATCGCCTGCCGGCCTGGGTGCCGGTGGTACTGTGGCTGCTGCCGCTCGGCCCCTGTGCGGCGGCCGAGCAGCTCGTGTTCGGGAGTTTTCGCAGCGAGGCCAACGCCCTCGGCTGGGCGCAGCAGCTCGAAGGGGCCTTCGCCCGGGCGTTCCACGTCGAGCGGGTGGATCGTGACGACGGCATCTGGTTCCGGGTCCGCACCGACAGCGTGGAGGCCGCCGAGCGCGACAGGCTGCGGCGCGCGGCCGCCGACCGGGGCCTGCCGGTCTGGGTGGTGCGGGGCACCTACGAGCACCCGGGAACGATCACCTCTTCGGTGCCGGTGACCGATGACGGCGGCGGCCTGACCTCGAACCCGGCGGCGGGTTTGGAGCGCGCTGCCGCTCCCGGGGCCGAACCGGCGCCGCCCCCGGCGCCGGCCCGGGCAGCGCGCGTCGGCCAGGCTGCGCCCGCAGATCGCCAGCCGCCTCGCGACCGCGGTGTCGAAACCTTCGCCGACCTGGATGTGGGCCTGCAGACACGCAGCTACCCGGAGCGCGGGCTGGCCGGTCAGGACCGGTTTCAACCTTCGGCCAGCGTCCGGCTCGAGTATCACCGGAGCTGGCATGACGGTCGCTCCGGCATCACCGTCACGCCGTTTCTGCGCCTGGATGCGGACGACGACGAGCGCACCCATGCGGATCTCCGTGAGGCCTTCTACACCCGCGTCGGCGACGACTGGGAACTGCACCTCGGCGCCCGCCAGATCTTCTGGGGCGTGACCGAGTTCAACCATCTGGTCGACATCATCAATCAGACCGATCTGGTGGAGAACATCGACGGCGAGGACAAGCTCGGCCAGCCGATGGCCCAGCTTTCCCTCGTGCGTGACTGGGGCATCGTCGATGTCTTCCTGCTCGGCGGGTTCCGCGAGCGCACCTTTCCGGGGGAGGACGGCCGGCTGCGCGGCGCGCTGCCGGTGGACGGCGACGCGGCGCGCTATGCGTCCGGAGCGGGCCGCGACCGCATCGATGGGGCGGTGCGCTGGTCGCATCACGTGGGCCCGGTGAATTTCGGCCTCCACCACTTCTCCGGCACCGGCCGCGAGCCGCAATACCTTGCGGAGCTGCGCGACGGCGCCCTGGTGCTGGTGCCCGAGTATCACGTCATCGATCAGACCGGTTTCGACGGCCAGGCCCTGCTCGGCGACTGGGCCTGGAAGCTCGAGGCGTTCACCCGCAGCGGCGACGGCGACCGGTTCGCGGCCGTCACCGCCGGGTTTGAACGCACCCTGGTGGGCGTGTTCGGGTCCCGCGCCGACCTGGGCCTGGTGGCGGAGTACATGTACGACGAACGTGACGAAGCGGCCTTCAATACCCTGTTCGAGCACGATCTCGCGCTCGGGGCCCGCTGGCGCAGCAACGATGTCGCCGACACCACCGCCCTGTTCGGCGTGATCTGGGACGTGAACACCGACGAGTACGTGCTGAGCCTTGAAGCCAGCCGAAGGCTGGGCGCCTCCTGGCTGGCCGTGGTCGAGGGCCGGGTTTTCGGCGGGGCCCCGGGATTGGATCCGGACATGCCTCCGACCCAGCTGCTGGACGGCGAGTACAAGAGCCGCTCGCTGCAGGACGACGACTACCTGCAGCTCGAGCTGACACGCTATTTCTGACGGGGATCGACACCGATGATCGAGGAGGCGTTGAGCTATCTCGAAGCCCATCGCTGGGTGCTGGACGTGTTCCTCACCGTGCTGGTCACCGGCGCGGTCCACGCGCTGGCGCGCCTGCTCATGCGGCGCCTGTCGCGGCGGCTCGAGAAGACCCGCAACCTCTACGACGACAGCCTGCTCGAGGCCGCGCAGGGGCCGCTGGGCTGGGGGATCTGGGTCATCGGCGTGACCGCGGCGGCGGATCTGGTCGAGGGCACCGGCGAGGGCGATCTGTTCGCCTACGTGGGCGAGATCCGCGAAGTGGCGGTGATCGGTCTGCTGGTGTGGTTTGCGGTGCGCTTCATCGCCCGGGTCGAGGAACACATCGCCGACCCCGAGTACCGGGAGAACCCGGTCGACCGCACCACGGCAACCGCGGTCGGAAAGCTGCTCCGCGCCTCGGTGATCATCACCGGTGCGCTCATGGTCCTGCAGGGGCTCGGCTTCAGCATTTCCGGCGTGCTGGCCTTCGGCGGCATCGGCGGCATCGCCATCGGCTTTGCCGCTCGGGACATGCTCGCCAACTTCTTTGGCGCGCTGATGATCTTCCTGGACCGGCCGTTCTCGGTCGGAGACTGGGTGCGCTCCCCGGACCGGGAGATCGAGGGCACGGTGGAGGAGATCGGCTGGCGGCTCACCCGCATCCGCACCTTCGACCAGCGACCGCTCTACGTGCCCAACGCCGTGTTCACCAGCCTGACGGTGGAGAACCCGTCGCGCATGCTGAACCGGCGGATCTACGAGACCATAGGCGTGCGCTACGACGACATCGGTGTGCTGGCGGAGATCATCGCGGACATCGAGGCGATGCTGAAGGCCCACGACGACATCGATCACGAGCGCACCCTGATGGTCAACTTCGTGAAGTTCGGCGCCAGCTCGCTGGACATCATGGTCTACACGTTCACCCGCACCGTGGTCTGGGCCGAGTTTCACGTGGTCAAGCAGGAGGTGCTGCTGAAGATCGCCGGGATCATTGCCGATCACGGTGCCGAGGTCGCGTTTCCGACCCAGACCCTGCATCTGGCCCCGCCCGAAGCGCCGGAGCAGCCGGCTGCGGGCGCCCGGGAGGAGCGATGAGCCGTCGGGATTCGGCGCTGCCCGGCAGCGCGCCCCCGCCGGCGGTTCTGGCTGCCCGCCGGCGGGCCGAGCTTCTGGTCAGCGCCGACGAGGTCCGCGTCGCGGTCGATCGCGTGTCCGTTCGGCTGTCGCTGCGGCTGCAGGAAGCCAACCCGGTGCTGCTCGCGGTGATGAACGGCGCGCTGCCGTTTGCCGGGATGCTGCTGCCGCGGCTCAACTTCCCGCTCGAGGTGGGTTATCTGCACGTCGGTCGCTACCGGGATGCCACGCGCGGCGGCGAGCTGGTTTGGCACGCGCGGCCCACCGGTGACCTCGATGGGCGCACCGTGGTGCTCGTCGACGATGTCCTCGACCAGGGCACGACCCTGGCGGCGCTGCTCGACTGGGCGCGCGCAGCCGGTGCCGCGGAGGTGCTGAGCGTCGTGCTGGTGGACAAGCAGGTGGCGACGGCGCGCCCGGTGCGCGCAGACTTCGTGGCCCTGCAATGCCCGGACCGCTATCTGTTCGGCTGCGGCATGGACTTTCAGGGCTACTGGCGGAACCTGCCGGACATTCACGCGCTGCCGGCCGATCTGGAAACCGCGGCGCCGGGAGGCGGCGGCTGATGGCCTGGGCCATCATCGGCGGCTCCGGGAAGCTCCCGCTGACGGGGTCGTTCCGCGCAGCCGACCTGCCGGAGTCCCGCTACGGCAGCCGCTCACCCGGACTGCTCCAGGGCGAGGTCGCCGGCATCGAGGTGTGGTTCCTGCCGCGCCATGGCCAGCCCCACGCGCTGGCCCCGCACCTGGTCAACTACCGGGCCAACGTCGACACGCTGTGGCGCCTCGGCGTCGACGGCGTGATCGCGCTGAACACGGTCGGCGGGATCGCGCCGGCGGCCACCGCCGGCAGCCTGCACGTGCCGGATCAGATCATCGATTACACCTGGGGTCGGGAACACACCTTCAGCGACGAGGAGCAGCTGCTGCACGTCGACTTCGCGGAGCCGCTCGACCACGGTGTGCGCCGCCGCCTGCTGGCGGCCGGTGAACGTGCCGGCATCGCCGCGAGCGACGGCGGCGTGTACGGCGCCACCCAGGGTCCGCGCTTCGAAACCGTCGCGGAGATCGAACGGATGGCCCGGGACGGCTGCGATCTGGTCGGGATGACCGGGATGCCGGAAGCCGCTCTGGCCCGCGAAGCGGGTCTGGCTTACGCCATGCTGTCGCTGGTGGTCAATCCGGCCGCGGGCCGGGCCGACAATCCCTTCGATCTGGATGCCATCGCCGCGGTCGCGGCGACGGGCATGGAGCAGGTCGACGACCTGCTACGGACGTTCTTCGACGCCGTCGCCCTCGACGCCGCTGCCCTGGAGGGCGGCCAGGGCCGCTGACAGTGACTCGGGCGGGGCGGCCTGGGTGATGCGCACCAGCACGCCGAGCTTCGGATGATCCAAATAGTGGAGCTCGTCGCTGCGCAGGCGGCGGCTCTCGCGAAGCTGCATCACGCCCGCAGCTTCGAGGTTCAAGGGCCACGTCGCGGGTGCGGTTGCGGCCAGCGCTCCGGGCGGCTGCGGCCGGTCGACGGGCGCGCGCCCGAGCAGCGGCTCGCGGTAGTAGAGGCGGGTGTTGAAGTGCAGGAACCGGCCCAGGGTGACGTCGAAGGTGCCTTCCAGGGCGTAGCCGTCGGCGTAATCCGGGCCCACCCGGAACAGCAGGGGCTCCGGGGCCTCCCGCGCCGGCACCGGCTGCAGCCAGCGCCCGTGTAGCAGCACCCGGTAGCCGCCGCGCCGCTCCAGACGCGCCGCCTCGCCGGTCAGGGTCAACGTCTCCGGCGCCAGCCACCGATAGCTGGACTCGGCGAGCGAGCGCTCGAAGGCAGCCAGCTCGCCGAGAAAGTCCAGCAGCGGATCCGGCGAGAGCCGCGGCGCGATGGTGGGCACCGGACGCCCGAACCCGGGCTGCGGGTCAGATTCCGGCTCGGGCAGGCGCGCGGGTGGATCCTGAAACGGATCCGGAAGCGTCGGCGCCGGCAGCAGCGCGGGGTCTAGGTACGGGAACGCCAGGTAGGCGTGCATGCCGGGATACAGCCGGTAGTCCTCGGCCAGGCGTCGCGGCGGTGTGCCCGGCGGGTCCTCCGGCGCGAGCCAGCGCAAGGTCCGCGGCAGCCGCGCCGGCGGGCGGGCGAGCGCCTCCTCGTTCAGGTGATCGAGTACCTGGGGGCGCTGGAACACGACCACCTCGGTGTAGTACCAGGGCCGGTCCAGCAGATCCTCCAGGGCCTCGGGTTGCGCGGCCGCGGCATTGCTGGCTGCACAGGCGGCGAGCCAGACCGCCATGGCGGCGCGACGGCCCGCCGTCACGGGATTCGATGGCACCCGCGTCACCCGGCGAGCGCCCGGGCTGGAGCGTCGTCGTCGCCCAGGATGTCGAGCAGCGCGAGAGCGAAGTCCAGACGCTGATCGAAGTCCGGCAGCTGGCGGGTCACCCGGAGCCGGGTGGCGCCCTCCAGCCGGTAGGTGGCGGTCTGGGTCTGCACCAGACTGACGATGCCGGCGGGATTCACCCGGGTATCGGGGTTGAACTCCAGCTTGCCGCCGCCGGCCCCCAGATCGAGCCGCCGGATGCCCAGCGTCTGCATGCGCAGCTTCAGGCCGGTAACCCTGAACAGCTGTCGCAGCGGCTCGGGCAGGGGGCCGAACCGATCGACCACTTCGGCCCGCAGATCGTCGAGCTCGTCGTCGTTCTGCGCGTTGGCAATGCGCTTGTAGAGGATCAGCCGACCGTGCACGTCCGGCAGGTAGTCGTCGGGGATGCGGGCGCCGACGTGCAGGTTCACCTCCTGGCTCAGGGGTTCCAGCGGCGCGTCGAGGTCCGGCGTGCGGCCTTCACGGATCGCCCGCACCGCACGATCGAGCAGCTCGGTGTACAGGGTGAAGCCCACGGACTGGATCTGTCCCGACTGCTCCTCGCCGAGCAGCTCGCCCGCGCCGCGGATTTCCATGTCGTGGGTGGCGAGGGTGAAGCCGACGCCGAGCTCGCCCGCGGCCTGGATGGCGTCGAGACGTTTCACCGCGTCGGCGGTCATGGCCCGCGGATGCGGAGTGAGAAGGTAGGCGTATGCCTGCCGGTGGGAGCGGCCGACCCGGCCGCGCAGCTGGTGCAGCTGCGCCAGCCCGAACTTGTCGGCGCGCTCGATGACGATGGTGTTGGCGTTGGGGATGTCGATGCCGTTCTCGATGATGGTGGTGCAGACGAGGACATTCAGCTGGCGGTGATAGAAATCGTTCATCACCGATTCCAGCTCGCGCTTGGCCATCTGTCCGTGGCCCACGCCGATACGCGCTTCGGGAACCCGCTCGGCAAGCTCGGCAGCCACGGTCTCGATGGTCTTCACCTCGTTGTGCAGGTAGAACACCTGTCCGCCCCGCATCAGCTCACGGCTGATGGCTTCCTGGATGATGTGGCCGCGTTTTTCCATGACGAAGGTCTTGATGGAGAGCCGCCGGGCCGGCGGCGTGGCGATGATGGAGAGCTCGCGCAGGCCGCTCATGGCCATGTTGAGAGTGCGCGGGATCGGCGTGGCCGTGAGGGTCAGCACGTCCACCTCGGCCCGCAGCGACTTGAGCCGCTCCTTCTGGCGCACGCCGAAGCGATGCTCCTCGTCGATGATGACGAGACCCAGATCCTTGAAGTCCTTGGCCACGCCGAGCAGCTTGTGGGTGCCCACCACGATGTCGGCGCGACCGCTGGCCATGCGTTTCACCACTTCGCTCGCCTCGGCGTCGGAACGCAGCCGCGACAGTAACTCGATCTGCACCGGCCAGTCGGCGAAGCGGTCGCGGAGGGTATCGAAGTGCTGCTGGGCCAGCAGGGTGGTCGGGACCAGGACGGCGACCTGCTTGCCGCTCTGAACGGCCACGAAGGCGGCCCGCATCGCCACCTCGGTCTTGCCGAACCCCACGTCGCCGCAGATCAACCGATCCGTGGCGCGCTCCGAGCAGAGATCGGCGATGGCATCGTCGATGGCGGACTCCTGGTCCGGCGTCAGCTCGAACGGGAACTGCTCGGCAAAGCGCTGGTAGTCGGCGCCGGGCTCGGCGAACGCGAAGCGCGGGCTGGCCTCGCGGCGGGCATAGATGTTGAGCAGCTCCGCGGCGGCATCGTAGGCCTTCTCGGCGGCCCGGCGCTTGGCCTTCTCCCACTGATCCGAGCCCAGCCGGTGCAGGGGGGCCAGACCCTCTTCGGCCCCGGCGTAGCGGCTGATGAGGTGCAGGGCGGTCACCGGCACGTAGAGCTTGGCCTGGTCGGCGTACTCGAGCATCAGGAACTCGTGGGGCGTGCCGTCGATGTCCAGAGTCTGCAGCCCCTGGTAGCGGCCGATGCCGTGCTCCACGTGGACCACCGGCTCGCCGACGTGCAGCTCCGTGAGGTTCTTGATGATCTGTTCCGGGTCCAGCACCCGGGTCGCGCGACGGCGCCGTTCCTGGACCTGATGGCCGAACACCTCGCTCTCGGTGACGACCCGGATGCCTTCGGCCACCAGGCCCTCGTCCAGCGGTGCGATGGTGATGCAGTACTCGGCGGCATCGTCGAGGAAGCTGTCGAAGCCGGCCACCTCATGGGGCTGCACGCCGGCGCGGCTGAGGAACTCCCAGAACACCTCGCGGCGCCCGGCGGTGTCCGCCACGAACAGGGTCCGCGCGGGCTCGGCGGCGAGAAACCGTTTCAGCGCCTGCGCCGGATCCCGGGCGCGGGCGTTGGCTTCCACGTTGGGCACCGGCGCGCTGGCGAACGTCACCGCGTGGCGGCCGTCGCGGTTGATCTGGATCCGGCCGTGGCGGCTCAGCCCCTGGTTCAGTTCCTCGAGGCGCAGGTAGATTTCGTGAGGGGGCAGGATGGGCCGCTCGACATCGTGGCGGAGGCTTTCGAACCGTCGCGCCACCTCGTCCAGGAAATGCTCGGCGGCTGAGCCCGTGTCCTCGTCCTCGATCAGCAGGGTGCCCGGCGGGAAGTAGTCGAACAGGCTTGCCAGGCCGTCGAAGAAGAACGGCAGGAAGTACTCCACGCCCCCCGGGGGGATGCGCTGGCTGACGTCCTGATAGATGCTGGCGCGCCGCACGTCGACGTTGAAGGTGTTGTGCCAGCGGTCGCGGAAACGCGCGATGGCGTCGTCGTCCAGGGGAAATTCCCGGGCCGGCAGCAGGCTGATGTGGTCCAGCCGGTCCTGGGTACGCTGGGTTTCAGGATCGAAGGTGCGCAGGCTCTCGATCTCGTCGTCGAACAGATCCACCCGCACGGGCACGTCGAGCCCCATCGGAAAGATGTCCATGAGCGAGCCCCGCACGGCGAACTCGCCGTGTCCGGTCACCGTCTCGACGGCGCTGTAGCCGGCGGCCTCGAGCCGCCGCCGCTCCGAGCCGATGTCGTAGCGCTGGCCGGTCACGAGCCGCATGGTATGGCCGTCCACGTAGCTGGCAGGGACCACGCGCTGCAGCAGGGTCTGCACCGGGACGACCAGCACCGTGGGCCGCGGCTGGCCCTGGAACGCGCGCAGCTCGCGCAGGGTCGAGAGCCGTTCGGAGACGATGTCCTGATGCGGCGAGAAAGCGTCGTAGGCCAGCGTTTCCCAGTCGGGAAACTGCCAGCGCGGCAGGCCCCCGGCGTAGAAGCCGAGCTCTCGCAGCCAGCGCTGCGCCGAGCTGGTATCCCGGGCGATGACGACGGTGAGGGACTCGTGGCGAAGCGCAGCGCGCGCGGCGGCCAGCCCGGCGGCGCCGCCGTGCAGCGACTGCCACTGGCTGCGCTGGCCCGGGCCGGGGGCCGCCGGCGGCTCGAAGGGGTCGTGGTATCGCTGGCTCTGCTGGTTCATGCGTCGACGTGGTTCGCTGCCGTGGTCGTCTGCTCTACGCTGGCGTCTCGCCGGGGTGACCGAGGGGCGGGTATTCTACGGGCTTATCGTTGTGGAGTCAGGGCGTTATGCGGCACGCGGCGTGGGCGCTGCTGGTGCTGGCGGCCTTCCTGCTCGGCCTCTATCTCGGCCAGCGACAGGCCCGGTTGCCGGGTCTCGATGCCCCTGGCGGGGCGCGCCCGAACCCGGTTGCGGTTGCGCCTTCCGCCAGCCTGCCCGGATCGCGCCCGAGCGGGGCCGAACCGGCCGGCAGCCCCGGCATCGCGCCGGCAGCGGCGGCGAGATCGGCGGCAGCATGGGCGGCGGCGCTGGCGAGCCTGGACCGGCTGAGCCGGCGGGGTGAGGGCGCCGCCGCCGCTGAGATTGCCGGTGCGCTGCTGGCGGAGATCCGGTCGCTGGCGCAGGCCGGCGGCGGCGCCACGGCCGCGGCGCGGCTGGATGCCTACCTGCGCCGCAATCCGTTCGACGCCAAGGCCCATCTGCTGGCCGCCGATCTCTGGCAGATGCGGGGACGACGCGATGCCGCGCTCGAACCGCTGCTGGCACTGCTCGAGTTCGCCGACGAGCCCGCGGTGATCCGCGAGGCGAGGGACAAGCTGGCGCTGCTGGTCAACGTTCACGAAACCGAGCTCGCTAACCGCGGAGACGTGGCCGGGCTGGTGCGCTACTTCGAGGATCTGAGCGCCCGGGACCCCGGCTACGACGGTCATCGGCTGCGTCTCGCCCAATGGCTGCTCCGGGCCGGCCGCCTGGAGGAGGCCCAGCGTGCGCTGAACGAGATGGGCACGGTGGGCGTGGATCCGCGGGCGCGGGAAGATCTGGTGGCCGCGCTGACGCTGGCCCGGACCGGGCTGCCGCTGGAGCGACGACCTGGTGCGGCCGGCGGTGCCGGCGCCCTGTACGTG
>JBFISC010000075.1:0-14590 GCA_041608775.1 Pseudomonadales bacterium | reverse complement strand
GGATGACCGGACTCTCCGGGTCCGGCAAGTCCACCATTGCCAACCTGCTGGAGAGCCGGCTCCACGACCTCAACCGTCACACCTACGTTCTCGATGGTGACAACGTCCGCCACGGTCTGAACCGTGACCTCGGCTTCACCGCCGCGGACCGGGTCGAGAACATCCGCCGGGTGGGCGAGGCGGCGAAGCTGATGGTGGACGCAGGCCTCATCACCATTGTTTCCTTCATCTCACCGTTCCGCAGCGAACGGCGGATGGTCCGGGATCTGCTGGATGATGGCGAGTTCATCGAGGTGTTCGTGGACACGCCGCTGGAAGTCTGCGAGCAGCGCGACCCGAAGGGCCTGTACAAGCGCGCGCGGGCCGGCGAGATCGCAAACTTCACCGGCATCGACTCCGAATATCAGCCCCCCGAGGCGCCGGAGCTGCACATCCGCACCACCGAAGTGAACCCGGAGCAGGCAGCTCAGCAGCTGCTGTCCTATCTCGAGCAGCGCGGGGTGCTGGCGGGGGTTTGACGGTCGGTGGCGGTGCAGACCGCAGCGGTGTGACGGGGGTCGCGCATACGCCTGGCAGCGCGGCGTCAGGTCAGTTGCGTCGCGGCCGTTCCTCGACGACGCCGTCGGCCTCCTTCCAGGCGTGAAAGCCGCCGCCGATGTGGCAGACGTTCTCCAGACCCATGTGCTGCACGGTCTGTGTCGCCAGCGCCGAGCGCCAGCCGCTCTGGCAGAAGAACACGAAGGTCTTGCCGGAGCCGAACACGTCCTTGAAGTAAGGGCTGTCCGGGTCGATCCAGAATTCGAGCATGCCCCGGGTCGCGTGAAACGCGCCGGGGATCGTGCCTTCCCGCTGCAGCTCCCGCACGTCACGGATATCGACGAACTGGACGTCGTCGCGATCGAGCATGGCTTTCGCCTCGTCGACGGACACGGTGCGGATCTCCGCCTCCGCCGCCTCTAGCAGCGCTTTGTAGCCGGTCTTCAGTGCCATGGTGTCATCCTCGTCTTCCGTGTCGCGGCTCGGGTACCAGCATGGCGACCATTACACCACCGGCCACCAGGAACGCAACCGAGGTGTAGAACACCATCACGTAGCCGAGCGCCGCAGCGATGACGCCACCGATGAGCGGACCCAGGGTGCCTGCCAGCTCCGATGCCGTGTTGGCGATGGCGATGCGCACCGGCAGGTCGTCCCGGTGGCCGAACTCCAGAGTCAGGTTCATGCTCGCGTTCTGAAAGCCCTGCACCGCAGCACCGATGCCCACGAACACGAGGATGGTCATCGGCAGTCCCGACGCCACGATCAGCAGCAGCGTCGACAGCACCCAGAGCACGATGCTCAGCAGGTACACCAGGCGGAAGCCGCGGCGGTCCGCCAGGTTGCCCCAGACCAGATTGGAGACGGTCCCGGCCAGGGTGAACGCCACGGTGAGGATACCCAGGTTGGTGCCGGTCAGTTCCAGGCTGGCGCCCGCGAAGAGGATGTAGAAGGGCAGCGCCATGCGTCCCGCGGTAGCAAGCGCGCGGGCCAGGAAGTAGCGCGTGAACGCCGGGTCCGCGCGCAGCAGCGCCGGCAGCTCCGCGAGCCGCTCGCGCAGCCCGGCGCGGCTGCGCAGGGTCGGGGGAACCGGTTCCTTCATGAACGCCAGCGACAGCAGCCCGCAGGTGGTCAGCACGAATGCCAGCACGAAGGTATAGGAGTAGCCGGTCACGTCGGGATCTTCCCCGAGGAAGAAGCTGCCGCCTGCCAGCGCGACCCCGGCCGACGTGATTCCGGCGAGGAAGTTGCGCATTCCGGTGAGGCGGCCGCGCTTCGAGACCGGGATCACCTTCGACATCAGGTAATTGAAGATCACTCCCTGCATCCCCTGAAACAGACCGAACAGGGTGAGCCAGAAGAAAATCGCAAGCAGAGCGTGTTCGGCCGGCAGCACCAGGCCGGACAGGGCGATGCCCAGCACCGACAGGCGCATGGCGCCGCCGGTGAGGAAACCCATCGGCAGTACCCTGGGTCGGTGCTCGATCAGCGTGGCCCCGACCAGCGGGGTGAGCGCCATGCCGAATGCCTGCAGCGCCAGGGCGATGCCCACCGCCATGTCGGAGCCGGACAGAAACAGGACGTAGGCTGGCAGGAAGGTAGGGGCGTTCAGCAACCGGAAACCGGTCTGGCCGAGCATGCCGTGCAGCAGGTGCACGGTGAAGTTGCGGCTCAGGTTGCGCCGGACCTGGACCTGGTACAGGCGTTCGGCGCGGCGCCGCAGGTGGGCGTCGCTCATCGGCCCGGATCCAGGGTGGCATGCAGCGTCAGTTTGTCCCGTGCTCCGTCACCGATACCGGCCGCTGCATCGCAGGCAATGCAGCTGACCGGCTCTTGCAGCCCATAGATATTCATTAAAAACAATTAGTTAAAACAGTTTCTTAAGGCTGGCACGAAATATGAATTGGATCCGCCTCAACAGCGTCGCAGCGCGGCTTCTCCGGTCTGGCCCCATTCAGATCTCAGACGCCATGCGCGCGCAGCACGCCAGTCAGACGCATCGAGGCAGTAGCGGATGAGCCCAGCAGCGAGAAACACCTATCCAGACCAGTTCGCCACCACGCCGGATCTGCTGCACGTGGCGATCCCGCGAATGGAGATCATCGCGGAGATGTCCGCCCGGGGCGAGCAGGACACCCTGGACGACGTCTGTCTGGCGGTGGCCCTGGTGGCGGATGCGATCGGGCTTGCTCAACTGATGGCGCGTCGCCGCCGCTAGCGGGTCCGCTCCGGCTAGCGTCCCTTCCAGTCGGGCTTGCGCTTCTCGGCGAACGCCCTGGGGCCCTCGATGAAGTCCTCGCTGCTGAGCATCGCCTTGACCGAATCGTTGGAAGCGCGCATGGAGTCTTCCAGGGACGCCGTGTCGAGGCTCCGGTAGACCACGTCCTTGCTGGCACGAATCGATAACGGCGCGCACTCGCAGATCTGTGCGGCCCAGCGCCGGGCCGCATCCATGAGCTCGGATCCGGGCACGACCTCGTTGACGAAACCGAGCTCCCGGCCTTCCTGTGCCGGCACGTGGCGGCCGGTGAGAATCATCCCCAGCGCCCGCTTCGCGCCGATCTGGCGCGGCAGCCGGTTCAGACCACCGGCCAGCGCCGCCAGGCCCACTCTGGGTTCCGGTAGCGCGAAGGTGGCCTCTTCGGCAGCGATGATCAGGTCGCAGGCCAGCGCGATCTCGAAGCCGCCGCCCATGGCGACGCCGTTCACGGCGGCGATCACCGGCTTGGTCAGGTCGAACCGGGAGGTGAGGCCGCCGAAGCCGCGGGGCATGGGCAGGCGCTCGCCGCCCTCCGCCTGATAGCGCAGGTCGTTGCCCGCGCTGAAGCCCCGGCCGCGCCCGGTGATGATGGCGACCCAGGCATCGTCGTCGGCCGCGAACTGATCGAACACTTCCCCTAGCTCGACGTTGGCCGGTGGGTGCAGGGCGTTGAGGCGCTCAGGCCGCTCGATGGTGACGATGAAGGTGTGACCGTCCTTTTCGACGCTGCAGAATTGCGGCATGAGCCTCTCCCCGGTGTCAAAGATGCTGTGTGAGGTTGAAGAAATTAACGTAAGGGGCGGGCGAAAGCACCAGTTCCGTGAGGCTGCAGTTGGCGAAGTGGTAGCGGGTCCAGTTCCCCGGGTTGCCGTCCAGAATAGCCCCCAGGGCGACCGCCATCGCGGCGCCGTGGCTCACGACCAGCACCCGTTCCTCGTGGCTGTGGCGGTGGTGGATCTCCTCGATGGCCGGCACCATGCGCGCGGCGACCTGGCGCAGCGTCTCGCCACCCGGTGGGGCGAAGTCGTGGTCACCGGTGGCGATCTCGACGAACCGATGGCGATCGTGCAGGTCGCTGAAGCGCAGATCCTCCCAATCGCCGATGGCGTATTCACGCAGATCCGGATGAACCTCGACTTCCAGGCCGAGCCGTTCGGCAATGATGGCTGCGGTGTC
This sequence comes from Pseudomonadales bacterium, assembly GCA_041608775.1. Taxonomy (GTDB): domain Bacteria; phylum Pseudomonadota; class Gammaproteobacteria; order Pseudomonadales; family Azotimanducaceae; genus UBA7803. The sequence goes on along the minus strand of JBFISC010000075.1, from coordinate 10,617 downwards.
GAGGCAGCGCGCCAGAGGGCTGCTGTAGATCGCGCCGACGGCGGGTTCCAGGCTCTGGACGTGCCGTGCCGTCCGGCGGGCCTGGCGGCGGCCGCGCCAGGTGAGCTGGCTGTCCGTGGAGCCGTGCCAGCGGCCCTGGCGATTGGCTTTGATCTGACCATGTCGGAGCAGCAGCATGCGAGCCATGGCCGGTTACCCTAGCACGGACGCCGGCGGTCTCCGCCGAGTGCGCGTCAGACTTCGACGTCCAGGAAGCGGCCGAGCCAGGGCGCCTCCGGGGATCGCGCCAGGGATTCCTCCACTGGAAAGCGGGAGGCCCGGGTCACCCGCTGGTCGAAGCTTAGCCTGGGCTGGCTGCGCCGCACCCTGGCCGCCGGCGTGACGCTGCGCCGGTGCAGAGCCGGCAGCACTTCGGTGCGATCTTGCAGACTGAGACGCTTCACCCCTGACTCCTCGCGCGGCCCGGTATGGCTACCGGGTCTTCTCGTCCCCATTCTGCGTCACATCGCCTGCCGGGGTGGTATCGTGGCCCGGTCGGGGTTGTTCGAGGTGTGTAAGTGCTGCCATCGTCTCGTCGGGGGGATGCGGTTGCGGCGCCGGGTTTGCGGCGCGCGCTCGGCGCGACCCTGACGCTGGCGGTGCTTGTCGGCTGCGAGGGCAGCGGCGAGTTCCGCCGCTACGGCGGCAGCACCATGGGGACCTACTATCAGGTGACGGCTCGCTGCCCTGAGGACGTGAAGCCGCTGATCGAAGACAACCTGCGCCAGGTGAATGCGGAGATGTCGACCTATCTGCCGGACTCCACCCTGTCGCGATTCAACGCCGCCCCGGTCGACGAGTGGTTCCCGGTGACCGAGCACCTGGTTCAGGTGGTGGCTGCGGCGGAAGCGCTCAGCCGGGAGTCCGCGGGCGCGTTCGACGTCACCGTAGGCCCGCTGGTGAATCTCTGGGGCTTCGGGCCCGACGATGCCGGCGGTGTGCCCGCGGATGCGACGATCGCAGCGACCCTCGCGCGGATCGGCCATCGCCACCTCGCGCTCCGCGAGCGGCCACCGGCACTGCGGAAGTCCGTGGAACTGTACGTGGACCTGTCCGCCATCGCCAAAGGCCATGGCGTCGACCGGTTGGTGGACGCGCTGGCCCGGGCAGGCTGCGATGCCATGCTGGTGGACATCGGCGGCGAGGTTCGAGGCAGCGGTCCCAGCCCGGCCGATCGGCCCTGGCGCATCGGCATCGAGGTGCCGGACCCCGCCAGCATGGGCGACGTCCAGCGCGTGGTCATCATCGACGAGGCCGCCGTCGCCACGTCGGGCGACTACCGTAACTTCCGCGAGGATTCGGGCCGACGCTACGTTCATACCATCGATCCCAGAACCGGCTATCCGGTGGAGCACGCGCTCGCCTCGGTGAGCGTGGTTCATGGCTCCGCCATGTGGGCCGACGGTTACGCAACCCTGCTCAGCGTGCTGGGGCCCGAGCAGGGTCTGGCGTTCGCGCGCCGCCATGACCTCGCTGCGCTGTTCATCGTCCGTCGGGATGCGGCGGACGCAGAAAGCCCGTTCGAAGAGCGCTATACTGACGCCTTTGCCGCGCTGCTGGCCGAGTAGCGGAACTCGAGCTCCGAGCAGCTGACAAACTAGAGAGTGCCGGAACAGATTGCCGTAACGTCCAGTAGAAGCAGCTGGCTCGCGCCGGCTGCCGTAACCAACGAGGGAACTTGCCCGTGACCGCGGTCCTCGCTTTCATCCTCATGCTCACCATCGTCGCCGCCATGGCCGTCGGCGTGATCATGGGCCGCAAGCCGATTGCCGGAAGCTGCGGCGGGATCAAGGCGCTCGGGCTCGATGCCGAGTGCGAAGTCTGCGGCGGTAATCCGCAGGCCTGCAGCAGCGCCGGAGCCCGTCCCCGGCGTGGAAGCCCGGCCGAGGCCGCGGCGCTCGGGTCGGATGCAGCGGCGAAGCAGCGGGATCCCAACGTCCGCACGCTCTGACTTCGGCGCATCGTGAACGTCAGTCGGCGGGCGCATCCCGGCCGATGACGAAGCGCGTCAAACGTCGCGCGGTGAGCGGCTCCAGCCGTTCGAAGGCGGCCCCGATCCGGAACTTTCCTGCGTGCTGATCCACGGGCACGCTTCGTTGCACGCGGGCCGCGGCGAGCAGGTGGTAGTTCACGGGCAGCACCAGGTGGACGGCGATCCAGCTGCCTGCCTCGAGCGGGTCGGAAGCTTCGAAACCGATGCCGTCCGCGGACATTTCGAGCTCTGCGCTCGCCGGCTCCGGCAGGTCGGCCATCAGCATCTCCTCCAGCACGCCGAGCTTGCGCTCCAGGGCCCGCAGCGCGTCCTGGGTCACCCGCTCGGTGACCGACGCCACGAGCCGGGTGAACTCGTCGTCGAGGTCCGCGAGGCGGGCGCGCAGCGCGAGTACGCGAGGCGCGCCGAGCGCATCACACAGGCCCGCGGCGGTGGTCTCCGGTTCGACCGTCGTAAAGCCGAAAGGCAGCCGCACCCGGCGCCTCATGGAGGTTCTGCGGTCGTCGTCGCCCATGCGCGGAGTCTACCCGATCGCGTGCTACCATCGCGCCTTTCCCGGTCGGGCTCGTCGTGAAATCAACCCTGATCCTCGCCCTGGGTGGGCGCTATGCGTTTTCCCGGCGCAGCACGCTTTCGTTCATCAGTCTGGTCGCCGTGAGCGGTCTCGCGTTGAGCGTGGCGGTGCTGGTCGTCGTCGTTTCCGTGATCAACGGGTTCGAGCGCGAGCTGGAGCAACGGGTGCTCGGCGTGCTGCCGCACCTCACCGTGTACGGTCGCGCGCCGCTGCCTCCCAGCGACGTGGATGTCGCGCTGCTGGCGGAAATCCCCGGCGTGGTCGGGGTCGCGCCCATCGTCGAGGGCGCCGGGCTGGCCGCAGTCTCCGATCGGGTCACGGGAGTGAGCATCACCGGCATCGACCCGCTCCGGTATACGCTGGTGTCGGACTACGCGCGTCATCTCGAGGGGCCCGCGGACCTGGCGCCCGGGGCTTACCGGGTCCTGCTCGGGGCGGGCGTGGCGGACCAGCTGGACGTCGGCATTGGCGACGAGGTGACGCTGGTGCTGCCGGCGGCGACGGTGACCCCGGCCGGCCTGTTTCCGCGCCAGAAGCGCTTCCGGGTCAGCGGCGTTCTGCGCTCGCAGTCGGAGGTGGACGCGCGTGCCGCCTACGTTGCTCTGGCCGACGCGCAGAAGCTGTTCCGCCTCGGCCACACGATTCACGGCTATCAGCTGCGCCTCGACGAGCTGTTTGCCGCCGACATCGCCGGCAGCTCTGCGATTGCCAGGCTCGGACGGGATCGGGTCGGCGCGCGCAGCTGGATGCGCACCCACGGCAACCTGTACCGCGCGATCGGCGTGCAGAAGAGCACCATGTTCGTGCTGCTGTCGTTTCTGGTTGCCGTGGCAGCCTTCAACCTCGTTTCCACCCTCGTCATGGTGGTGAACCAGCGCAGTGGCGATGTCGCCATCCTGCGGACCCTGGGCAGCGGAACCTCGATTCTGGTGGGGGCATTCGTGCTGCTCGGCCTGCTGCTCGGCGGCCTCGGGATCGTGTTGGGCACGGCCGCCGGCACCGCCATCGCCGTGCTGTTGCCGGACCTCTACGCGGCGATCACCCGGGCACTCGCCCTGGATCTGATGAATCAGTACTTCGTCAGCTACCTGCCGGTGCAGGTTCGCCTCGCCGACCTCACCGGGATCGTGGTCACGGCCATGGGCCTGTGCGTGCTCAGCACGCTCTACCCGGCCTGGCGCGCGGCTACCCTGTCACCATCGCAGATCCTCGCCCATGAGTGATCGCCACGACCCGGAAGCGCCGGTGCTGGTTGCGGAAGGTCTGTACAAGTCCTTCTCGCAGGGGCCCGATCGGGTGGACGTTCTCCAGGGCGTGGACATCGCCGTCGGTCGCGGCGAGCGCGTGGCCATCATCGGCCGTTCTGGTTCCGGCAAGAGCACGCTGCTGCACCTGCTGGCGGGCCTGGACGATCCGGACTCGGGTCGGGTGCTCGTCGGGGGCCAGGACATGACCGCCGCCGCGCCGGCAGAGCGAGCCCGCCTGCGCAACAACTGCATGGGTTTCGTCTACCAGCTGCACCATCTGCTGCCGGAATTCTCGGCGCTGGAGAACGTCGCCATGCCGCTGCGCCTGGGCGGCATCGATGCTCGCCGCGCGGCCCGGGAGGCCGCCGAGATGCTGGCAGCCGTCGGGCTGGAGCATCGTCTGAAACACCGTCCGGCAGCGTTGTCCGGCGGCGAGCGTCAGCGGGTAGCGGTGGCGAGGGCGCTGATCGGATCGCCGCTGGTGGTGCTGGCCGACGAGCCCACCGGGAACCTCGATCGAGACAACGCCGAGCAGGTGTTCAATCTGATGTGCACGCTCAGCGACGAGCGCGGCATCGGTTTCGTCATCGTGACCCACGATCAGGGGCTGCTCGGCCAGGTTCACCGGGTGCTGCGGTTGCTGGATGGCCGCATTGAGTGAGGCACGCTCAGTGAGGCACGCTCAGTGAGGCACTCTAGGTGAGGGACGCCCGGTGAGGGACGCCCGGTGAGGAACGCTGCAGGCAGCACGGTCAAAGAGCCCGGTGCGCCGGTCAGCGCCCGGGCCGGCGTGGCCTGGTGGATCGCGCTGCGCTACGTCAGAACCCCGCGGCGCCAGTTCGCCTCGTTCATCACCCGCGTCTCCCTGGCAGGGCTCAGCCTGGGAGTGCTGGTGCTGACGGTGGTCGTGAGCGTCATGAACGGCTTCGACGCCGAGCTGCGTCAGCGGATTCTCGGCACGGTTCCACACGTGCTGATCGAGGGCGTCACCGTCGCCACCGACGAGGTCGCGCAGCTGCCTGGGCGAGATCAGCTCGGCGATCGGATCGAGTCCATGTACAACTTCTTCATCGGCGCCGGCATGGCCACCGCCGGTGGCGCGGTAAATCCGGTGACGGTCTACGGCGTGGACCAGAGCGCGCTCGGCGCCATGGCCAACATCGAAGCGGGCATGCGCTACGGGTCGCTGGCCGACCTGCTCGAACAACCGCGGGGATTGCTCATGGGTGCGCCGCTGGCGACCCACCTCGGCCTGCTGCCCGGCGACACCGTCGCGCTGGTGATCAGCGAACCCGGCGAAAGCGGGATCACTCCCAGACTGCTGCGCTATCAGCTCGCGGGCGTGTTCGAAATCGGTGCCGAGCTCGACTACACGCTGGCGATCGTTGCCATGCCGACGCTGGCGGAGTACGGGCTGGAGCGACTGGGCAGGGTGGGCGTGCGGGTCACGGTGGATGACCCTCTGGCGGCGGCCGGGGTGGCTGCGCGGCTCGGACAGCTGGAGCCCGGCTGGCGCGTCACCAGTTGGGCCGATAGCTATGGCGATCTCTTTCAGGCGGTTCGTCTGGAGAAGCTGATGATGTTCCTGATCCTGCTGATGGTGGTCGCCGTGGCGGCCTTCAACATCGTTTCCGGGCAGTCCATGGCGGTCACGGACAAGCGCGCCGATATCGCCATTCTGCGAACCATGGGGGCGCTCGATGGCACCATTCTCCGGGTGTTCCTGCTGCAGGGCCTGGTCATCTCCGGCATCGGCATCGGGGTCGGGCTCGCGGTCGGCGTGGTGGTTGCCCATCACATCGGGAGTCTGATCGCCACGGTGGAGGGCTGGCTGGGTTTCCGGCTGCTGGAGGGGACCTACTTCGTCGAGGTGCCCTCCGTCGTGCTGATCAGCGACCTGGTCTACATCGGGCTGATCTCCGGAACGCTCTGCCTGATCTCCGCCTGGATACCGGCCCGCCGGGCCGCCGCGGTCAACCCGGTCAGCGGTCTGCACGGCTGAGGCAACGACGGCGCCGGCTGCTGTCAGAGCCCGGCTACCGCGACAGCCGCCTCAGCCGGCGGCGCTCCCGGCGTTCCCGCCAGCGACGCAGAACGTGCAGGCGCCAGGCGACCCGTACCACCACCATACCGGTCACCCCGGCCACCCAGCCGCACACCAGCGAGCCGAACAGCAGCGGCCAGCCGATGGTGCCGACGTGGCTGGACAGCCACTCCCAGCTCAACTGGATCGTACCTACTTCTACCTGCTGATTGAGCAGCCACGCGCCCAGGCGATAGGCGAAGTAGAACATCGGCGTGATGGTCAGCGGGTTCGTGGTCCAGACCAGCACCACGGAGATCGGCAGGTTGCAGCGGAACAGGATCGCCAGCGCCGCGGCGATCAGCATCTGAAACGGGACCGGGAGGAAGGCGCAGAACAGGCCGATGAAGGTGGCGCCGGCCACCGAGCGGCGATGAAGGTGCCAGAGCTCGGGCTCGTGGAGCCAGCGGCTCACCGGACCGAGAGCACGATACGTACGGACCGCGGCGGGGGTCGGCAGATGCCGGCGCAGGAAGTTTCTCGGCATAAAGGCATTATGCACGGGGAGGCCGAATGCCGTACACGCAGCGCGTTCTGCTCGGGTTCGCTGCTGGCGCCATGCTGCTCGGCATTCCCTGGCCGGGCGGTCCGACGCTGCCTCTGGGGCTCGCTCTCGCAGGTGCCGCCGGGCTGGCCCCGATCGTTCTGCTGCGCTGTCTGGGTCGCCTGTCCGGCTCGCTGGCCCCGGTGTTCTGGGGCGCCCTGCTGGGTCTGTGCTGGAGCGGCCTGACTCACCACATGGCGCTGGAGGCCCGGGTCGTCGGCGATGGCAGCACCGGCGCGCGGCCGTTGACCCTGCGCGTGACCAGCGTGTCGGATCTGTCGCAGCCTGCGACCCAGCCCGCTACCGCGCGCTTCACCGCCCGGGTCGTCGAGGCGCCGGGCAGCGAGTCCGGTCTGGCTGGCGCCACGCTGCGGCTGTCGTGGCACGCCGCTCCGGTGCTGCAGCGGGGAGAGCTCTGGCGGGTTCAGGCGGTGGCGAAGGCGCCGTGGAGCTATGCCAACCCAGGGGGATTCGACTACGAGCGCTGGCTGCTGGGCAAACGCATTCACGGGACTGGCTGGGTGCGGGACGGGGAGCGTCTCAGCGGACCGGTACCCGGCTGGCTGGACCGGCTGCGCGACCGCGTTGCCGACCGTGTCGAGCAGGTGGACCTGCGCTGGCGGGGCGTGGTGCTGGCCCTGCTGCTGGGGCGCGCTGCCGGCATCCCCGAGACCACCTGGGAGATCCTGCGACTCACCGGGACCGTGCACCTGATGGTGATCTCGGGCCTGCACGTGTCCCTGGCCGCTGCGCTCGGTTTCGCCATGGGCGGGGCCATGTGCCGGCTATGCCCGTTGCTGCCGCTTTGGTTCGACGCCCGCCGCGCCGGGTGCGCCCTCGGTGGCCTCGTTGCCGTGACTTACGTGGCCCTGGCTGGGGCAGGCCTGGCGGCCGTGCGCGCGCTGATCATGAGCATGGCCGTGCTGACGCTGCTGGCCGGCGGCAGTCGTGGCCGACCCGCGGCTCTGCTGCTGCTGGCGCTCGCTCTGCTGCTGGCGCTCGAGCCCCTGGCCGTGCACCAGCAGGGCTTCTGGCTGTCGTTTGGCGCGGTGGCGATCCTCATGCTGGCCGTTGGTCCGGTGGCCGGAGAGGCGGGTGCGCTCCGAGCCGCCGTACGTGCGCAGCTCGCGCTCAGCGTGGGGATGCTGCCGGGGCTGGCGCTGGTGACCGCCTCGGTGCCTTGGACAGGCCCCGCCGCCAATGCGCTCGCGGTGCCGCTGATGAGCATCGTGGTGATTCCGATGGTGCTGGCAGCGGGAGTTCTCAGCCTGCTCTGGCCGGCTGCCGCCGATCTGCTCCTGACCGGCGCCGATGCGCTGCTGTCGCTTCAGTTCCGCTGGCTCGAGTGGCTGGCCCGGGCGCCCGTGCCGCTGGCGCCATCGGCCACCCTGGGGCTGGTCCTGGCCCAGAGCGCCGCGGTGTGTTGGCTGCTCGGCGCCCCCCGCGGGCACTGGCCGCTGCTGCTGCTGTGCCTGGCGGCGCCCCTCGCGCCGCGCTCCACCACGCTCGCGCACGGGGAGTTCCGGGTGACCGCGCTGGACGTCGGCCAGGGGACATCGGTGCTGGTGGAAACCCGCCGGCATCGGCTCCTCTACGATGCCGGGCCTGCGTTTCCCGGCGGTTTCGATGCCGGGCGGGCGGTGGTCGTGCCGAGCCTGGCGGCGGTCGGCAGCAGGCGCCTCGACGTCCTGGTGCTCAGCCACGACGACGTCGATCACGTGGGTGGCGCGGATGCGGTTCGGGCAGCTCTGGCGCCGCGGCGGACCCTGCTCGGCATGGGCGGGAACGGCGCCGGAGCCGACCTCTGTCACGGTCGGTCGTGGCGCTGGGACGCCGTCGAGTTCCGCTTTCTGGACGTTGCCGGGGAGGCTGCCGCGGACAACGATCGATCCTGCATCCTGCTGGTGCGGGCTGGTGATCAGCGGATGCTGCTGGCCGGAGACATCGGTGCCGGGGTGGAGTCCAGGGTGCTCCGCCGGCTGGTGGGCGAAGCCCCCGTGGCGCTGATGTTCGCCCCCCACCACGGCAGCATCAGCTCGTCCAGCCCGGCCCTGGTTCGCATCGCCCGCCCGGCTCTGGTGTTCGTCAGTGCCGGCCGCGGCAACCGCTTCGGGCATCCCCATCCAGGAGTCGTCGCCCGCTATCGGCGGGTAGGCGCCCGTCTGCATCAGACCGGACTGGAAGGCGCGCTGATCTGGCGCAGCTCCGAGCCGGCCCGGGTAACGCGCTGGCGCGCGGAGCGGAGTGCCTACTGGCGCGCGGGGTCGGGCGGGGTCTGATCCAGGCGACGGATCATGTCCTGGAGCTCGACGACGAGATCGTCCTTCTCGTCGCTGGTCAGGAAGCCGCCGATCTCGAGCTCCCGGTCGCGGCACTTGAGCGCGATGCGTTTCCGGTACCACGGGTGCGGCGGCGGGCGCACGAAGAAGCGGGTGAAGAAACGCGGAAAGCGCTCCCGGCGATCCGGCTTCCCGACTCCCCGCTCGTACACCAGGTGCTCGGGCGAGAAGGTCAGGACCTCCTGCTGGTGGGTGCGCCGCACGCAGTAGTACAGGCACGCCAGCAGCACGGACATCTCCAGCGCCGTGAACGGCAGGATCAGCCACATGCCCTGGTAGGCGAACACGGTCGCCATGGTCCCGGAGACCGCCATCAGGGTGCCGACCAGCATGATGTTCGCTCGCCAGGTCCACGAGCGGTTCGGTCGCAGCAGGATCCGTCCTTCGCAGCTCGCCGGGTCGAACTCGCTGACGATCATCCGGGTCCTTCGCCTTTGATGCGCCGCATCAGCGCGGCATCGGCCAGCTCTCGCATCTGCTCGCTGGCAAAGGTGGCCTCCTCCACGTCGCGGCGACGATCGGTCCAGCGCGCGGATTTGTAGCGGCTGCCCTTCGACAGCTTGCAGCGGTGCGAGCTGCTCTGGACCTCGACGAACAGGTCCAGCACGGCCGCTTCAGGGAGCTCCGGATAGCCCACCGAGTTCATCGCGACGATACTCCCGGTACCCGTGACCGCGATGCCGAGGTCGCGCTTCAGAAAGGTCTCCAGGGCGTCCCGCCAATCCTGGCCGACCTCGAGAAACGTCGCCGGAAAGGTCCATTTCCCGTGCTGCTGGGCCAGCAGTATCTCGTTGCGGTCGTTGATCACCAGCGCGTTCAGGTGCGCCTGGAAGTAGTCCTGGCCGATGGCGAGCTCGGTGCGCAGGCGCTCCACGCTCTGCCAGAGATGGCGCCCCGTGACGTTTACGAAGGCGAGACCGAGCCCGTCCTCCTCGACCCGCTTGACCTCCATCTCCACCGTTGGGGTGGGCTGCGCTTCCACGCTCAGGGTGTTCTGCAGGGTGAGCTTGACCTTGGCCCCGGGTTTGATCTGCGGGTTCTGCGTATAGACGTACACGCCGCCCTCGGATACGTCTCTCGCAATGCAGCGGTGGACGCCCAGGGTAGGGTGTTTGAGTTCCACCAACAGTGGCAACTGTATCCGCGGATGGCGTCGCTGATCCATGGGCCCAGGATGGCGCACCGGCAGTGCCGTCGACGCCTATGCAGGTTGAAATCGTCGCATTGGGCCACATTGTACCAGCAGTCGTGTAACGGAAAGCGAACATGCGTTTGGACAAAATGACCAGCCGGCTGCAGAACGCGTTGAGTGACGCGCAGTCGCTGGCGCTCGGCAAGGATCACAACGCGGTGGAGACGATCCACCTGCTCTCGGTGCTGGTGGAGCAGCGCGATGGCTCGGTGCTGCCGATGCTGGTCCGCGCCGGGGGAAAGCCCGACGCGGTACGCGAAGGCATTGCCCGGGCTCTGGACGTGCTGCCGACCCTGAAGCAGCCCACGGGCGAGATCAGCGTGGGTCAGGGGCTGGCCAAGGTCCTCAACATGGCAGATCGGCTGGCGCAGAAGGCCGGCGACAGCTACCTGTCAACGGAGCAGGTGCTGCTGGCCATGTACGCGGATTCGGCGACGGCCGGCGTGCTGAAGGCCGCCGGGGTGGAGGAACAGGCACTTCAACAGGTGGTGGACGTGACGAGAAGCGGTGAAACGGTGTCGGATCCAAATGCCGAGGAGGCCCGTCAGGCCCTGGACAAGTACACGGTCGACCTGACCGCGCGTGCCGAGGAGGGCAAGCTCGATC
>JBFISC010000074.1:0-14608 GCA_041608775.1 Pseudomonadales bacterium | reverse complement strand
GTCGAGCAGCGTGGTCAGCAGCGTTCCTTCCAGATCCATGTCATCCCCGTCACCGGCGCGAAGACGAGTCTACGCCCCTTGAAACCGGGGCCGCAGCCCCCATAACGGTGGCGTCGAAACACGAATCCGCCGCAAGAGAGGTAACTACCATGAACGGTAATCTGTCTCCCTTCGAAAGCCTGCTGGACGAGCTGTGGCGCTGGGACAACGACTGGAGCAACTCGTTCTCCCCGTCACCCTGGTTCTCCGGCATCCGCTCCGTCCGCCAGGGCACCTACCCGCCGCTGAACGTCGGCTCCAGCGCCGATGGCGTGGACGTGTACCTGTTCGCGGCCGGCATCGACCCCAAATCCTTCGAGCTTTCCATGCAGCAGAATCTGCTGACCATCTCCGGCAAGCGGGAGGAAGCCCCCCAGGAAGGCGCCACCTACTACCGTCGGGAGCGCTTCACCGGATCGTTCCAGCGGGTGCTCACCCTGCCGGAGGACGTGGATCCGGATCAGGTCAAGGCCAGCTACCGCGACGGGGTGCTGCACGTTCACGTCGGCCGCCGCGAGGAAGTGAAACCGCGGCGCATCGAAGTGCATTGATCAACCCATCCAGAGGAGGACGAGACATGAGCGAAGTCGCACGAACCCGCGCAGCCCAGCCCTCCACGCGAGGCGCAGAGACTGAGCGAACCCAGACGGTGCTGCGGCCGGCCGGTGACATCTTCGAGCACGACCACGGCATCACCCTGCTGCTGGACATGCCCGGTGTGTCGAAGGAGCGGTTGAACATCCAGAGTGATCGCAACAACCTGGTCGTGGAAGGCGAGGTGGAGATCAGCATGCCGGAGGACACCGAGTCCCTGCATGCGGACATCCGCTCGACCCACTACCGGCGCAGCTTCTCGCTGTCCGGCGAGCAGCTCGACACCGACAAGGTGGAAGCGAGCCTGAAGGACGGGGTGCTGCGCATCGAGATTCCGAAACGGGCCGAGATGCGCCCGCGGAAGATCGAGGTCTCCACCGGCTGACCTGCGGGCCAAACGGACGAGCAGCCCGAGTGCCGCTGAACTCCGGCGGCGCTCGCCTTTCCGTATTCCTCTGCAGTGGGTAGCATCGGAGCGACCTGTCGTCGGTAACCCGCCATGCGCCACGTCCTCGCCCTGCTGATCACCGGCGTGCTGCTCACGAGCCTCCTTGCCGCTACGGCGGCAACGCCGCGCTCTGGTGACTATCTCTTCACCGGCGCTACCCTGATCACTATGACCGGCGCCGGAACGATCCGGGGCGACCTGCGGGTGATCGACGATCGCATCGACGCCGTCGGCCCCGGGCTGCAGCCCGGGCCGGACACGAAGGTCATCGACGTCGCGGGCGGTTATCTGATTCCGGGGCTCGCCGAGATGCACGCCCACGTGCCGTCGCCCGACCAGGGCACGGAGTACCGCGACGACGTGCTGCTCCTCTGGGTCGCCAACGGCATCACCACGGTGCGCGGCATGCTCGGCCACCCGGACCATCTCGCGCTGCGCGCAGCGCTGGCGAGCCACGAGGTGCTGGGGCCGCGGCTGATCACCTCGGGGCCATCATTCAACGGCAACTCGGTATCGAGCCCGGAGCAGGCGCGGCAGATGGTGCGCGACCAGGCCGCCGCCGGCTACGACTTCCTGAAGATCCATCCCGGCTTGAGCCGCGACGAGTACGACGCCATGGCGGACGAGGCGGGCCGCCAGGGCATCCGCTTCGCCGGCCACGTGCCCGCCGACGTGGGCCTGCGCCACGCGCTGTTGCGCGGCCAGGCCAGCATCGACCACCTGGATGGCTTCATGCAGGCGCTGACGCCGGACCCCGATGCTGCCGACTCGGACGGCGGCTCGCTGTTCGGCGTTGCGCTCGCGAGCACCGTGGAGTTCGACCGTCTGCCGAACCTGATCACCCAGCTGCGCAGTGCCGGCACCTGGGTGGTGCCGACCGAGACGCTGATCGAGAACTTCGCCGTGGCCGACACCCCAGAGGTGTTCGACGCTCGCCCCGAGCTCGCCTACCTGCCGCCAGACCTGCTGGCCCGCTACCGGCAGGCGCTGGGGCGGGCCAGCCTCGGCGCGGCTGCCGGACGCCGGGCCCTGGACGTGCGCAAGCACCTGATCGGCGAGCTCCACGCCGCCGGCGTCGGCGTGCTGCTCGGCTCCGACTCGCCGCAGATCTTCAACGTGCCGGGCTTCTCCATCCACCGGGAGCTTGCGGCCATGGTGGCTGCGGGGCTGACGCCGGTGGAGGCGCTGGCCACCGGCACCACGGCGCCCGCACGCTACTTCGGCCGGTCGGAAGCTTTCGGCGCCCTGGCTCCGGGCATGGCCGCGGATCTGGTGTGGCTGGCCGCCGACCCTACCGCCGACATCGGCAACACCCGGAGCATCCAGGGCGCGATGGTGCGTGGCCGCTGGCTGGATCGGGCCGCCCTCGATGCCGGACTCGCAGCCATCGCGGGCCGTTACCAGGCGATGGAGAACTAGCCCGCTACGTTCCACCGGCTGCGGCCGCGATCCGGCCGCTGCCTGCGCTCAGGCGTGGTTCCACCAGGGCGTGTCGCTGAAGGAACGCAGGTCCATCTCGAAGGTCCAGGTGGAACGGTGCTGCCGCACCAGGTGCAGATAGGTTTCCGCCACCTTCTCCGGCAGCACGATGCCGTCCTCCCGGCCGCGGGTCTCGCGCAGCGCCTGGAAGCGCTCGGCGCCCAGCATTTTCCCCACCGTATCCGGCGCGTCCACCATGCCGTCGATGATCACGTGGGCGATGTGGATGCCTTTGGCCGAGAACTCCGCGTTGAGGGTCTGACAGAGCATGCGCCGGCCGCCCATGGCGGCGGCGTGGGAATGCTGACCGGCATTGCCGCGCGCGGCCGCGGTGGCCGAGGTGACGATGATCGCGCCGCTGCCGCGCGCCACCATGTGGGGCGTCACCGCGGCAGCGACCCGGAACAGGCCGAAGCACGCCATCCGCCAGCCCAGCTCGAAGGCCTTGTAGCTGGTGTCTGCCAGCGCGCGGTCGCCGATCTGGGCGCCAAGGTTGAAGATCACCACCTCGATCGGACCGATCTCGCGCTCGGTCTGCTCGATGCGTTCTTCGATCACGCCTTCCTCCACCGCATTCAGCAGGAACCCGATGGCCTCACCACCGCCGCCGCGGATGTCTTCCACCAACCCGTTCAGGCCCTGCTCGTCGCTCCGCCGGCAGAGCACCGAGTGGTAGCCTTCCGCAGCAAACCGCTTGCCGACCGTGCCGCCGATCCCGGCCCCGGCGCCCATGACCAGACACACTGGTTTCATTCTTCCCTCCTTACTGGTGGCTGCCGACCGCGCCCGACCCGATGAGCCCTTCGCAGCGTTCTTCGTCGTAACCCAACGCCCGGAGGATCTCGCGGCTGTGCCCGCCGAGCTGGGGCGCGGGGCCGGCAATGGCCGCAGGCGAGTCGCTGAAGCGGGCCGCCGGCACCGCCTGGCGTACCTCGCCGAACCCTTCGAACTGGAGGCGCGTGATGGAATCGTTGGCTCGAATCTGCTCGTGGTCGAGCAGCTCCATGCGCGTCAGCAGCGGCGCGCTCGGCACGTCGTGCTCGTCGAGCCGGGCGAGGATCTCGGCCCTCGGCCACTTGGCGATCTCGTCTGCCATGATGCGTTTACGCTCGTCGGCATTCCGCCCCCGGGCGCGAGGCGTGGCGAAGCGCTCGTCGTCGATCAGATCCTCGCGCTCGAGCGCCCGGCACATGCCCACCCACTCCTTGGTGGAGATCGCGCCGGCGGTGAGATAGCCGTCCCGGGCCTCGAACACCAGATCCATGGTGCCCTGACCCCGGGTCGGGTCGTACGCGTTGTCAGCAAAGGTCAGGCCGCCCATGCCTTCCGGCCAGAAGAACGCCAGCATGGTCTCCAGCATCGACAGGCGGATGTGCTGGCCCCGGCCGGTGCGTTCCCGATGGAACAACGCCGAGGAGATCGCCTGGGCCGCCGTCACCGAGGTGACCTTGTCCGCGATGATGATGCGGAACATGCCCGGTTTGCCCGTCTCCCGGTTCGCCTGGATGTCGGTCGCGCCGGACAGGGCCTGGATCACCGGGTCGTAGACTCGCTTGTGAGCGTACGGGCCGTGCTCGCCGAAGCCGCTGATGGAGACGTAGATCAGCCGCTCGTTCAGCGCCCTGGCCTCGGGCTCGCCGAAGCCCATGCGGTCCATGGCCCCGGGACGGAAGTTCTGGATCAGCACGTCGGTATTGCGGATCAGATCCGCGAGCACCGCCTTGCCGTCATCGTGCTTCAGGTCCAGGACGATCGAGCGCTTGCCGCGGTTGCAGGAGAAGAACATGGCCGAGACCCCGTTGTGCGGCGCGCCGAGGTGGCGCATCTGCTCGCCCCCCGGCGGCTCCACCTTGATCACCTCGGCGCCCTGATCGGCCAGCATCATCGCTGCCACCGGTCCGGACACCATGGTGGTGAGATCGAGCACCTTGATCCCTGACAGCGGTCCCATGTCAGCCTCCCGAGTTGAAATTGACGGCCGTGGCGCGCCGGTAGGCCTCCCGCCCGCCGATCCGCTCGCGGTAGCCGGCGAGCCCGTCGGGCAGCTCGATGCCGTAGGCGTGGGCCCAGTCCAGGCAGGTCATCAGCAGCACGTCGGCCAGCCCGAACCCGCCGGCCATCACGTGCTCGCGCCCGGCCAACTGCCGATCAACCACGCCGAGGTGCTTGATCGCGTAGTCCCGGCTCGAGGCAACGGCCGCGGGCGCCTCGCCGTAGATGTGCGCGAGATCGCGGTGGCGCCGCATCACGTAGAGGCTGGTCTCGTCCAGCTCGCCGTAGATGTAGCAGCACCACTCGTCCTCGCGGGCTCGCTCCCTAGGGGTCCCGGGCCGGTAGATGCCTTCGCCCGGATGGTTGTCGATGAGGTAGCGGCAGATGGCCACGCTTTCCGTCAACCGGAAGTCGCCGTCCACCAGGGTCGGGATCTTCTGCTTCGGGTTCAGCCGGGTGTAGTCCTCGGTGCGGGTTTCTCCCGTCCGCGGGCCGATGGGCTCGACCCGGTAGCCGAGGCCCAGCTCCTCGGCCACCCAGATGGGTCGCAGCGTGCGGCTGGTGCCGGCGCCCCAGAGTGTGATCGGATCAGCCATCGCGCCTCCGCTATCGCGCTTCGTGCCGATGAAAACACCGTGCCGGTGCGTTCGCTAGCGCAGCGACGCCCCCAGAATGTCCCGGGCGATGATATGCCGCTGCACCTCGCTCGGCCCCTCGCCGATGCGGCGGATGCGCATCTCCCGGTACCAGCGCTCGAAGGGGAAATCCTTGGTCACGCCGTAGCCGCCGAACATCTGGATGCAGCGGTCCACTACCCGGCCGCCGGCTTCCGTCGCCACCAGTTTGGCCATGGCGGCCTCCTTGCGGAAATCCTGGCCGCGCTCCGCGCGGTCCGCGGCTTCCAGGGTCACCCAGCGAGCGTGGCGGATGTCGATCTCGTTGTCCACCAGCATCCACTGGATGGCCTGACGGCTCGACAGGGGGGCGCCGAAGGTCTCCCGCTGAGGCACGTACTCGAGCGCCAGCTCGTGGGCCTTGATGGCAACACCGATACAGCCCGCGGCATAGGGAATGCGCTGGCGGGACAGCCGGTCGTTGGCGATGGCGAAACCCCGGTTCACCTCGCCGAGCACGTTGGCCTGGGGCACCCGCAGGTCCTCGAAGCCGAGCTCGGTGGCGTAGCGGGCGGCGCGCAGGGTGTGAACGATGCGGCGCACGTGGAAGCCCGGAGAATCGGTGTCGACGATGAAACAGGTGACCCCGTTGCGTCCTTTGTCGGGATCGGTCCGGGCGAACACCAGGCCGAAGTCGGCCCTGTCCGCGCCGCTGATGAAGATCTTGCCGCCGTTGATCACCCAGTCATCCCCGTCACGCAGTGCCCGGGTCTGGATGGCCCGGGCCGGATCGCTGCCGCCGGAGGGCTCGGTCAGGCCGAAGAAGCCTTTTTTCTCGCCGCGCAGCATGGGGAACAGGTAACGCTCTTTCTGGTCCTCGGTCGCTTCGAACAGCTGGGCCAGGCCGGCGCCGCCGAACACCCCGTAGCAGGGGGCGTAGAGCCCGGCGCGATGCTGGGACATCTCGATGGCGATC
This sequence comes from Pseudomonadales bacterium, assembly GCA_041608775.1. Classification (GTDB taxonomy): domain Bacteria; phylum Pseudomonadota; class Gammaproteobacteria; order Pseudomonadales; family Azotimanducaceae; genus UBA7803. Next base: position 8,466 of record JBFISC010000074.1, on the reverse strand, counting down.
AGGGTCCGGGTGACCAGATCGAGCTCAGGACCGCCGTACTCGGGCGGGATATCGAGCCCATACAGCCCCATCGCCTTGGTCTTCGCCACCAGCCGCTCGCGGTCCGCGGGCTCCAGCTCGTCCGCGTCCGGGTCGAGGTTCTGCTCCAGCGGCACGACCTCTTCGCGGACAAAGCGGCGCACGGTGGCGACGACGAGTTCCTGTTCCTCGGTGAGCGTCAGGTCCACGGTTCAGCCCGGGCTCAGCCGGCCGAGGCCGGGCACGGGAGCGTTGCCGGGCGGCAGCGCCCCGGAGATGGCCCGGTGCGCCATCAGCAGCTCCCGATAGCGGGTCAGGTAGGCAGTGGTCACCTCGTAACGGAAGCCCGACGCATCGGGCAGGCGTTCCAGGGCTTCGCTGATCTCGCCGCGCAGCCCGAAGCGGCTGCGGCCGCCGGCGTAGCCGACGAAGACCACGGCGCCCGCCTCGTCGCCGAGCTCGAATACGCCCATGTGCCCGGGCAGCGCGGCCGCCTCGGCGCGCGGCCGCCAGGCCTTGTCGAGCTCGAGGCTCACGCTTCGGCGCTGCGCTTCTTCGGCATGATGGAGATCTCCATGGGCGCGAAGTGCTCCATGTCCACGTCGATGAGGTACGGGCCCGGGGCCGCCATGCCGACGTCCAGGGCTTCCTCGAATTCGCCGACGCTGGCGACGCGGCAGCCGGGCACCCCCATGCTCTCCGCCATGGCGGCGAAGTTCACCTTGCCGAGGTCGGTCTCGTTGATGCGGCCGAAACGGGTGTCCTGGAGCCAGCGCAGCACCCCGTAGCCGGCGTCGTTGAACACCACGATCACCAGGGGCACCTGGTACTGGGCGCAGGTGGCGAGCTCGGTGGCGTGGAACATGAAGCCGCCGTCGCCGTGGATCAGCAGGGTCTGCCGGCCGGTGGCCACCGCCGCCCCCACCGCCATGGGGAACCCGGGGCCGATGGCGCCGGAGACCGGGTTCATGGTGCTGCGCGGCTCGTAGATCGGGAACAGCTGATTGCCGAAGTTGTAGGCGGCGATGGTCTGATCGCGCACGAACAGCCCGTCCCGGGGCAGCCGCTCGCGCATGGCGTCCATCACCCGCGGGTAGTCGTCGCCGAGGCGCCGACGCATGGCTTCACGCACGCCGTCCCGGGCTTCCAGCACCGTGTGGTTGAACTGCGCGTCGTTGCCAGAGACGTCCACCAGCGCCTCGTTCAGCGCGTCCAGCGCCAGCCGCGCGTCGCCGGCCACCGCCAGGTCCGCCCGGTGGGTGCGGCCGATCATGGCGGCGTCGACGTCGATCTGCAACAGATCACCCGGCGGCTTGAAGCGCGCGCCCTGGCCGTCCACGCCGACGGCGAAGCGGGTGCCGATGGCCAGGGTCAGGTCCGCGTCCTGCACCGCCTGGTACATGCCGGCGCTGGTGTAGAAGTTGCCGAGGCACAGAGGATGCTCCTCGGAGATCGCGCCGCGCCCGCCGGGGGAGGTGAACACCGGCGCGTCCAGTGTTTCCGCCAGCCGCCGCAGCGCGTCGCTGCCGCCGGCCGCGATCACCCCGCCGCCGGCGACGATGATCCGCCGGCGCGCGCTCGCCAGCCGCTCCGCCGCTTGCACCACGGCCTGGGGATCCGGGCGCTGCTCGGCGGGCTGGGGGTGCGAGAAGCTCACCGGTTCCGCTTCCGCGTACTGCAGGTCGATGGGAATCTCGATGGCGCCGGGGGCGCCGCGGCCGGCGTGGATGTCCGCCACCACCGCCGCCAGAGCGGGGCCCAGCCGGCTGACGTGGCGCGGACTCTCCACCCGCCGGCAGACGCTGCGCAGCATCGGCAGCTGACCCTCCGCCTCGTGGACGTAGCCCATGCCCTTGCCGTAGAAGCCGGTCTCCGCCTGGCCGGTGATGAGCAGCACCCGGGACGACGCGTACTGGGCCTCGTAGAGGCCGGTCACGCAGTTGCTGGTGCCGGGACCGGTGCTCGCGATCATCACGCCCATGTGCCCGGTGGCGCGGGCGTAGCCGTCGGCGGCATGGGTGCCCGCCTGCTCGTGGCGGACGTCGACGATGCGGGTCTCGCCGAGTCGGTTGATGGCATCCAGCAGCGGCATGTTGTGGATGCTGACGATGGCGAACACGTGACGCACGCCCATCTGGGCGAGCGCCTGGGCCACCAGGTCGGCGCCGGTGAACGGGGTGGTGGTCATGCCGCCTCCTCTAGTGCCGTGGTGTCGATGTTGTAGAGCTCCGCCACGTTGCCGCAGAGGATGGCCCGTTTCTGCTCGGCGGTGAGGTGGGCCGTCTGCTCGGCAATCACCTCCTGCGACCAGGGCCAGGTGGAATCGCTGTGGGGAAAGTCGCTGGCCCAGAGCAGCCGCCGCCAGTTCATCTCGTTGGCCATCTTGAACGCCACCCAGTCGTCCTGGAACGTGGTGTAGATGTGCTCGGCGAAGTACTCCGAAGGCAGCCGCTCCAGGGTGACCCCGGGGGCCAGCCAGTTGCGGTGGCGCTTGTAGGCGTGGTCCATGCGGTACATGTAGTGGGGCACCCAGCCGGCGTCCGCCTCCACGCACACCACCCGCAGGTCCGGGTAACGCTGGAACACGCCGCCGAAGATCAGCGTGCCCATGATGTCCTGATTGCCGCGGATGATGGACAGGAAGCTGTTGATCCGCGGCCCGCGCACCCGCCCGTCGCCGCTGGTGGTGAGGATGTGGAACGACAGCGGCAGGCCGAGCTCGATGGCGGTCTCCCACACCGGGTTGTAGATCTCCGAGTCGTAATCTTCCTGCTGGGGGTTGCCGGGCATCATCACCCCGCGCAGCCCCAGCGCCTGAATCCGACGCAGGTCCTCGGCCCCCTCCTCCGGCGTGCGCATGGCCGTCTGCCCGCAGCCGAGCAGGCGCGTCGGGTTGCTCCCGCAGTACTCGGCGATCCAGCGGTTGTAGGCGTCGAAGCAGGCCTTCTTGTAGTCGAAGTCGGGATGGTTGCAGAGCATCATGCCGACGGTGGGGTAGATGACCTCGGCGGCCACCCCGTCCCGGTCCTGGTCGGCCAGTCGGGCCACCGGATCCCAGCCGCCCCGGTGCAACGCCTCGAACTTCACCCCGTCGGTGGTGATCTCCTCCGGCGGCTTGCCGGCGGCGGCCACCAGCCCCATGGCGATGGGCCGCTCCATGCCGTCGATCACGAACAGATCGCCGCGTTCGCCGCCGTCGACCATGCGCGGTGCCTTGTCGCGCCAGGCGGCATCGATGTAGTTGCGGTAGGTGTCCGGATGCTCGGTGATGTGCGAGTCGGCGGAAATCACCGGATAGTCCATGGCTGCGCTCCCCTCCCTGCCGGGTTCGAAAGTAGCATCACCGGTCCCGGGCTGTCACTGCCGTGGACCCCCCGGGATACCTCTGATAGCGTTTCCGGCTTTCCACGAACCATCCGAGGAGCACTGCGACATGGCTATCGAAGAGGGCAAGGCCGCCCCCGCTTTCACGCTCAACAACGCCAAGGGCGACAAGGTGGCGCTGAAGGACTTCAAGGGCAAGAACGTGGTCGTCTACTTCTACCCCAAGGACGACACGCCCGGTTGCACCAAGGAGGCCTGCGGCTTCCGCGACCTGTGGAAGGACATCCAGAGGACCGGCACCGTGGTGCTCGGGGTCTCGCCGGACGATGGCGCCAGCCACACGAAATTCGCCGCCAAGTACAAACTGCCCTTCACCCTGCTTTCCGATCCCGACAGGAAGGTGATGGAGAAATACGGCGCCTGGGGCGAGAAGAACATGTACGGCAAGAAGACCATGGGCGTGATCCGCTCCACGGTGCTCATCGGCCCCGACGGCAAGGTGAAGAAGCACTGGAAGCGGGTCAGCAAGGCCGAGACCCACCCCGAGAAGGTGCTGGAAACCATCAAGGCGGGCTGAGGCTGGAATCAGGTCCCATCCGGGCCATCTGCCCGGCACCGGACTGGTACCTCACCGGGCCTCTGTGTGAAACTCGGGGCAGAGGGTCAAATGCAGGAGTGAGGGAGAGGTTATGAAGTTCGGCATTTTCTACGAGCACCAGCTGCCCCGGGACTGGGACGAGAGCAGCGAGCACCAGCTGCTGAAGAACTCCCTCGAGCAGATCGAGCTCGCCGACCGGCTGGGCTACGACTACGCCTGGGAGGTGGAGCACCACTTCCTCGAGGAGTACTCCCACTCCTCCGCACCGGAGGTATTTCTCGGAGCCGCCAGCCAGCGCACCAGGAACATCCGCCTCGGCCACGGCATCATCCAGCTCACCACCAACCACCCGGCCCGGGTGGCGGAGAAGGTGGCCACGCTGGACCTGGTCTCCGACGGCCGGGTGGAGATGGGCCTCGGCGAAGGCGCCTCTGTGACCGAGCTGCACCCGTTCAACCTGCGCTTCCGCGACAAGCGCGACGTCTGGGAGGACGCGGTGCGCGCCACCCTGCCGATGTTCTGGAACCACGGCTGGGAGTACGACGGCGAGTTCTTCAAGTTTCCGCTGCGCGCCGTGGTGCCGAAGCCGCTGCAGAAGCCGCACCCGCCGCTGTGGGTAGCCTGCTCCCAGCTAGACACCATCAAGTACGCGGCCCACCGCGGCATGGGCGCGCTGTGCTTCAAGTTCGCCGACATCGATTCCGCGAAAGCCTGGGTAAACGCCTACTACAACACCTTCCTCCGCGACCAGGAGAAGCTGTGCGAGTATCAGGCGAATCCGAACATCGCCGTGGTCGGCGGCTTCATGTGCTGCGAGACCGACGAGGAGGCCTGGGAGAAAGCCGACGGCTGGACTTTCTTCCAGTTCGCCCTGCAGCTCTACAACAAGGAAGGCCCCTTCGAGCCCGGCACCGTGAACTTCTGGGAACGCTACCTGGAGTGGAAGCAGACCCCGGCAGGACAGAAGCGCACCGGGTCCGAGCTGATCGGCTCGCCGGAGACCATTCGGGAAAGACTCGCCGAGCTCGAGGCCGCCAACGTAGATCAGGTGATTCTGCTCAACCAGGCGGGCAAGAACACCCACGAGGACATCTGCAGCAGCCTCGAGCTGTTTGCCGAGAAGGTAATGCCGGAGTTCCATGCCCGCGAGGACGAGCACCAGGCCTGGAAGCGCTCCGTGCTGGCCGGCGAGACGATGCTCGAGGACATCGACACCGAGCCGTTCAACGTCACCCGGGGCCGCAAGCCGACGCTGCCGTCGACCAAGGAGCAGCGCGACATGGTGGCAGGCAGCGTCGGCCGCCCGGCCTCCTCCGCGGTCGAGGGGAGCTAACGGCCGAGCCGGGGAAACAGCGCCAGCGCGTTGTCCCGACGGACGCGGGCGGCCGCCTCGCACGGTCGCTCGCTAAGTGACCGCGCTGGCCCTGGCCTCACCGAGCAGCAGCACCCGGGGATCTCCTTTGGCGGCGAAGCTGGTCACGAACAGGTACACGCAGAGAAACGGCGCCCCGCCGAGGAAGGCGAGCAGACCCAGCGCCAGCCCCCCGGGAGAGAACTGATGGCGCCAGGAAACCCAGAGCGCCGAGAAGGCGAGCATGAACATGAAGTCGAGGTTGAACTGGCCAGGCCAGCCCAGCTTCGCCATGTCGCCGAAGAAAACGGCGAACAGCCCCATGCCGTGAGCGGCGATCACGACCGCCGTGTAGGTCGAAATCACCAGAAAAATCACCACCAGCAGCGCGCGGAATGCAGCCACAGCCCCTCCTCAATCCGAATTCCGGACACACGCTAGCGCGGACCGGTCATCGGGACAATTACCCTGGAGGTAATGGGACGACCAAGCCAGCCGTCGACCGCCCCGCTACACACGGCAGACGGCCTCGATCTTGAACCCGTCCGGGTCGATGCCGAACGCGCCGAAGAACGGCTGGGTGTACTGCGGCCGCGGCCCGGGGAGCCCGGCATCCCGCGCCCCCAGAGACACCGCGACCGCATGAAACGCGTCGACGCTCCGCCGGTCCGGCGCCTGAAAGCTGACATGCAGGCCGACGCCGGGGCGCGCGACCTCAGCCGTGGGCGGCCGAAACCTCGTCCAGATAGAGCACATTGCCGTCCGGATCGAGCACGAGGGCCATGAACCCGCCCCACGGCTGCCTGCTCGGCGGCATGCTGAACTCGACGCCAAGGCCGGCTAGCCGCGCGTGCTCCGCCTCCAGGTCAGCCACGTCCAGGCCGACGCCCGTGTGCCGGCCGACGAGCTCCTGCTGCGCCTCTCCAGGAACGGCGAGACCGAGTCTCACCGGACCCGCGGCGAGTGAGGCATACCCGTGCTCCGGAGAGGACGATTCGAGGGCAAGCCCGAGCTTCCCCTCGTAGAACTCGATCGCCCGGGCCAGGTTGCTGACAAAGACGTTCACGTAGCTGATCTTCATGGTGACCTCCTTTGCAGGTGCGGATCCCCACTTTCCGGCGCCGAGCACGACACCCGTGTGCCCCCGGGAACGGGAGCGATCACCAGGATCGCCCCCGACAGACAACGGCGAGCTAGAAGCTCACCGCGCCCGAGCGCACCAGGTAGGCCAGTTCCCGCCGCTGCTCCGGGTCGAGCAGCCGATGCAGGCGCTTCAGCACGTCGAGGGTTTCGGCGCGCAGGGTTTCCTCGCTTCTGCCCCGGGCATCCATGGCTGCCCGTGCTGCCGACTCGTCGAACTCGCCGGCCTCCAGCGTGCCCGCGAGATCCGACGTGGTGCGCCGCCAGTCGACCTCAGCCTGGCTCCGCGCGGTCTTCAGCCGATCGAGAATACCGGCCAGCTCGCGGAGCTGGGCATCGTCCAGATCGAGTTTGTAGGCAAGGTAACGCAGCGGCCTGCGCACGCCCAGGGCGGGACCGGTGTGCCACGTGTACTGAGCGTGTGCCTTCCAGGCTTCCCGCAGCTTCCTGCGGGCGTGGCCGGCGTGGCTCAGGTGCGGCCCGTAGCCGCAGTATGCATAGCGAAACATCATGTCGATTCCTCCTTCACCGGAGCGGATCGCGTCCGGTGGGTACTCATCGCGCGGGCCCCATGCCTCGCGCGTCGCTACAGCATACGCCCTGCGGGCGGCCCGGGAAAAGCCGACTGCAGCCCCGGGGCCGACCGCCTCAGCGGTCGCGGCGGGCGTAGACCGTCAGAGTGCCGACACGACCGTCGGCCTCGTCGACGATGGCCAACGCCCCGCCGGGCAGCCGGGTGACGCCTTCGGCCTGCCGGTGCAGGCGCTTCGACAGGCGGCGCCAGGCGATCAGCGTTCCGGTCTGCAGATCGACATCCAGCAGCACCCGTTCTTTGCCCGCGAGGACCAGCAAGCGGGCGCCGGCTTCGAGCCAGGCGAGCCCGGACGGCCGCAGCCGCGCCAGTCCCAGCGCGTCGAGCAGCGGGGCCACGTCGACCTCCACGACCTCCACAGCGGGGGCAGCGTCGTCGGTTCCCGGATAACTCAGACGATACAACCGAATGGATCCGGGTCTGGGATCGACCGGATACTTGCAGGCCAAGAAGACCACGCTCTCCGTGGCCGCCGCAATCCCCTCGAAGTTGCAGCGCCCGTCGATGCCGGTAGCGATGGGGGCGAGCGGTCCGGGAACGCCGTCGGCGGACAGGCTGGAGCGGTACACCCGGCCCCGACTCGAGAGCGCGAGGAGCCGGTTCCCGGCGAGCGTCACCCCCTCGAAGTCACCGCCGATGACGGTCGCCGGATCGGACACGGGACGGGCATCGAGGTCGTCGCCAAGGCGCAGGCGCCAGATGGTGGAATCGTTGTCGTTGTGGGTCAGCAGCGTTGCCGCGCTCAGGGCGACCAAACCCGATGCCTCATCGAGCGCAGCCGGCAGCAGCCAGCGCGCTGCCGGTCTGCTCAGCTCGTAGTCACACAGCGGGGAGCCGGCGCAGGCTACCGGTTCTCCGCCGGCGAGGGCGCAACCGCCCAGCGCGAGCGCGCCGCTCAGGAGCCAGCGGAACAGGCCGGTGGCGTTCGCGATGCTCAGCGACCGCCCAGGGCACGCCATACCGTCTCCGGGGTCAGCGGCATCTGCAGCGCCCGCCGGACGTCGGCCGGGACCCCGGCATGCCGCAGCGCATCCAGCACCGCGTTGACCACGGCATGCGGCGACGCGCAGGCGCCGCCCTCGCCAATACCCTTCACCCCGAGTTCGTTGCCGGGCTCGATCACCTCGTGGAAGGTCACGTCCATGTCCGGCATGTTCGCCGCCACCGGCATGGCGTAGTCCATGAAGGAGCCGGTCACCAGCTGCCCGGTGTGGTCGTAGACCACCTGCTCGAGCAGCGCCTGGCCGAGCCCCTGGACCACGCCGCCGTGCACCTGGCCGGTCGCCAGCAGCGGGTTGATCACCCGACCGCAATCGTCGACCGCCGTATAGCGGCACACGGTCACCTCGCCGGTATCCGAATCGATGGCAACTTCCGCCACGTGGCAGCCGTTGGGGAAGGTGAAGCCAGGGCCGCGGTCGTAGCGCACGGTTTCGGCGAGTC
>JBFISC010000073.1:0-14644 GCA_041608775.1 Pseudomonadales bacterium | reverse complement strand
GGATCCCTCGACGTCACCCCTGGCGGCACTCGGGCTGGTTGCGATGGCCGTATACTTCGTCGGCTTGAACGGCACTTGGGTGTTTCTGGAGCGGATCGGTGCCGACGCCGGGATCCCGCCAGCCTCGGTGGCTGCCGCGCTGGCCGGCTCGGTGTTTTGCGGCGCCCTTGGCGCGCTGGCGGCCTCCTGGCTCGGTGGCCGGGTTGCCATCACCGCCGCGCTGGCGGTGTGCGCGCTTCTGTTCGCGGCCTTCGTCGGCATGATGATCAGCCAGCCGGGGCTGATCGGCTTCGTGGTTGCGCTGGTGCTCTTCAACGTCGCCTGGAACTTCAGCCTGCCGTATCAGATGAGTTCGATTGCGATGGCCGATCACAGCGGCAGGATTCTGGTGCTGATTCCGGCTGCGCAGACGATCGGCGGCGCGCTCGGGCCCGCCATATCGGGGACCATGCTGATGGGGGCGGGCATTGTCGGCGTGTACGTGCAGCTTGCCGTCTGTATCGCCGGCGCGTTTCTGATCTATGCCGCGGTCGCGCGGCTGGCCGGACCGGCCCGACCGCTGGCCTAGCAGCCCCGCAGCCCTGGCAGGGCCCGTCGGCCGCTGCTGGGCCTCACTCGTCCAGCGGCGGCTTCTTGGCCAGATCGCGCACGATCTGGCCGCCGGCGGGATCGACGGCCATCTTGTGGACGATGTGGTTGTTGGCGTGGCCCATCTGCTGATGGCCCATGGCCGCGCGCAGCGACTGGTACAGGCCCTGGGCGTTCTGCATCTGGTTCACCGATTCCTTGGCGAGCTTCAGCCCCATGGACGGCTGCACGGCGATCTCCCGGGCGAGCTCCAGGGTGGCGCTGGCGAGCTCCGCCCGCGGCACCACGCGGTTGACCATGCCGAGCTCGTGAGCGACCCGGGCGGTGATGGCCCGGCCGGTGAACAGCAGCTCCTTGGCCTTGCGTACCCCGAACTCCCAGGGATGGCCGAAATACTCGACCCCGTTGACGCCGAAGGCGACCACCGGATCCTGGAAGGTGGCGTCGTCGCTGGCGATCACGATGTCGAAGGGCCAGACCAGCATGAGGCCCCCGGCGATCACCTTGCCCTGGACTTCGGCGATGGTGGGCTTGGGAATGTTGCGCCAGCGCCAGCAGAGCCCGAAGTAGATCTCTTCCTCCCGCGCCCAGCCGCCCTCGATGCCCGGCTGTCGGAAGCCGCCCCAGGGACCGACGCCCACGTCCTCGAGCTTCCAGTCGTCTTTCGGCGAGAGGTCGTGGCCGGAGGAGAAGTGCTTGCCCTCCGCGGCGACGATGATCACCTTGATCGCGTCGTCGGCAGCAGCGCGGTCGAGGGCCTCGTTCAGCTCGTAGAGCAGCCGGGTGTTCTGGGCGTTGGCCCGATCCGGCCGGTTCAGGACCACGCGGGCGATATGGTCGTCGGGCTGTTCGTACTTGATGAACTCCATCTCGGTCGCTGGGGCATTCACGGTGTCGTCCTCCGGGTGGCGCGAAGCACCAGTGTATCGCCGAATCGGGCCGTGTCGACGGTTCGCCGCCTGGGCTGTGGGCGCGGAGCGGGCTCAGCGCGGCGGCGGCGATGGCTTGTCGGCGCGGCGCGGCTCACGCAAGATCTGCGCTCGATTCAGCACCGGAGTTCCCCATGACCGACATCCATGGTAGCTGCGACGAGCGCTTTGCCGCGGTCCGCGACGCCTTCGAGACCAACTTCAGCGAACGGGACGATCTCGGCGCCAGCGTGGCGGTGAGTCTGGAGGGTGAGCTCGTGGTGGACCTGTGGGGCGGGCACCGGGATCAAGCCGGGACGCTGCCCTGGGAGCAGGACACCATCGTCAACGTGTACTCCTCCACCAAGACCATGGCGGCCCTGTGCCTGCTGGTCCTGGCCGACCGCGGCGAGGTGGACCTGTACGAAAAGGTCTCCCGGTACTGGCCGGAGTTCGCGCAGAACGGTAAGGAGGCGGTAGAGGTCCGACACTTCCTCAGCCACAGCGCCGGGCTCTCGGGCATGGAGGAGCCCGTGTCCGGCGAGGACATCTACGACTGGGAAAAGATGATCGCCGCGCTGGAGCGCCAGGCGCCTTGGTGGGAGCCTGGCACCGCCAGCGGCTATCATGCACTGACCCAGGGGCATCTGATCGGGGAGGTGGTGCGTCGGGTCACGGGCCAGACCCTGGGCACCTTCTTCCGCCGCGAGATCGCCGAACCGCTGCAGGCCGACTTCCACATCGGCACGCCGCGCGAGCACTTTCCCCGGATCGCCGAGCTGGTGCCGCCGGCCAGCGCGCCGGCGGACGAAGCGGACGCCGACTCCATCGCCGGCCGCACATTCAGGAGTCCGGCCATCAGCGCCCACGCTGCGGCCACTGACGGCTGGCGGCTCGCCGAGATCCCGGCCGCCAACGGGCACGGCAACGCGCGCTCCATCGTCCGGGTGCAGACGGCGGTGGCGAACCTCGGCTCCGCCTTCGGGGTGAACCTCCTGAGCGAGGCCGGCGCCCGGCGGGTCTTCGACGAGCAGACCAAGGGCACAGATCTGGTGCTCGGGGTGCCGCTGCGCTTCGGCATGGGCTACGGCCTCACCAGCGAGGCCATGCCGATGGGCCCGAACGAGCACATCGCGTACTGGGGCGGCTGGGGCGGATCCTCCGTGGTGGTGGATCAGGATGCGCGCCTGTGCGTGTCCTACGTGATGAACCGCATGGAGGCGGACCTGCTGGGCGACATGCGCGGGTTCAGCGTGCTGCAGGCGGCCTACGCATCCATGGCCTGAGCCGCGGTCAGCCCGGGCAAGGCCGGTCAGGGGTGTCGGCGCATCCGCCGAGCGCCAGTTCGGTGGCGGCGCTCTGGTCGGTCGCTGACGGCATCAGCGCCTGCACGGAGCGCAGGGGGCGGATCCAGGGTTCGGCGTCGGCGAACACGGTCGGTCGGTGGACGAGGGCGGCCCGGGCCTCTGTCACGGATTCGTACACGCCCATGAGCAGAGCGTAGTGCGCCCGACCGTCCGCCACCAGCTCCAGGCTCGGCAGGTGGGTGAGATCGTGCTCCTCGAGAAACGACCGGAACAGCGCCGGGTCCCACATGGTCATCAGCTGCACCGTGTAGAGGTCACCGGGCAGCTCTCTGATCGCTTCCGCGGTCAAGGGACCATTCTCCGGCGCGTCGCCGGCAACACGTGGTGTGTCCGCGGACGCGTCGGCCGGTGGCGGTAGATCCTCCGGATCCTGCGTGTGGGCTGCCAGTTCCGTGTCGGCGCGGCCCAGGCCGAAATGGGTTTCCATGGCCTCCTGGTCCAGCCTGTCTTCGAGGCGGTCCGCCTCGATCTCGAACCAGCGCGCCGCCTCCTCGACTTTGTTCACGGCCTCCGTGTTCCACGGATCCGCCAGGCTGTCGACGATCCGGGGTGTGATCAGGACGACGGTCTCGGTGTTGACCTGGGTCTCCTCCTTCGAGGAGAACAGGATCTTCAGACCCGGGACCCGGCCGAGCACCGGCACCCGCCGGTAGCTCTGGGTCGTGGAGTGCTTCATCAGGCCGCCGATGAACACGGTCTCGCCGCTCGGCACCAGCAGGCTGGTGGTAACCTCGGTCGTGGTCTGGGACGGAATGCCCGCCGCGTCGACGGTGCCGGTGCTCACTTCCGGGTGGATGTCCATCAGCACCTGGCCGCCCTCGTCGATGTGCGGGGTCACCCGGAGAATCACGCCGGACTCGAGAAACTCGATGCTCTCGCTGGTGACCTGGTTGATCGTGGTGGTGACCTGATAGCCGCGGCGGTCGCCGATGATCACCTCGGCCTCCTGGTTGTCCAGCGCCACCAGCTTCGGCGTCGACAGCGTGCGCACCCGGCCGTCCTGTTCCAGGGCGGTGAGCAGCACGTCGATGTTCGGATTGACGAAGTCGAAGAAGAACCCGCTGGATCCGGAGCCGCCGGCGCCGGCCAGCCCCTGGCTGCCGAAGCTGCCTGCGCCGTCCTGGCTCTCGAACAGCTTTTGCCAGTCGATGCCGTAGGAATCCTCGTCGTTCAGCGCGATCTCGAGGATCTGTGCCTGGATGATAACCTGCCGAGGCTTCGCGTCCGCGTGCCGGACCAGCAGCGCGATGCGGTTGAGAAACTCCGGCGTGTCCGAGACCAGGATCAGCTTGCGATCGCGGATCGCCTGCAGCTTGCCGTAGCGGGACAGGTAGGGTTCGATCATCTCCGCGAGGGAGAGCGGGTCGGCATAGTGAACGTTGAACCGCCGCACCTGGGTCAGGCCGCTGTTGTTGTACAGCCCGACCCGTTCGTGGGGCAGCACGAAGTAAGCCCCGTCGCGCCGCTCAACGGCGTAGCCGGCGGCGTTGGCGATGGCTTTGACGGCCTCAGTCGCGGGCACGTCGTAGAGGTTCAGCGACAGCGTGCCGGAAACCCCGTCCGACAGCAGTATGTTGAGCCGCTGCTGCTTCGCCAGCATGGCCATGGCCTCGGCGATGTCGACGTCACGCAGGCTCATGCTCACCCGGTCACTCCCGTTCGCGGCCACGCTGCCGCTGAGCGCGCCTGCCGCAACGAGCATCAGCATCAGCACGGTCGGGCGGAGGCTCACGGCGCCTGCTCCGCCGAATCGGTGGGTGGCTCCAGCAGCAGCGTTACTGGCTGGTCACGGAAGCGGAAGGTCGCCCGGTCCTCGGCGACGCTCTCGAGGCGATAGCCAGCCTCCTCCTCACCGATCGCGAGCAGAGTGCCGTTCAGGTTGGCAATGGAGTCGGCGCCCGCGACGATGACGCCGCGCAGCGTCGGGCGCTCTGCCGGTGTCAGAGTTTCGGTGCGCGTCGTCGCTTCCGCAGCCGCGTACGGCCGCGCAAACGGGTTGACCGGCTCGGCGCCGGATTCAGCAGCGCCGAGGAGGGTAGCCGCAACGCACACTGCTGCGGGAATTCTGCTCATCAGGACGCGGTCACTTGATAGGCTGCTAACATCAGTCTAGTCGCGAGTCTGGGATTGCGTGGGTCTGGCTCGGAAACCCCCAGCTGGAACTCTTTGATCACGACGAACCCGAGCTCGCTGGAGACGTCGGTGAGCCAGTCGAGCAGGGCGAAGTAGTCGCCGCTCAGCTCGACCCGGAACAGCAGCTCGCGATACATCTCCACGGGCTCGCCTTGAGCCGGCTCGACGCTGACCAAGGCCACCTCGTTGCGCCAGGAGATGGTCTGCAGACGGCCGATGATGAAAGATTCGATCTGGCGCCGTGGCAGGTTCGCCATGTCGCCCTGGAGCTGTTTGCGCAGCGCTTCCATCTCCTGATTGAGGCGGTCGATCTCGCCGCTGGCGCCATCCTCCGCCGAGGTCACCCGCTGCATCACCTCGAGGTTGTCGAACAGGGCTCGCAGCTCCCGGATCTGCGGCAGCACGCCGTAGGCGAACGCGGCGGCGACCACAAGCGCGGCCAGGCAGGCGATGAGCAGCCGGCGCTGTCGTTCATCGAGTTGCTGCAGCAACGATTCCATCAGCCCGGCTCCTCCCGCTCGCCGAAGACGATGGCCAGATCGAAGTCCACGGCGGTAGGTTGACGACCGCGGCCGTAGCCCTGCTGGGTACGCTGAACGTGCACGTCCCTGACGTTCGGCTGCTGCAGCAGGCGCTGGGCGAACTCGGACAGCTTGGAGTGATCCCAGGCTTTGCCCTTGATCGTCATGTGGGTCTGGGAGCGCCAGTCCTCGGCGTTGCCCTGACGCTTGATGATGATGAAGTAGCCAGGCTGGTTGGGCGCCGTCTCGCGCTCGGTGACGATGCCGGCGCGGCGCAGCCGCCAGTCGTCGAACCAGACCTCGCCTTCCTCGGTCAGCGCGGACTGCACGCTCTCCATCATGGCCTTCGCCGGCATGCCGCTGCGCAAACCCTCGAGCAGGCGCCACTGCTGCTCCAGCGCGGCCTTCTCTTTGTTCAGGCTGGCGATGGTGTTGCGCTGCTGGGTGGAGATGGCCTGTTGGCGTTCCAGCTCGGCGATCTCGTTGCGCAGGCTGTCGATCCAGTAGCCGACGGCTAGGCTCGCTGCTCCGGCGACCACGACCAGGGCCGCGGTCGCGGCGATGCCGATGCGAGCCAGCCGCTTGCGCGCCAGGCGCTGCCGATAGCTTGCGGGGACCAGGTCGAAGTCATTCATTGCCCATGAACCTCCGCAGGGCAAGCCCGCTGGCGACCGCCAGGGCTGGTGCCGGGGGGTGCTCGCCGTCGGTCTCGTCGGAAAACAGTGCGAGCGGGTCGGGCAGGGTAGAGACGGGGGTCCCCGTCAGCGAGCTCAGCAGCCGTGCCGTGCCAGGCCAGCGGGCGATGCTGCCGAGCAGGTAGACCTGGTCGGTCCGCGTGCCTCGGGATTCCGACTGCGCGAACATCAGCCCCCGCTGAATCTCGGCAACCAGCTTGGCGAGCTGCGGCTTGATGATCTCGGTCAGCGCTTCCGCGTTGCGCTCGGTCTTCAGGTCCGTCGGTGAGCGCGCCGGGTCCAGGTTGATCTGCTGCAGCAGCTCGAGCGCGATCTCCGGCGACATGTGCAGAGCACTGCAGACGCGCTGGACGATCAGGTCCTCGCCGAAGTCCACCTCGTCGTCCGAGAGCAGGCGGCTGTCGGAGAGCAGCGTCAGGTAGCTCTTTTCGCGCCCGCAGTTCACCACCAGGGTGTTCTGCGGGGGGCGCAGCCGCTGCAGGGCGGTGATCAGGCGCTGGATCGCGATGGGTCCGATCTCCAGCGCGGTGACCGTGAGCCTCGCCTTGTGCAGCATGTCGAGAAAGCTCACCACCGTTTCCTCCCGGCAGATGGCGACCAGGGCGAGCTTCTCGCGCCCTTCGTACAGGGTCTGCACGGGCATGTAGTCGATGACGAACTCGGAGATCACATCCCCGAGGCGTTCGTGCATCAGCCGGGCGATCGCGGCGGCATCGCCGTCCCGGCCGGCGGACTGGTACGACACGGGCTTGACCTGGGTGTAGCTCGCCGGCATGGCGGCGACCACCCGACGCCCGGCGAAGCGCGCCTGCTTGAAGCCTTTGCGCACCAACTTCGCAAACCGCCCGTGGTCGGCCAGCAGCGCGGCCAGGTCACCGTCGTAGGGCACCGAGGCGTGGGCGCTGACGCGCAGCCCTTCGCCGTGACGACACAGCTGCACCATGTGCAGCTCCGTCAGCGAGAGCTCCAGACCGATGTCTCCGTATCCGTTTCTCAAAGTGCCGGGCATTAACCATTAACCTTTCTAAGCCTAGCTGCATTTCGGCGCAGCGATTTGCTCAGCGCCGGCGGGGAACGATTCAAGCGCCGGGCAACTTGGGAGAGAGTGGCGGCGTGAGTTTCCAAAGCAGCTTGACAGATCCAGCATCGGACCAGGGTCAGGTGGCGCGCAATGCTCGCGCCCACCAGATCCTCACGCGTGACGCGGAACCTCTGGCATGCCCGATCGATGAGTTGGTCCAGGTCTGGGGCGCTGCCTCGGCTGGGTGGATAGGATTTCTCGGGGACGTGACGCGGTCGTTTCACCCGGTCGTCGGGCGACCACGGTTCGACCAGGTCCTGATCGAGCTCGACGAAGCGCCGCAAGCGGGCCCGATTGCCGCCGAAGTAGGCGAGCGCGCACGCCTGGGTAAGCCAGTCCACGTGCGCGTGCCCCAGGTAGGCGGGCAGACTGCTCCAGGGATAGTCGGCGGCGCGAGTGACCAGGCCGGCATCCCGCGGGTTCCTGTGGATGTAGCGGACGAGCTGGAGGAAGTAGCCGTCGTGGGTCACGTGCCGGGAACGGTAGCGTCCCTGAAACAGATGCCCGACGAGCTGATGGCGCTGGTTAAAGTAGTTGGCGTAGAGCGTCGCGAAGTAATGGACGAGGCGGTAGACGGGCGCATCTGCGACCCGCACCAGCAGATGAATATGGTTCGACATCCAGCAGAACGCATGCACCTCACAGACATACTTTGATGCACCACGACTGATCAGCCGGCTCAGGTGACGTCGATCGCCGTCGTCATGGAAGATCGTCTGCTTGCGGTTGCCTCGCAGCATCACGTGGTAGAACGCGCCAGGGTAGTGCGGCGGGCGAATGCGCATGCGTGAATGCGAGTTGAGAAGGCCGAGTGACCTTAGCGAACGGCCGGCAACGCCGATGGCCTAGATCGCCTACCGTCGCGTACGAGTCGACCTCGCTCCCGCGAAGGTTAAAGGTTAAAGGTTAAAGCCCGGCACTAATTCAGGCAGATGCGGACGTTGTCCAGATACACGCGTTCGTTGGCTGCCAGCGCGGGCGAGGTGACGAAGCGCAGGCGCGTGGTCGCCGAGATGAAGGCGCTCACGTCGACGGTGGCAGATTGGGGACTGGCGTCCGGATCCGAACCTGGGCCGGTGATGCGCTCCACCTCCGTCCAGTTCGCGCCACCGTCGCTGGACATCTCGACGGTCACGTAATCGTCGGCGTCGTCGAGACCGCCGCGCCAATAGGTGAAGGTCAGCGTCGCCGTTGCGTACGCCGACAGGTCGGCCTCGCGCTCCAGCCCTTCGCCGCCGCCGTCGTTGTCCTGGACCCGGGCGACCAAACCATCAGAATGCGCGGTGATTATTTCATCGCCGATCCCAGGGCCGTCGCTCTCGTTCACTTCGAGCCAGGGCGTGGTCCAGGGCAGCGAGCCCGAGCTGCCTAGGTAGGGGTCGCTGGATTCGAAGTCGTCCGCGACGTCCGCCGCGCAGGTGGGTCCGCCACCGCCACCGCCACCGCTAGCGCCGATTCCCCAGTCAACGGCGCGGCGCATCAGGCCGAGGCCGTCGGCGTTGAGCGCGTTGACGTCGAAGCCGGGAGGGCCCCACGGCAGCTGTACGCGGCGGGCCGGCGCCGTGCCGCCGCCGTACAGAGATCCGCCGCTGTCCACCACCGCCAGCATTTCCGCGCTGGTGGAAGGTTGAGCGTCGGCCAGAATGTTCAGGTCCGGCGCCTTCTGACCACCGAGGATGATCATCGGTTGGGCCGAGGAAACGATTGACACCGATCCCAGCGACCAGGGTTCCGTCAGAAAGTGCAAGTGGTCCAGCACGTTGATGGTCATGCGGCTCGCCGTGGGGTTGCTGTTTGCCGTCAGACCGAGATCCGGGGACAGCGGCGCCCGCTCGTTTACCACGCCGAGGGGCACGTTGCGCAGCTTGGTGCCGAGCTGGGCGTCGCTGGTCTCGAGGCTCACGTAGACGACGTCGGCGGTGGCCGCCGCCGCATCGATGTCCACGCTGGACGCGCTGTCGTCGATCAGGTCCACGGTGTAGCCCCAGGACTCGATCATCGACCGGGTCGCCGTCGCCGCCGGGCCCAGGGCGGCCGGATCTTCGACCACCAGCAGCACCGTGCCGGGCGGGGTCGCGCCGAAGCCGGCCCCCCACTCGATGGCCCGGCGCATGATTTCCCGGCCGTCCGCGTTGAGCTGGCCGATGTCGAAGCCGCTCCCGCCCCACGGCAGGGCAACGCGGCGCCCGGCGGCGGTGCCACCGCCCGCCAGCTCATCGCCGGGTTCCAGCACGCCGAGCGATGGTTTGAAGCCGGTGCCGACGTTGAGCGTCTGGCTGAGGGTGAGCAGGCCGGGAGCGTAGGGCGCGTTCATCAGGTTCAGCGGCTGGCCGCTGGTCGCGATGGTCAGCAACCCGAGGGGGAACGTCCCGGTGATGTGGTGGGCGTTGTCGAGGATATCGATCTCGAAGTTGTTCTTGGCGATCGTGTCGCCGCTGAAACCCAGCTCGATCAGCTGCCCCCGGTGCGTGTTGACCACACCGATGCTGGCGCCGACGAGCTTGTCCGCCAGGTTGGACGTCACCGTGTGGGGAACGTAGACGACGTCGTTGGCCGCCAGCGCCGCATCGAAGCTGGTGGTGCCCGCGGCTTCTGCAATCAGGCTGACTGTGTAGCCCCAGCCCTCGATCAGCGATCTGGTGGCTGTCTCCTGGGGGTTCAGGGATCCGGGATCGCCCACCACCAGGAGCAGGTCCGGGCCCGCCGGCGGTGGTGCGGGGCCACCGCACCCGGTACCGCAGGGGCAGCTGTAGCTGATGGTCAGCGTCGGGTGCAGGGCCGGATCGGCATGGTCTCCGGTGGTGAAGTCGGCATGGTTCACGCCGTCGCTGCCGATCAGGAACATGCCGTGGTTGGTCGACGGGTCGGTCACCCATCCCTGCACCAGATCACGAATGGGGAACAGCGTCGAGCCGGGGACAGCGGCGTCGATGGCCGCGCTGGCGGCCGCCGTGGGGTCGTAGTCGCCACCGGCGGTCGTCCACGGCGCGCCCCCCGTCGCGAGGTTCCAGGAGGCCTGCATCTCGGCCCACGGCGTGGTGGCTCGATGCAGGTAGACGGTTGCCGTGCCGCCGGAGCCGATGCCCACGAGGTTGAGATCCAGCACCGCGGAATTCACGGTGGCCAGCGGGGGCAGGGCGGTCACGTCGAACCGCAGCAGCCCGCGCTTCTTGCTGTTGGTCTTGTTGGAGAGGCGGATCTCTGTGGCGCTGCCGAAGTTGTCGGTCGGCGTGCCGTCGTCCAGGTAGGTGTCTTCTCCCGCCGCAGCCGGCTGCAGGGTCAGGGTCCCCGTTTCTCCCTGACCGCACTCACAGGTATAGGTGATGGTCAGCATGGGCGCCTCGTCGGCGTTGGAGTTCTCCCGCGCGCTGAATCCGGCATTGTCCACCGCGCCATCGCCGACCAGGATGAAGCCATGGTTGGGCGCGGCCCCCGACAACCAGTCGGCGACCAGGTCGCGGACATCCCAGCTCACCCACACGTTGTCGTCGTCACCGTCGATGAACGCTTCGGCGTACGCCGTGGACGCGAACTCGCCACCCGGCTGGGACCAGAGGGCGTTGCCGTCCACGGTGTTCCAGGTGGCGCCGTCGGGGTTACCCGTGCCGAGCCCGGTGCCCTCCACCCAGTCGCGGTTCATCCGGTGCACGGCGACCATGCCGGAGGTGTTGGCCCACTGCTGCATGAGCTGGAGCGAAGCGGAGATGACCTTGACGCTGGAGGTCAGCGACGACAGGTCGAACTTGATCAGTGGCCGCTGTTGCCAGCCTCCGGAGCGCACGATCAGATCGTCGAGCCTTCCCCAGTTGGCATTGTCGTAGAAGCTGTCGATGAGCGTGTCCTGTCCGGGATCCTGGCCGAGCTGCAGGGTGGCAACGTGCTGCGCGGTCTCGAACACCCGAACCTGGTCGCGGACCAGCTGCGCGCTGGCGCCACGGGCGCCGGTTCCGGTCGCGGTGATCGCGACCGGCGAGTTCGTAGCGGGCGCGAAGCTGGCGGAGTAGCTGTGGGGCCCGAGCGCCGTGGTGGGGAGATCGTAGGCGTCGCAGGAACTCCGATCCGCGATCCAGCGGGCGTGCGCCAGCCCGGCTTCCGCCGCGTAGCGAGCTGCGGCGACGTCCTGGGCCCGGACCGCACGATCCCGGCCGCTGCCGCCCTCGCTCGCGAGCATCAGCACCGCGGTGGCGATCAGCGCCAGCAGGATCGTCACGGTCACCAGCGCGAAGCCGCGGGCGTTCACAGGGCGCCTCCTAGGCGAACCGTGGTCTGCAGCGTGCTGACGGTTCCGGCGGCGTCGGTGGTGGTCAGCGTGAGGCGGACCAGGGCGGCTGTGCCGTTGGGCGCGGGGATCCGTTCCACCCGAAAACCGCTGACGTTGTCGACGAGGGCGCGTTCCACGTAGTCCAGGCCGGAAATCTGGCCGTCCCCGGATTCGTCCCAGGGTACGGGCGTGCGCTCGATCAACGTGGCGCCGCTTTGGTAGAAGGCGACCACCTCCCACCAGTCCTCGTTGACCTGCCCGTCTTCGTCGTCGTCCGCTGGGGGACCTTCGTCGACCGAGCCGTCACCGTCGTCGTCGACGTCTTCGAGGCCGGGATGGGCATCTATGTTCATGTCGCCGCCCGGATCTTCGTCGACGGCGCCGTCGCCGTCGTTGTCGACGCCGTCCATCGGGTCCTCGTTTTCGACGCCGTCTTCGTCATCGTCACCGACGGTGGACGAATCCGTGTTGCCGTCGTTTTCGTCGTCGAGACCGATGATGCCGGCGGCGAGGTCCTTGGTAGCGTCTTTATCTGTGTCCTCATTGAAGCGGCCGTCGCCGTCGTTGTCGGCGTCCGGCACGCCGTTGCCGTCGAGGTCCCGGGTGTAGTCGAGGGTCACGGCGAGCACGCCGGGGTCCCGGATGGACTCCGAGTGCGGTGTGACCGGATTCTCCGCCTGGGGGATCAGCAGGCGCTGACCGCCCGTTACGGCCCGGACCATGCGCTCGAGCGCATAGCGGGAGGCCTCCAGCGACTCGTGGCTGGCGCGGCTGGTCTCGTGGGCTTCCAGAACGTTGCCCACCGTGCGGTTGAGCGCGAGCAGCAGCATCGCCGTGAGCACCAGCGCGCTCAGCAGCTCGACGTAGGTGAAGCCGGGCGAGCTAGAGGGCAACGAGGGTTTCGAGGCCACCGGGGGCTCCTTCGACTTCGACCCTTACCCAGAGCACGTCGGTTTCCGCTCCGGTGAAGGGGTCGTTGTCGGCGTCGGCGTTGTCGACGTCGAAATTCGCCAGGTACACCAGCCGCCGCTCGGGGCCGGGCGGATCGGAGTAGCTGGTCGGCGTAGCCGGGCCGCCGGCAGCGGCGGCCGCTGAGCTCAGCGCCGAGAACGGCTCGGCCAGCACTTCCTCCATGCGTCCGGTCAGCACGAAGTGCCGGGTGGTCGTGTTGGTGTAGCTCGCGCTGGCGCGGAGCCCGGCATAGATCGCGTTGGCCGCGGGGAGCATGGCGATGGCAACGATGGCAACGGCCACCAGCACCTCGGTGTAGAAAACGCCAAGCGCCTGGCGTCTCATTGGATCCACACCCGGCCGGTGAAGCCGTCGATCACGACGTCTCTGCTGAACGAACCCCGGCTCAGGGTCAGTGTCGCGCGATCCAGCAGGGTGGTGAGCGGATCCGTGCAGTGCGGGGTTCCCTCCTGGCGGAAGGCGACATTGCCGTCGGCGTTGCAGGTGCCGCGCCATGCCATGGTCCGGGTGATGGTCGCGCCGGGGAAACCCGGGGCGCTGTCGAACTGGATGTCCCAGAGCTGCCGGGTGATGGGATGGTGTATGTCGTAGATCAGGGTCCCCGTACCGTCGATCCGGAACACACGCAGGCGGTTCTGCGAGTTCTGCTCGCGGATGCCGTGGGGCGCGCCGGTACGCCTGGTCTCGTCTCGGGCGAACCGCGCCGCCGCCGCCACCTCGGCGGCAGCCGCTTCGATCTGCGCCGCGTCGCCGTTTGAACCCGTGGGCATCGCGATGGCCGCGGCGATCGCAACGATCAGCACCACCATCAGCAGCTCGATCAAGGTAAAGCCGGCAGTGCCGGGCGTTAACCTTTTAACCTTCTGCTTGGCCATCGGCAGGGCCCGTCCTGCGGGCTGGTGAAAAGGTTAAAGGTTAACGAACGGCACTAGTAGGTATCGAAGGGGACACCGCGTGAGTCGTTGTTGGTGTCGTTGGCGATGAACTTGCCGGAGGTCACGTCGTACTTCCAGCCGCCGTCCGGGCCGTCGCCACCCATGGTCAGATCGCCAGCTGCGGCGTCTGCCGCGGGGATGATGACCACTGCCGCCGACTTGCTGATCGGGTTGGCCGGAATCGAGGTTTCCTTGATGTATGGCCCGTACGGGAAGTTGCCGCCCACGGGCAGGGTACAGGTCTGACCCTGGTCGTTGGAGTAGAGCGTCAGCTGCTCGGTGAGCGCTTCCAGGGACTCGGCTGCGCCGGTGCCGGCGGTGCCGCCGGTGCAGGTGCCGCCGGTGCTGGCGACCGCGGCGGGGTATTCCCCATGCTGCTGCCGGTACAGGTCGATGGCGGAGCGCATGCCGGCGAGGTCGGACTTGAGCGCAGATTCCTCCGCTTCCGTGGTCGTGGAGGCGAACTGAGGAACGATGATGGCCGCCAGGATGGCGAGCATGATCGCCACGATCAGCAGTTCGACCAACGTGAATCCCTTTGCGTAAGTGGGCCAGCGGCTCATAGGTAGTGTGCTCCTGAACTCCGTTTCCGGGGGTCGCTCGCGGATTTATGAATCCGAACGTCTGTAGAGGTAGCTTAGTCAGGATCTGCGGTCGGTGCGTGACGAACCGCACAGATTTGCGGTGTCAGGATTTTGACGTCAGCCCACCGCATGGGACAGCTTGAAGATCGGCAGAATCAGCGAGCTTACGATCACGCCGACCACGCCGCCCATCACCAGCAGCATCACCGGTTCGATGATCTTGGCCAGCCGATCGAGCTTCTTGTTCAGCTCGCGCTGGTAGAACTGCGCCATGCGGTCGGCGACCAGCGCCAGGTTGCCCGCCTCTTCGGCGGTTGTGATCATCTGCTTGGCCAGGTCCGGCACGTAGTCGCTGTCTCCGAAACCCTCGCCGATCTTGCCGCCTTCCGTCACTTTCACCTCGACGTGACGGATGAGGCTCTGGAACAGGCCGTTGTCGACCACGTCCCGGCAGGCGCGCAGCGCGTCCACGATGGGGACCCCGTTGCCGAGCGACAGGCTCAGTACCCGAAGGGTCTGCACCAGATAGAGCTGGGTGAAGATGCTGGATAGAAGTGGCGCGGTTAGCTTGAACCGGTCCATCGTCGCGGGCCCGGGCG
>JBFISC010000072.1:0-14818 GCA_041608775.1 Pseudomonadales bacterium | reverse complement strand
TTAATGTTTAATCCCCGGCACTATTTTCCGCGGAAGTCCGGGGTGCGTTTCTCGGCGAAAGCCCGCCGCCCTTCGGCGCCGTCGTCGCTGTTCCGCACAGCCAGCAGCCGCTCCCGGGCCACGGCTCCCGCTTCCGCGGGGCTGCGGTTTAGGGTCTCCAGGGAGAAGCGCTTGAGGGTCGACACCACGAGAGGCGCTGAGTTGCGGAGGATCCCGGCCCATTCCAGGGCCGCGTCGAGCTCGCTGCCGGCGGCCACCACTTTGTTGACCATGCCGGCCTGGCGGGCTCGTTCCGCGTCGAAGTCCTGCCCCAGCAGCATGAACTCCATGGCCAGCTTGTGGGGGATGCGCGCCACCGCGGACGCGATCAGCCCACCGGTGAAGCCCAGCTGCGCCTCGGGGTAGCGGAACCGGGTGTTGTCCGCGGCGATTACCAGGTCACACATCTGCACGATCACGTAGGCGCCGCCGATGCACCAGCCGTGAACCGCGGCGATGATCGGCTTGCCGACCTCGACGCCGACCCCGGGCACACCCTGCCACATCTCCTGGGGCGGAGACTTGACGTCGGCCCCCACGGAAAACGCCTTGTCGCCGGCGGCATGCAGCACGGCCACGCGATCGTCCGAGTCTTCCAGCCTTCGCCAGGCCTGGGCCAGGCCCTGGATCACGGCCTCGTCCAGGGCGTTCATCCGCTCGGCGCGGTCGATGGTGACGACGGCGATGCCGTTCCGGGATTCATACCGGATCAGCTCGTTCATGTGCCGTGCCCTCCGCTGTCCCCCTCGAGCCAGGCATTGAACTTCGGCTGCCGCTTGTCGCGGAACGCGGCGACGCCTTCCCGGGCATCCGGGTGATGGTCGCTGACCGCGGTCTTGGCCGCGATCTCGTCGAGCGCCTGTCCCCAGGTGAGCTCGGCAGCGTTGTACAACGAGCGCTTCAGCAGCCGCATGGACACCTGGGGGCCGTTGGCCAGCTCAGTCGCCAGCGCCATGGCCGCGTCGTCGAGCGCCCCGGCGGCCACGACCTCGTGCACCAGACCGAGCTCGTGGGCTTCCTCGGCGGTGACGATGCGCTTGCGCATGAGAAAGTCCAGGGCCCGGGCGAGGCCCAGATGCTGCACCAGCAGGTACTGGCCGCCCTCGTCCGGCAGCAGCCCGAAGCGCAGGGTGGCGCTGCCCAGGCGGGCGCCCGCGGCGGCGAGACGGAAGTCGCAGGACAGTGCCAGGGAGAACCCGGTCTGAATCGCCACACCGTTGACCGCCGCGATGGTCAGCTTGTCGAGTCCGCGCACCGCGGTATTGAGCTGCTGGGATATGGTGCGCAGGCCGTTGTAGGTGCCGAGCGGCGAGTCGTGTCCGGGCGGAATGCCCGGCACCAGCGGCGTGCCGCCCAGCTCGGCGCCCCGGTAGGCGTTCAGATCGTCGCCGGCACAGAACGCGCGCCCGCTGCCGGTGAACACCAGCACCCGCACCGCGTTGTCCATCTGCGCCTGGGTCACGGCTTCGATGAGATCCCGCTTGATCCCGGTGGTCATGCCGTTCAGCCGCTGGGGCGAGTTGAAGCGGAACCAGGCGACGCCCGGATCCCTGAGCTCGACCTCGAAGCCGGTAAACGTGCCCGTGTCCATGTCCTCATCCCCCCATGATGGTTTTCCAGGTGTCCAGATCGCGGATGTTCAGGTAGGTGTTGTGGGCTTTGGTCTCGCCCATGGTCGCGTTCGGCACGTGGGCGTAGTTGTGGCCGGGGAGCAGCAGGGTGTCGTCCGGCAGCGCGCACAGGTGCCGCAGGCTGTGGTACATGGCCTCCGGGTCCGAGCCCGGCAGGTCCACCCGGCCGCAGCCGTTGATGAACAGGGTGTCGCCGGAAACCAGCGTGTTCTTTACCCGGAAGCACTGCGAGCCCGGCGTGTGTCCAGGCGTGTGCAGGAACTCCACCTCCACCTCGCCGATCTTCAGACGGTCGCCGGAGTCGACGCGGCAGAGATCACTTTCCGACAGCCCGGTGACCTTGCGCACGCCGTCGGCTTCATCGCGGTGCACGTAGGCTTTCACACCCTGGCGGCCAAGCAGCTCGGCCAGGCCCTCGATGCTGTGGCCGCCGAGTGAGCCGCCCACGTGGTCCGGGTGGTAGTGGGTGACCAGCGCCGCGGTGAGGGTATATCCCTGGCCGGCGATGCGCTCCAGCAGGGCGTCCACGTCCCAGGCCGGGTCGACCACGGCCACCTCGCGGGAAGAGCGCGAGCCCACCAGGTAGGTGAAGTTCTGCATGGGGCCGATCTCGATCTGCTCGATGATCAGTTCCGATGGTTCCGACATAGCTACCTCGACATCAACGTGAAATCAGGGCGCACCGTCCAGCACGGTGCGCGATGCGATGTTGCCGGCCAGTCCTCCGGCAGCCACTAGGACGGCTCCAGCGTACGGGCGGAGAATACCGTGGCGGCCTGATCGGCGCAGTGGGGTGAGTCGGGCCGGTCGCTCTGGCCCACCGGCAGATACAGCCAGCTGCGAATGGGCTCGGCCGGCGACCTCGGCGAGCTCCCCATGGCGATCTTCAGGTTCATCAGCAGTTGCTCCGCTCCTCGGCCTGGGCGTAACCCATGGCCTCCTGAGCGTGGCGCCTGGATCATACCAGCCGGATGGCGGTGACTTCGCATCGCGATCCGAGCCGCAGCACGGGGCCCCAGGTGCCGGTTCCGGGGGACACGTAGAGGTGCATGCCCTCCACCTCATAGAGCCCGTGGATCAGTGGGAAGATGCGTCGGACCAGGTAGTTGAACGGCACGATCTGGCCGTTATGGGTGTGGCCGCAGAGCATCAGCTGGCAGCCCCAGCGGGCTGCGTCTGCCGCCCCGTCCGGACGATGGTAGAGCAGGATCCGGAAGGCATCCGGCGCGGGAGACAGTCCGGGCAGCACTCGGCTCACCTGGCTCTTCGGCTCCGCGTCGTCGACGCCGATGAGCTGCAGCGGCCCGGTCACCAGCGCGCGGTTGCGCAGCACGGTCACGCCGAGGGCCTCGAGCCGCGCGCAGATGGCGTCGCAATCCACGTAGCGCTCGTGGTTGCCGATGATGAAGTAGGCGGGCGCCTCGAGCTCTGCCAGCGGCGCCAGCACCTCGCGGCCGATGTGGCGGAAGTCCACGAGGTCGCCGGTGATCAGCGCGTAGTCGGCGCCGGCCCGGTTGGCGACCCGGACCGCGCGCTTGAGGAAGCGTCCGCTGCGGGAGCCGACGTGCACGTCGCTGAGCTGCACCAGGGTGATGCCGCGGGCGGCGTCGCTGCCGGGCACCTCGACGTGGCGCAGATGCACCCGCTGGGCGTTGACGAAGGCGAGCCCGGTCAGCGCCGCGGTGGCGCCGAGCAGGGCAATACCCGAGCCCCGGGACGGCAGCGGCAGCAGCGCGGCCGCTACCTCCCAGGGCAAGGTGATGCAGAAGCCGATGAAGCAGATGCCGAGCCAGGTCATCACCGCGGCAGACAGGACCCGGGCGGGGCGTCCCGGCAGCCACTCGTAGATCAGCCGGCCGGCCGCCGGCCCCGTCATCAGCAGCAGCAGGACCGCGGTGCCCGGTTGCCATTCCGGAAACGCCAGGGTGAGCTGGCGCAGCGGCGGGTACACCAGCACGGCGTAGTAGATCAGGACGAACAGGACGAAGGGGGCGAGCCGGCGGTACAGGCGCCGGCCCGCAGACACGCCGGCGCTGGCGCTTTCGGCGTTCACAGCTCTGGTGCCGCCACCAGCGCGATGGCCGGCTGCTCCGTGGTGTTGCGGAGTCGCGCCGTGGCGCCCCGGAGCGCGACCGTGGGCACCAGGGCAGCCTGCTCGGGTTCCAGCGCCAGCGGCCCCAGAGTTACGGTCCCCCGAACGCCGACGCACACCGCGTAGCTCGGGTGCCGGGGCAGCTTGAGCTCTGCGCCCGGCGCCAGGGTGACCCGCCAGACCCGGAAGTCCTCGAAGCTGACGATCTTCTCCACGCCGTCGGCGATGCGCTCGAATTGCGGCAATGGGGGCGCATCCAGGCGCATCCGCGCCACCGCGTTCTCGGTGTCCCAGTGGTCCTGGGTCACCACCTGCTGGGCAAACGAGATGATGTAGCGCTCGTAGGTCGGGGTCTGGAACTCGATCACCCGGACCCCGTGCTGCAGAGAGTGGGGCAGCCAGGTCGGCACCACCACCACGTCGCCTACGGCCAGCTCGCGCAGCTCGGTGAAAGCGTCCATCTCGGCGCGGCGCTGACGCTCCAGCTCCGGGGCAACCGCCTCGCCGGCATCGATGGCGCGACGCACCCGCTCGTAGGCCCGCACCGCGGCCAGGTAGTCGGCGCGGAAGCGCCCGTCGTCGTCGTACTGCGCACGCAGCCGCTGGTTCATGCCGAAGCGGATGCGTCCGCTGCCGTCGGGCCATGCCTGCGGGTCCACGTGACTGACCACGTAGACCTCGCGCTTCTCCTCGTGGGCCTCGAAGTACAGGTCGCCGAGCACCGGGTCGGGCCTGGGGTCGAGGATCTTCAGCAGCACCAGCGGGTTCCGGTTCACCAGCCGCCGCGGCGCCAGCGCCAGGTACTGGGACAGCGGCAGCTCGCCGGCTGCCGTGCGCACCCGGCTTTCGCCCCGGGCCTCGATGCCGGTCAGCCAGATCTCCCGGCCCCAGGGCTTGGCGACGTGGACCGGGGCCAGCCGCACCGGATCGTCCAGGTACAGCGTGTGCTCGCCCAGGCTGACCCGGATGCGGTCGCGGCCGTCGTTCCGGATCAGCCGGTAGCGCGGCGCCAGGGTCAGGGTATCCGGCGGGGTCCGCCAGCGGCGCTCCAGGGCGATGGTGTGCTCGAGTTCCGCGGTCTCGCCCGCCCGCGCCGTGAGGGCCTGGTCGAGGGCGCGGTCGCTGTCGGGGTAGCTGATCACGATGTCCGATTCTGGCGAGTCATTGTTCCGGCGCGGCGATATAGTGTCGGCCTGGCCTGAGCTGAGAGCGTCCGGGATATGTTACCCGACCAGCACATCTGCGAGCGCGCGCGCCGGTCGCGGGACCCGCGCTTCGACGGGGCGTTCTTCGTCGGGGTGCGGACCACGGGCATCTACTGCCGGCCGGTCTGCCCGGCGCGGCCGCCGGCGGCCGGCAACGTGCGCTACTACGCCTCTGCCGCCGCGGCGGAGGAAGCGGGGTTGCGGCCCTGCCGGCGCTGCCTTCCGGAGACCGCGGCCCGGGTGCCCGAGTGGTGCATCCGCAGCCGCACCGTGATCCGCGCGCTGCGTCTGATCGATGCCGGGGTCGTCGACGCGTCCGGCAGCGATTTGCTGGCCGCCCGGCTGGGGATCAGCGCCCGGCATCTCAACCGGCTGTTCCGCGACGAGCTCGGCGCCACCCCGAAGAGCCTGGCCATGAGCCGGCGCCGCGCGCTGGCCAAGCGGTTGATCGACGACACCGACCTCGGCATGGCGGCAGTCGCGATGCAGTCCGGTTACGGCAGCCTGCGCCGGTTCAACGACGATGTGCGGCGGTGCTTCCGGCGCACGCCGTCCGAGCTGCGGGCGCGGCGACGGCGCGCACCGGACAGCAGGGCGGGCGGCGTCGTCCTGAGGCTGCCGGTGCGCCAGCCTTACGATGTCCGCTGGGTATTCGAGTTCCTCAGCCGGCGGGCGCTGGCCGGGTTCGAGACGGTGGCCGATGGCTGCTACCGGCGGCGCCTGGATCCGGGCCCCGGCGGCGCCCCGTCGTGCTGGATCAGCGTGACCTGGGACGCCGGCGCGCTGCGCCTGGAGGTGCCCGACGGGGCGCCGCTGGGTCTGGCCGAGCTGCTGCCCAGGGTCCGCCGGCTGTTCGACCTGGATGCCGAGCCGACTGCCATCGATCGCGATCTGGGTGCCGACCCGATCCTGGCACCGGTCATCGCCGGGCACCCGGGTCTGCGGGTGCCCGGAGCCTGGGACGGGTTCGAGACCGCGGTGCGCGCCATTCTCGGGCAGCAGGTGAGCGTCGACCGCGCCACGACGCTGGCGCGGCGGCTGCTCGAGCGCTATGGCTCCCATTGCCTGGTGGATCCGACCCGGCTGGTCGAGGCCAACCCGGCGGAGATCGGCATGCCGGGCAGGCGCGGTGAGGCGATCCGCCGGCTGGCCCGGGAAGCGGCGTCCGGGCGCCTGCAGCTCGACGAGTCGGTGAGCGTCGACGGGTTGCGGGAGGCGCTGTGCGCGATTCCGGGCATCGGACCCTGGACTGCCGGCTACATCAGCATGCGTGTGGCCAAGGATCCGGACGCGCTGCCTGCCAACGACTGGGTGGTGCTGAAGATGCTCGAGGCCGCTGCCGGGGACGCCGCGCCTGCGGTGCGGGCGGCGGCGGCAGGAAGGCCCGGCAGCCGCAGCGACGGCTGGCGGCCCTGGCGGGCCTACGCGGTGATGTACCTGTGGAAGATGGCGCAAAACGTGCGAGGCCGGCCGGCGGCGCAGGAGGCCGGATGATCTACAGCTACCTGGACACGCCGATCGGCAGGCTGCTGCTGGCCGGGGCCGGCGGCAGCCTGAAGCGGATTCTGTTTCCCAGCGGCAGTCGGGCCCGTGGGCCCGAGCCCGACTGGGAGCGGTACGACGATCCGTTTCGCGAGTCGCGCCGGCAGCTGCTCGAGTACTTCGCCGGCCGGCGACGGCAATTCGACCTGCCGCTGGCGCCGGAGGCAACGCCGTTCCAGACCCGGGTGCTGGCTGCGCTGCTGGAAATCCCCTACGGGGAGACCCGCAGCTACAAGGACATCGCCGTGCAGCTGGGCAATCCGCGCGCGGTCAGAGCGGTGGGAGGTGCCAACGGCAGCAACCCGCTGCCCATCGTGATTCCCTGTCACCGGGTCATCGGCAGCAACGGCGCGCTGACCGGATTCGGCGGGGGTCTCGACACCAAGCGCTATCTGCTTGACCTGGAGCGCAGCCACTCCGGTCTGTTCGTGCCGCGCTGAGGGGCGTCAGCTACTTGGAAACCTTCCAGAACCGGGTGCCTTCCAGGGACAGGTTGTACATCAGCCCCTTGTTGCCGAACACGAACCCGACGATGGGTTCGGTGCCGCTGTAGGTGCTCAGGTCCTCGCCCACGCCGAACTCCACGATGGCGATGCTGCCGTCCACGCCGGCCTCCCAGCCGTCGCTGTTCTGGAAGTCGGTGAGGGCCTGATCGGTCATGAACATCAGCACCTGGGCGCGTGCCTGGCCACCGATCTGGAACCCCACGGACGCCGATGCCACGCGGTAGTACTGCACCGGCTGATCGTTCACCAGCAGCGATCCCTCGCCGTACTCACCGCCGAGCCCGAACCCGGCCTTGAGTACCCGCGGGAACACCAGGATGCCGCTGGCCTTGCCGGCCAGTTCCCGGGCCGCCGGGGAGCGCTGATAGAGTTGCTCGAGGGCGCCGGTGACGCGGGCGTCGATCTCCGCCTTGGGGGCGGCCCCGGCCGTGCTGGCGGCGAGAGCAACCGCGGCGGCCAGCAGCCAGGACAGAAGCGGACGCGGCTGGATCAATCGGCGCATGGCGGGTTCCCCAGTGACGGTAAGACGGTGCAGCCAGGATGCTGAAAACGCGTGCGGGTCTTATACCATCGCCGCGGGCTCCCGGCGAGGCGGGACGCGCAGCTCAGGCGCAGGCCAGCGCGGCGAAGCGCTCGAAGTAGTCGGGGAAGGTCTTCGCCACGCAGCCGGGATCGCGAATTTTCACCCCGACGCCGCCCAGGGCCACCAGAGAGAAACACATGGCCATGCGGTGGTCGCCGTAGGTGTCGATCTCGGCCGGGCGCCACTGCCGGGGCGGTTCGATCCGCAGCCGATCCGCTCCTTCGTCCACCACTGCGCCCACCTTGGCGAGCTCCGTCGCCATGGCGGCGAGGCGGTCGGTCTCCTTGACCCGCCAGTTGGCGACGTTGCGGATGGTGGTGGCGCCGTCGGCAAACAGCGCCAGTACCGCCACCGTCATGGCAGCGTCCGGGATATGATTGAGGTCCAGGTCGACGCCGCGCAGCCGACCGCTGGCGGGAGGCCGCACGCTCACGGCATCCGGTCGCCGCGAGACCCGCGCCCCCATGGCCTCGAGGACCTCGACGAAGGCGACGTCACCCTGGACGCTGTCGGCGCCGATGCCGGTCACGGTGACCCCGGGGCCGCGGATCGCGCCTGCGGCGAGGAAATAGCTGGCCGACGAAGCATCCCCCTCCACCAGATAACGCCCCGGCGACCGGTAGCCGCCGGGCTCTACCGTGAAGGTCGCGTAGTTCTGATGGCTCACGGCGGCGCCGAACCGGCGCATCATGTGCAGGGTGATGTCCAGGTAGGGTTTCGATACCAGCTCGCCGACCACGTCCACCCGCACGGCGCCCGCCGCCAGCGGCGCCGCCATCAGCAGCGCGGTGAGGAACTGGCTGGAGACGTCGCCGCGGATTCGCGTGGTGCCGCCGCTGAGGCCACTGCCGGTGACCTCCAGCGGCGGGAAGCCGGGCTCGCCCAGATAGCGCAGGCGTCCTCCCAGCGGCGCCAGCGCGTCTACGAGATCGCCGATCGGCCGTTCCCGCATGCGGGCGGAGCCGTCCAGGACGAAGCTGCCGCCGCCCAGCGTCAGCGCCGCCGCCAGCGGCCGCAACGCGGTGCCGGCGAGCCCGAGGTACAGATCCCAGTGACCGCTGCCGGTCACCAGCGGGCCGGCGCGCCCGACCACGCTGCAGGTTTCCGCCACGGAGATCGAGACGCCGAGCAGGCGCAGCGCGGCGATCATCAGCTCGGTGTCGTCGCTGTGCAGCAGGTTGTCGAGCCGGGTGGTGCCGTCGGCCTGTGCCGCCAGCAGCAGCGCGCGGTTGGAGATGCTCTTCGACCCCGGCAGCGCCAGGGTGCCGGTGAGGTGATCGACGGGCTCGAGCCGGAGCGTATCCATGGCCGGGCATTCTACTCCACCGCCACAGCGGCCAGGGTCAGGGTCGTGGCGGCCGAGGCGGCGCCGGTCGGAGCTGCTGGAGGAACCCGGCCAGCGACTCCGCCACTGCCCGCCGGGGTTTCTGTCCGGGCGCTTCCAGCACCACGCGCCCGCTGTCGTTGTCGACGCTCAGGAACAGATCGGAATCGGGTTCGGTGCAGGCGAAGAAAACCGTGAACGACGCCCGCGTCCGCCGCTTTGCCAGCGCGTGGCCGATGAGGTTCTCGACCAGGCGCTCCGCGTCCGCATGGTTCCAGAGCAGCAGCAGGCTGACGTGGCCCTCGTCGGCCTCGGCCTCCAGGCCCCCGGACCAGTAGCGGCCGTAGTAGCGCTTGATGTCCGGATGGACGTCGAGCTCCAGGGCCCGTTCCAGGCCGGCGAAGTCGTCGCTGGCTTCGGGACGCCGGAGCGGCTGCCAGGGCACGCGTCGGGCGCCGTCCGCGTCGAGGAAAGGCTCTCCGGTCTCGCACGGCGAGCGCCAGTCCGCGTCGAACGGATCATCGAGACGTGGGTATGCCGCCAGGTAGCGTGCGACGAAGGTGTCCAGCGCGGTGCCGACGTCGGTCGGGGGTGGCTCCGGAATCAGGGCGCCCTCCAGGCTCGAAAGCGCAGCATGGTATCACCGCGGTGGCGGGTCTTCCCGAGGACGCGGGCGGTGCCGATGGTCCCGGCTCATGGCGTCCCGGAGCAGCTGCCGTTCCTCCGCAGTCATGGCGCTCGCCGTGCGCACCAGCAGCACGTGGTTCGCCCGCTGGCTTGCCAGCAGCGCGTCGCGGAACCCGGCCAGGGCGGTGCTCAGGGCATTCGGGTCGAACGGCTCCGCCGCCAGGGCCTGATTGATCCGGCCCTGGGCAGCGCGGATGCTGCGCAGCTCACTGCGGAGCCCGCGAAAGTGCTCCCGGAACGCCGGGCCTAGGGATTCGCGTCGGGGCTCCGGCAGTGCCCGCAGCACCCGGAACATGCCCAGCGACGGGTCCAGCGCCGCCGGTGCGGGGCCGGGCATGCTGAGCCGGCCGACGACGAAGCCGGCGAGCCCCAGGTTGACCGCCAGCGACGCGATCAGCGCCACCAGCAGCCAGCGGTTACCGGACATCGTTCACCTCCGCGTACAGATCGCTGAACGCCAGGGACATCACCGCGTCTGCCAGCTTGGCGTCCACCGGGTCGTCTACGGCTGAGCCGGTGAGGAACCCGCCGACGGCAAGGACGAGGGCAAGCACGGCAGGCCGCCAGCGCCGACCGGTCAGCCAGTCCAGACCACGCTGCAGCCGATCGCGCTCCGGCGCGCGCGCCACGATGCGGGCGGCCAGGTGAGCAGGCACCGGGTCGGCGGCGTTGCCGAGCTCGCGCAGGAAGACGTCCACCCGGGTAGCGGCCTCCAGGCTGCGGCGCGGCGCTGGCGCTCCCTCCGCGAGCAGCGCCCGCGCCCGGGTTGCCGCGTCGCCGGGCCAGTCGTCCAGGTCGGTGCCCCAGCGATCCAGGGCCTGTTCGAATTCAAGCGGCGTCATGGTCTGTGCTCTCCGATGGTTGGTGGGCTGCGGCCGGCGACGCGGGCTCGAGCAGCGCCGCGCGCAGGCTGCGGCGTGCCCGCGCCAGCAGCGACTCCAGGCCGCGCACGGATACGCCGACGATGGCACCGGCGTCGCGGTTGGAAAAACCCTGCACCTGACACAGCAGCAGCGCTGCCCGCTGGCTGGTCGGGAGGGCGGCGAGGGCGGCGTCCAGTCGGCGGGCGGTCTGGGCCGCAGCGACCTGTTCCGGCGGATCCGGGGTGTGGTCCTCGAGCTGTTCCGACAGCGCGACGGTCTCCGGGCGTCGCCGCCGTGCTGCGTCGACGGCCAGGTTGTGGGCCACCCGGTGCAGCCAGGTGCTGAATTGCACGGTTCCGGGCCGGTAGCGGGCCGCCCGCTCCCAGACGCGCAGAAACGCCTCCTGGCTGAGGTCCTCGGCGTCTGCCACCGAGCCGGTCAGCCGGCGCAGGTAGTGATGCAGGGCAGTGAGGTGGCGGGCGACCAGGGTCGCGAATGCCGACCGGTCGCCCTGCACCACCCGCGCCATGAGCGCGTCGTCGTCCGGCGCGGTCACCCGCCGCCTTCAGCCGCGTTCGTCGGCCTGTTCCGCCGCCGGGTCGGGACGCCGATGGTGCGCGCGCGCCTCCTCCCGGGTGACCGTGCCGTCGCCGTCGGCATCCATGGCGGCCAGTCTGCGGCTCATGTCCGGCAGCTCGGCGCGGCTGAGGCCGCCGCTGCCGTCGCGATCCAGGCGCTCGAACAGCCGGCTGCGGGCGTGCTCCCGGCGGGCCTCCCGCAGCCGCTCGGCGGAGAACTCGGTCCGGGACAGCGTGCCATCGGCGTCGTCATCGAGGGCATCGAAGAGCGCGCCATCCCCCTCCTCGCTGAATCCGGCGTCGTCGTCGGTACGGCCGTGGCGTTTCCAGCCGGGATGGCGCCCCCTGTGCTCCGGCCCCGGCGCGGCGGCCAGCTCGGCGGGGCTGATCTCGCCGCTGCCATCGCTGTCCATGGCCTGGAAGCGGGCGTCGGCGCGCTCCCTTGCGTCGGCGACGGAGAGCGGGAACTCCGGTCGGTGACTGTCGGCCAGGGCAGCGAACGCGGCGGTAGCGGTGACGGCGCCGAGCAGGATCGCGCCCCGCAGGGGAGTGATGAATCTGGTCTTCATTGGCTTTCCTCAGGGTAACGCACAGTGGGTTCATCCCTTGTACGCTTGTCGGCGGCTCAACCCGTCGGTGGGCCGTAGCGAATCTCGAGCACCCGCAGTGAGCGGGCGGCGCCGTTTCCGGTCACTTCGACCTCGTCGTCCACGGATTTCTTCAGCAGCGCCCGGGCGACCGGCGCATCGATGCTGATGTAGGCCGGATCCAGATCCAGCTCGTCCGGCCCCACCAGGCGATAGTGCAGCCGCGCCCCGTCCTCGTCCTCCAGCGTCACCCAGGCGCCGAAGTAGATCCGCTCCTGGTCGGGCGGGATCCGGTCCACCACCTCGAGCTCGTCCAGCCGTTTCGACAAAAACCTGATGCGTGCGTCGATCTCGCGCAGCTGCCTTTTTCCGTAGATGTAATCGGCGTTCTCCGAGCGATCACCCTGGGCGGCGGCTTCGGCGACCTTGCGCGTGACCTCCGGCCGCTGCACCTTCCACAGCGTCCTCAGCTCTGCCGACAGCCGCGCGTGACCCTCCGG
The DNA here is from genome assembly GCA_041608775.1 of Pseudomonadales bacterium. GTDB lineage: Bacteria > Pseudomonadota > Gammaproteobacteria > Pseudomonadales > Azotimanducaceae > UBA7803. Next base: position 2,681 of record JBFISC010000072.1, on the reverse strand, counting down.
GGTGATGTAGGGCGACGATCGGGGTCTTGGCGGGCGGTAGCGGCTCATGCAGCAGGGTGGTGGCCCCGATGGTGATCGACAGCATTAACGGCGGGCAGGCCTATGAGGATTCAGTCTAACGGAGCCCCGCTGCATCCGTATACTCGGGGCAGGCACGCGGACGGAGGCTCTCCGATGCGGCGTCTCTACTACCTTGCCGAAGATCTCCACACCTGCATCGCGGTGGAAAACGCCCTCCGCGAGAGTGGTCTCCGCGACGGCAGTTTCCACGTGGTTTCCCGCGACGAGATCGGGTTGTACCAGCATCAGATCAGCGCCGCGACCGCTTACCAGCGCCTCGACGTGGTCCACGCCGGGGAGCGCTGGGCGCTGGCCGGCGGCGGGCTCGGGTTGCTGCTCGGAATGGTGGGCCTAGGGCTCTCACCCCCGGGCTGGGCCGTGGACGTAACGACGGTGCTGCTGCTCTGCCTGGTCGGGGGCCTGTTCGGGGCGTGGCGCGGCGCGCTGCTGGGACTGTCCCGGGACAGCTACAAGATCGCCCGCTTCGCCGGGGACCTGGAAGCGGGCCGTCACCTGCTCATGGTGGACGTCGACGATCGCAACCGCGCGCAGGTCCGGGCAATGCTGAGCGTGCGCTTTCCCAGCGTGCAGTTCTGCGGCCGCGACACCACCCTGATCGCGCCGTTCGGCCAGGCGGCCCCTGGCTGAATGCGCTGTTTCGTGGCCGCCTTCGTCGCGGCGGACTCGGCCCGCGCGCTCCACGAGCTGGCGCGAGAACTGCTTGGCCCGCTGCTGGCGGAAGGCGTGCTCCGGCTGCTGCCGATGGAAAACCTGCACGTGACGCTGCGCTTTCTCGGCGAGGTCGATGCCGGCGCGGTTGCCGGGCTCGAAGCGGCGGTGGCGGCTCTGGAGGGCGCGCCGAGCCGCGCATCCGTGACTTCGATCGGCGGCTTCCCGGAACCGGCATGCGCCCGGCTCGTGGCGGCCGAGCTGGCGCCCCAGGCCCAGCTCGCGGCGTGGGCCAGGGCGCTCGGTGCCGCCCCCGGTGCCGGCGGCTGCGTCGAGCGCGGCTTCCGACCCCATGTCACACTTGCGCGCAGCCGCCGGAGCCTGACGCTCGCGCCGCTGGCGATGCCCGCGCCGCTGTGGCTGGCGTTGCAGCCGCCGGCGCTGTATCGCAGCGATCCGTCGCGGACCGGGATGGTTCGCTACCGGAAGGTAGCGGAGGCCGCGGGATAGCGATCACGGGCGCAGCAGGCGGGTCAGATTGTCCGCCAGAGGCGCCGTGGCAATGCCGTTCTCGGTGATGATCCCGGTCACGAGCGCCGCCGGGGTGACGTCGAAGGCCGGGTTGTGCACGGCCACCCGCGCCGCCGCGGTGCCCAGCACCTCGTCGGGGTGGCGCTGCTCGATCACCACGTCGGCGCCGCAGCCGGTGTCCGGGTCGTAGCTGGTGGAAGGGCAGGCCACGTAGAAGGGTACCTGGTAGTGGTGGCAGAGCACGGCCAGGTTGAGCGTGCCGATCTTGTTGATCACGTCGCCGTTGCCGGTCACTCGGTCGGTGCCCACCAGGACCAGGTCCACCGCACCCTCGGCCATGAGGCTGGCGGCCATGCTGTCGCAGATCAGGGTGACGTCGATTCCGGCGCGGTCGAGCTCCCAGGCGGTGAGCCGCGCGCCCTGCAGCAGCGGGCGGGTCTCGTCCACGAACACCCGGAACGGCACCCCGGCCTGATGCCGCAGGTACATGGGCGCGGTCGCGGTGCCCAGGCCGCTCACCGCCAGCGATCCGGCGTTGCAATGGGTCAGCAGCGTGGCGCCGGGGGCGATCAGCGACTCGCCGTGACGACCGATGGCTAGGCAGATCGCGCGGTTCTCCCGATGTATGGCCTCGGCCTCTTCGGTCAGCGCGGCCGATGTCGGCGAGCGCAGTGCGCGCCGTTCCATGCGCGCGGTCGCCCAGGCCAGATTGACGGCGGTGGGTCGGGAGCGCCGCAGCCGCTCGGCGAGTCCACCCAGCCGTCGGCCGAACGCTTCGGCGCTCTCCGCGGCAGGGACATCGGCCCTCATGGCAACCACCAGCGCATAGGCGGCGGCGATGCCGATGGCGGGAGCGCCGCGAACCGCCAGGCTGGCGATGGCCGAGACCGCGTCATCGAGGTTTCGGATCGGCAGGTACTGTTCCGTGCCGGGCAGCAGCCGCTGGTCCAGCAGGAACAGCTCGCCGTCCCGCCAGCGGATGGGATCGGGTATCCCGGGTCCGGCCGGATCCGGTGCGTGGGAACTCATGCCAGGCTGCGGGCCAGGATCGCGACCAGCGCAGCTGCTGCGGCCTCGGCGCTCGCGCCGCAGGCGAACACCCCGTCCTCGTGACCGCGGGTGACGAAGACCAGCGGTCGCTGCCGGTGGGTCGCGAGCAGCTCTGCCACTGCCGTTACCATCGCCGGCGTTCCGTAGCCGACGTCTTCGGCGGTGGCCGGCAGCTCGAGCTCTTCGGCGCGACGCCAGATTTCCGGGCTGTGCACGTGCAGCACCCAGCCGATGGTGGGGTCCGCGTGGTACACCATGGCGTGGGTGAGGGTTTCCGCCGACGGCGGCTGGTGACCGACGGCATCTACCCAGAAGCGGCCCGGGTTGCTCTGCAGGATGCGCACCAGATCCGAATCTTTCAGCTCGGGGTT
>JBFISC010000071.1:0-14952 GCA_041608775.1 Pseudomonadales bacterium | reverse complement strand
GGTGCTGATGGTCGGCGGAAACATCCCCGGGGAGACCCGGGTGGTGTCGATTGCCATCTACGAGCACGTCGAGACCCTGCGCTATGCCGAAGCCCACGTCCTGGCCGCGGGTCTGCTGGCGTTTTCCTTCGCCGTGCTGCTGATCGTCTACACCCTCAACCGCCGGTACCCGCTGCATGTCGGTTGATCAGCTCGAGCTCGCCATCCGGGTCGAGCTTGGCGGGTTTCGGCTGGCGCTGGAGGAAGCGTTGCCGCTGCAGGGCGTGACCGCGGTCTTCGGCCCGAGCGGCAGCGGCAAGAGCACGCTGCTGCGCGCGCTGGCCGGTCTGGTGACCCCGGTCGGCGGCCGCATCTGCCTCGGCGACGAGGTGTGGTTCGACGCGGCCGCGAGGATTGACCTGCCGGCGCATCGGCGCCCGGTTGGGTTCATGTTTCAGGATGCCCGGCTGTTCGCGCACCTCGACGTGGTCGGCAACCTGCGCTACCCGCTGCGGCGCCGGCCCGGCCGCCCGGGTCTGGATTGGACCGCGGTGATCGAAGCCCTCGACCTCGCGCCGCTGCTGCCGCGCTCCGTCGCCACGCTCTCCGGCGGCGAGCGCCAGCGGGTTGCGCTGGGCCGCACCCTGCTGAGCGGACCGAGCCTGCTGCTGCTCGACGAGCCGCTCGCCGCGCTGGATCGCAACCGCAAGGCGGAAATCCTGCCTTACCTCGAGGCGCTGCCGCGGCGGTTCCAGGTTCCGGCGCTGTACGTGAGCCATGACATCGACGAAGTGGCCGCGCTGGCGGATCGCATTCTGGTGCTGGCCGACGGCAGCGTGCAGCTCCACGACGACGCCGCGGCGGTGGTGGAGCGCCTGGACCTGGAAACCGTCTCCGGTCGCTTCGAGGCTGGCGTGCTGGTGACCGGGCGGGTCACTGACCATGACCCTCGCCTGCACGTCACCCACGTCGACGTCGGCGCTGACTCGTTGACCATGCCGCTGGTTCAGCGGGTCGGCGTCGGTGGCGAGGTGAGGGTGCGGATCCGCGCCCGCGATGTGGCCCTGGCGGTGACCCGCCCGGAGGGTATCAGCATCCGCAACGTGCTGCCGGGCCGGCTGGTGGCGCTGGCGACGGACTCGCCCGCCGGGTATGCCGAGGCCACCGTGCAGCTCAGCCAGGCCCACGTGCGCGCGCGGGTGACGCTGGCCGCGGTGGAGGCGCTCGGGCTGCGGGTGGGGATGCCGGTGTACGCGCTGATCAAGAGCGTCAGCTTCGAGCGCGGCGGCTAGCGCGGCGGCCTGCACCGGACCACGGCCGATGCTAGATCCATCCCCGCACGGCGGCGAGCACCCACAGCAGCACGCTGCCGAGCAGGCCGAACCCGGCGGCGCTCTGAACCCGCGGCCACGGCGAGGGCGACGGGCTCAGCAGCTCGAGGCCGGTGACCCAGATGGTCTCGCAGGCGCCGTTGCCGGTATCGGTGCGGGTGGTGGAGGTCCCGCGCTCGAAGCCGCCGTCATGGCGATAACGCGCCAGGAAGCCCTGCAGCCGGATCTGATCACCGACCCGCAGCGCGGCGATCCGATCGCGCAGGTACGGGTCGTCGGATAGCAGGTGGTTGTTGGCCATTCTGGCAGGGCTGAAGGCGCGCCAGGCGCGCTCGTCGTCGGTGCGGTAGAAACAGGTGAACTGGCCGCTCCAGAAGTCGAACGCGTGCAGATCGATGCGGGTGTTGCTGCCCCAGACCACGCAGACATCGGCCACGTTGAGATGATCGTTCCAGCGTCGGTGGAGCATCCGGTTCCCGTCATGGGCGCGCCGGGACACCACCAGGCCCTGCAGCCGATAGCGGTACAGCGGCTCCACCTCGTAGCGCACGCCCCCCTGCTCGACACGGAACGCGGGTTCGGTGACCGGCCGCTGATCCGGTTCCTCGGCCAGCGCGTCCAGCACGGCGATGTCGCCGGGCAGGGCGTCGGCCTGCCAGCAGGACACGGGCAGTGTCAGCAGGCAGCCGAGGAACGACCATTTGATGAGCGCGCTGAGCATGTGGGCTCCGCCGGGATCGCTCCTTCCAGCATAGACTGTTATATTGTTACGCCGGCCCGGCGCCTGGGTCCGGGACCGAAACCGCTGCAAGGGAACCGCACGTGAAACTCGACTTCGTCGGCCTGGTGCTGTCGGGCTCCTGCCTGGTGCACTGCCTGCTGCTGCCGGTCGCCGTGGTGGCGGCGCCGTCGCTGGCGATCTGGTTGGGGGAGACCGAATCCAGCGTTCACTGGAGCCTGTTTGCGGTCGCTCTGGTGGTGTCCGGATGGGCCCTCTACACGGGGTTCCGGCGGCACCGGGTCGCGCTGGTGATGGTGGTCGGCGCCGTTGGCCTGCTGGTGATGGGCGTGGCCGCCGCGCATCTGTTCGGCCGTGCCCCGGAGGCGGCCCTCACCCTGCTGGGGGCCAGCATCGTGGCGCTGGCCCACGTGGTGAACCTGCGGCTCAGCCTCCCGCGAGGTTCCGTTCAGCGCTGACAGTCGGCGCAGGTGCCGACGACCTCCACCGGCTGGTCGCCGGCCTGAAACGCGAGGTCGGCGGCCGATCGCTGGATCGAGGTGGCGACCCGCCGGTCCTCGAGCTCGATGACCTGGGAGCACTCGCTGCAGATCAGGATCAGCCCGCGATGAGATTCCGCGCTGCCGCGGCACGCGGTGAACGCGTTGAGGGTGTTGATCCGGTGCGCCAGCCCGGCGGCGACGAGGAAATCCAGCGCCCGGTACACGGTGACCGGCGCGGCCTTCGGGCGCCGCGCCTTCAGTTCCTTCAGCAGCTCGTAGGCGCCTGCCGGACGGCCGTGACGGCACAGCAGGCCGAACACCTCACGCCGCAGGGCGGTGAACGCGACGCCCTGGCGGCGGCACACGTCTTCCGCGTGAGCCACCAGGTCGGTGACGTCTCGGGGCCGGTAGGGGTCCGGCTGGGAGGCCATGGTCGCTTCCAGCTGCGCGGTTGCCCTCAGTATACCGTTCCCGGCTAGAACCGTGCGCGCAGGCCGGCTTCGACGGTACGTCCCGGCAGCGGCGCGAAGTCCTTGATGAACGACGTGTGCTGGCGCTGCTCCGCATCGGTGAGATTGCGGCCCTGTACGAACAGCGTGATGACGTCGCCCGCCAGGGGCAGCTTCACGCCGATGAAGGCGCGCAGGTCCCGATAGGCGCCGGTAGCCAGCTCGAATGCCGCGGTGTCGTTCTGCGCCCGGACCCAGGTGTGGTCCAGAGTGGCCTCCAGCGGCCCGTGGGTGACCGCCAGGCCGAGCCCGTAGCGCGTTGGCGGAATCCGCGGCAGATCGTCGTCACCGCTGACGTCGACCTCGCCGGTGACGGTGTCGAAGCGGGCGTTGAGCCTCAGGCTGCCGCGCCGCCAGCTGGCCGCGGTGGCCTCGATTTCTGCATCCAGACCGAAGAAGCGGGCATCGTCCTGGCCGTAGACGAAGACCGGGAGCCCGTCCTCCTCGTCGCCCGTTGCCGTCTCGTAGATGAAGTCGGCGAAGTGGTTGTAGTAGGCGCTGGCGTTGACGGAGAAGCGCTCGCTCGCGTAGCGCAGGTTGGCGGATAGGCTCGAGCTCTTCTCTACGTCGAGGCCGGCGTTGCCGAACTCGAAGGCGCGGGTAGCCAGGTGCGGTCCGTTCGAGAACAGCTCCTCGGCGACCGGCGCGCGGGCCGTGTGGTCGGCAATCACGCCCAGGGACCAGGCTTCGCCGAATGGCAGTATCAGGCCCACCGACACCGCGTAGGTGTCGAAGCGGCGGCTCGGTCCCGCGCTGGGGTTGACCCGGGTGGCGCCGAGCCGCAGCCCTGCCTCGACGTCGAAGCGTTCGAAGCCGCGCTCACCGACCCAGAACACGCCGTAGGACGTGGTGTCGACGGGGGCGATGAATGCTTCCTCGCCGGTGGCGGCGAAGTCGCGATCGGTGTACTGGACGCCGAAGGCTCCGGACCAGCCGCCCACGGGGGTGTGGCTCAGCTCGACCCGTCCTTCGACTGCCTCGTTCTCGAAGACCGTGGCGATCTCCCCGTCGGGCTCGATCTCCCGATGGCGGTAGTCGTTGATGCCGATGCGCAGGTTCAGGCTGTCGAAGCCACGGAACGGGTTCTTCAGTCCCGCCTCGAGATCGATTCGCGTCTGCTCGAGGTCGAGCTCCGGGGTCTCGGTCGCGCCCGGATCCGGGGGCTCGTCCTCCTCCTCGTGGCCGCCGGGCAGACCGTAGCGCGCGTCGGTGGTGCTGACGGCGGCGCCGGCGAAGCCGCGCTCGCCGAGCAGCGACAGCCCGACCGCGCCGCCGCGAACGTCGAGACCGCTGCCCGGGAGGCGATCTCGAACCCCGTCGTCGGTGCTGTCGCCGTCGCGCTCGCGCAGGGCCCGGGACTCTGCGAAGCCCGGGATGTCGTAAGGCTCCGCCTCGCGGCTGAAGCCGTCCAGGTGCCAGGCGAGGGGGCCCAGGTTGCCGTCGAGACGCCCGGCGGCCGTTTCCCGATCACCGTTGTCGCCACGGCGGACCTCGACGCGGCCGGTGAGGGAACGTTCGGCAGGCTGATGCGGAATGCGACCGGTATGCACGTCCACAACGCCGCCGATGGCACCGGTGCCGTAGAGCAGAGTGCTGGGTCCCTTGAGAATTTCGATGCGGTCGGCGACGAAGGGCTCGATGGTGACCGCGTGGTCGGCGCTGGTGACCGAGACGTCCAGGGCGTCGATGTGGTCCTCCATGATCCGCACCCTGGGTCCCGACAGCCCGTGGATCACCGGCCGGCTGGCCGCCTGACCGAAACCGGCAGCGTGCACCCCGGGCCGCTGGCCCACGGTGTCACCGATGCTGCTTTCCAGTTGCCGGGCCAGCGCCTCGCCCTCGAGCACTTCGCTGGACAATGCCAGCCCTTCGGCAGACAGCGGGTGGGAAATGACGACGACCTCCTCGATCGCCTTGTTCGCTCGCGCCTCAGCGGCGCACGCCGCCTGGGCGGCTGTCAAGGCGGCGGTGCTGCACAGCACCGCCGCGACGGAAATCCGGGTAAACATTGCTCGCTCCAGTCCTATTGGCCAGACAGGGCGCCGATTCCGGCGCCGTTCCGAACGGGGTCGTTCAGGCGCGCGGCGGCGCTCTCGCGAGGAAGGGGCCGTGGTCGTCGGCAACGACCGGGGCGGTTGCCGGCGTCCGCGGTGGCGCGTGCGGCAGTCGCTCGGCGGGGGGCGGGGGCGCGCCGTCGCCTGCTGCGACCGGTGGCTTCGCCAGCGTGCAGGAGGCGCAGACGGTATCGGGCGCCAGCTCCAGGTGCACGTGGGCCACCGCCAGGGTCTGGGAGATCAGCAGCAGCGCGGCCCACAGCGCGGCGGTCAGGGTCAGAGGGGTGCGGCGGTGGCGGAGCGGCTGCGGCTTCATCATCGGTTTCCAGCTGGCCGGGAGCTTAGGCCGTGACGCCCTGGCAGACAAGTCGGCGGTCAGAGCAGCGGCGAGCGCGGGCGGACCGCGCTGTAGGGAAGATAGCCGTCGCGCTCGAGACGCCTTACTTCCTCGGGTGCCAGCGGAATCGTCTCCACGAACGGCAGCAGCTCGTCGGCGGCGATGCCGTTGTTGCGCATCCAGGTTTCGCACATTCGCATGTCGATCCGGTTGAACGCCTTGAGCTTTGCGGCACGGTCGACCAGCGGCTGGTGCTCGAGATAGTTGCGCCGCAGGAACGGCTCCGCCTCCGGGCCGTGCAGCACGATGACCACGGGGTCGGGCTGCGGCTCGCCGGCGGCCAAGGACGCCTCCAGCGTTTCGAACAGCGCGTCGAGGTCATCCCGTCCGTCGGGTGAGATCTCCAGGTACACACGGGTGCCGGCGCCGATCTGGTCAGCCTCGCCGAGAGCCGGCGCGGGCAACCAGATCAGGATCGGCAGCAGCAGCGCGAGCCGCAGGTCTCGATGACGCCGCATGGCAGGTTCCGTGGCGGGGGCGAGTGCGGAATGTTACGCCAGCGCCGGCGCCCGGACCAGATTGCCGTTCGCGCAGGCCCCGCCGCAGCCGGTAGACTTGGGGGTTCGATCGCGACAGGGTTCCCATGCGCCCATTGCACTTCTACCTGCTCGGCACGGGCAGCTGGTTTCTTGCCTTCGGTATCCAGGGGGTGATGTTCGCCTGGCTGGTGACGATGGTGCTGAACGAGACCCCGGAGAAGGTGGGCGTCGCCCAGATGTCTCTGCTGCTGCCGGGAACTCTGCTGATTCTCATTGGCGGCAGCTACGCCGATCGCTTCGGCGCGCGCCGGGTGGCGCTGCTGGCTCAATCCCTGGCGATGATTGCCCCGCTGCTGCTGTGCCTGCTGGTGTCAGCGGGCCGGCTGAGCTTCGCCACCATGATCGGCTATGCCGTTCTCATGGGCTGCGCCCAGGCCTTCGTTACTCCGGCCCGGGACGGTCTGCTCAGCCAGGTGGCCGAAGGCCGGGTGCAGCGGATGGTCATGCTGACCAGCATGTGTCAGTTCGGTCTGCAGGTCGTAGGATTTCTGGTCGCGTCGCTGGCCGACTTCGCGGGCCCGGAACCGATTCTGTTGATCCAGGCGCTGGTGCTGAGCATCGGCGTGGTCGGCTTCAGCCGGATCGCCAACGACCGGCACGGTGGCGACGTCGTGGCACCGAGACTACTCCGCTCGCTGATCGAAGGCGGGCGAACGGTGTTCTCCTCGCCCGCCATGCGCATGATCGTGGTGCAGAACATGTGCATGGGCTTTTTCTTCATGGGTTCCTACATCGTCACCATGCCGCTGCTCGTCCGCGAGGTGTACGCCGGTGGCGCGTCCGACCTCGCGGTGATGAACGCGGTCAACAGCCTGGGTCTGGTTACCACCGTGATCCTGCTGCTGCGGCTCGGCGACGTGCACCGTCAGGGCCGCGCGCTGCTGCTGTCCCAGGGGATCGGTTCGGTGGTGCTGTGCGCGGCGGCGCTGGCGCCGAGCTTTCCGCTCTACGTGGCGAGTCTGTTCTTCTGGGGGGTGTGCGGCGGGGTCGCCATGACCATGTCGCGGACCATCATGCAGGAGCAGGCGCCGGTGGCCCAGCGCAGCCGGGTGATGAGCTTCTACTCGTTCTCGTTCTTCGGCGCGGGGCCGGTGGGTGCGTTGCTCAACGGTCTGCTGGTGGAATCGTTCGGACCGCGCAACGCGCTGCTGGTGTGCGCCACGGCCATGCTCGCCATCATCGTTCTCGTGGGGCTGCGCTCCAGCCTGTGGCGGCTGGAGGGCCAGCTCAACGAGCCGGCCATGGCGCAGGCGTAGATCATGGGCACGGTCGACGTTCGCCTCGCCGTGGACATCGGTGGCACGTTCACGGACGTGGTTCTGGAAGGGACCGGTCCGGCCGGCGGCCGCACCACGGCGAAGGTGTTGACCACCTACGACGATCCGGCCAACGGCGTTCTGGCGGGTATCCGTCAGGTCCTCGATGCGGCCGGGACCGCTCCGGACGCGGTGGGGCTGGTGCTGCACGGCACTACGCTTGCGACCAACGCGCTGATCGAGCGGCGCGGCGCGGTGACCGCGCTGCTGACCACCCAGGGTCACCGGGACGCCCTGGAAATGGCGTTCGAGAACCGCTTCGAGCAATACGACCTGAACATCGATCGGCCGCTCCCGCTGGTTCCGAGGCCGCTCCGGTTCACCGTGCCGGAACGCCTGGACGCCGCGGGCGAGGTGCTGCTGCCCCTGGATCTCGATGCGGTGAGGGCGCTGCTGCCGACCCTGCGTGATCGCGCCGTGACCAGCGTGGCGGTGGGCTTCATCCACGGCTACGTGAATCCCGAGCACGAGCTTCGGGTCGGCGAGCTGCTGCAGGCGGAGCTGCCGGAGGTCGCGGTGACGCTCGCCAGCGAGGTCTGCCCGGAGATCCGCGAGTACGAGCGCCTGTCGACGGCCTGCGCCAACGCCTACGTCAAGCCGCTCATCGGCCGCTACCTGTCGAGCCTGGAACGTCAGCTGCAAGCCCTCGGCGTCCGCTGCCCGCTGCTCATGATGACGTCGGGCGGCGGGCTGACCACGCTGGCGACGGCGGCCCGCTTCCCGATTCGCCTCGTGGAAAGTGGTCCGGCAGGCGGCGCCATGCTCGCCGCCCGGGTTGCCCTGGAAGGCGGCTACCGTGAGGTGCTGTCCTTCGACATGGGCGGAACGACGGCGAAGATCTGTCTGATAGACGATGGCGAGCCGCTGCTGTCCCGATCCTTCGAAGTGGACCGAGTCTACCGGTTCAAGAAGGGCAGCGGCCTGCCGGTGCGGGTCCCGGTGATCGAAATGGTGGAGATCGGCGCCGGCGGCGGCTCCATCGCCGGCATCGATCGGCTGCAGCGCATCACGGTCGGCCCGGCCAGCGCCGGCTCCGAGCCCGGGCCCGCGTGCTACGGCCGCGGCGGCGAATCGCCGACGGTCACCGACGCGGACCTGCTGCTGGGCCGGATCCTGCCGGACGGCTTCGCTGGCGGCCGCTTGCCGCTGGACCTTCCGGCAGCCCGAGCTGCCGTGGCGGCGGGGCTGGGCGAGGACCTGGATCTGGAGCCTGCGCTCGCTGCGTTCGGCGTGGCCGAAGTCGTGGACGAAAACATGGCTGCCGCGGCCCGGGCGCATGCGGCGGAGTGGGGCACGGAGGCCGCGTCCCGCACGCTGGTCGCCTACGGCGGCGCGGCGCCCTTGCACGCGGTGGCGCTGGCCGACAAGCTGAAGCTCGATCGCATCGTGGTTCCCAGCGGCGCTGGCGTTGGTTCCGCGATCGGCTTCCTGCTCGCGCCGGTCAGCTACGAGGTGGTGCGCAGCCGCTACCAGCGCCTGTCCGAGTTCGCTGCCGATGCGGCCAACGCGGTGATGGCCGAGATGCACGAGGAGGCCGCCGAGGTCGTTCGCGGCGCGGTGCCGGAGGGTGCCTGGCGCGAGCAGCGGCGCGCCTTCATGCGTTACCTGGGTCAGGGCTACGAGATCGCGGTCCCGGTGCCGGCCGGCACGCTCGAGCCCCGCCACGGCACGGTGCTGCATGAGGCGTTCGAATCCGAGTACCGGCGGCTCTACGGGCGGGTGATTCCGCACCTGGACGTGGAGGTGCTGAGCTGGACGCTGACGCTGGTCGCCCGGGAGCCAGAGCCGCCCGCCCCGTTGCCGGCGCCGACGCTGCGGACGGTCACGGCGAGCGAGCGGCGGCAGGTGTTCGACGGGCGGCAGCGGTCCATGGTCGGCGCCGGGGTGTTCCGCCGCCACGAGCTGGTACCCGGCGATCATCTATCCGGGCCGGCTCTGGTGGTGGAAGATCAGACCACCACCGTGGTGGGGTCCGACTTCGATCTCCGCGTGGATGCGCGCGGCTACCTGATACTGGAGCGTCGAGAGGGACCGTGAAGAGCACCGACAGCAAGCTGGAGAAGCTCACCACCCAGCTGGTCTGGAACCGGCTTCTCGCCATCGTCGAAGAGCAGGCGCAGACGCTGATGCGCACGGCGTTCTCCACCGTGGTCCGGGAGGCCGGGGACCTGTCCGCCGGGGTGTTCGACACCCGGGGACGGATGCTTGCCCAGGCGGTTACCGGGACGCCCGGGCACGTGAACGCGATGGCCGCATCGGTCGGTAAGTTCCTGGCCCGGGTTCCGCTCGGTACGCTGCGTCCCGGTGATGTGCTGGTCACCAACGATCCGTGGGACGGCACCGGCCATCTCAACGACTTCACCGTCGTGACCCCGGTCCATCGCGACGGCCGGGCCGTGGCGCTGTTCGCCTCCACCAGCCACATCGCCGACGTCGGCGGGCGTGGCTTCGGCCCGGACGCCAACGACCTGTTCGAGGAAGGGCTGCAGATCCCCATCACCCATCTGTTCCGGGAAGGGCGTCGGGACGAGACCCTCATGGCGATCATCGCCCGCAACGTCCGCGATCCGGTGGTTGCGGAAGGCGACCTGTACTCGCTCGCGGCCTGCAACGACGCGGGCGCCGCGCAGCTCGGCGCGATGCTCGACGACTTCGGTCTTGCTGATCTGGAGGCGCCGGGCAGGGAGATCCTCGATCTGTCGCGGCGCGCCATGCGCGACGAGATCGCGCAGCTGCCGCCGGGTGAGTATCGCCACAGCATGCGCATCGATGGCTACGACGAGCCGGTGGAGCTGGTCTGCCGGGTCGTCATCGGGCCCGGCGCGATCGACGTGGACTTCGCCGGCACCTCGCCGGAGTCAGCGTACGGCATCAACGTGCCGTTACCGTACACCCAGGCGTACGCATCGTTCGGTGTGCGCTGCATCGTGGGGAACGACGTGCCGAACAACGCGGGCTCGCTTGCCGTGGTACGGGTGACGGCGCCTGAGGGCTGCATTCTCAACGCCCGACCGCCGCGGGCAGTCTCCGCGCGTCACGCGATCGGCCAGATGCTGCCGGACGTGATCCTCGGCGCGCTGGATCAGGCGCTGCCGGGACAGGTGCCCGCCGAAGGCGCCTCCTGCATCTGGAATCCAGTGTTCCGAAGCGGGCACGGTGGTGCGGCCATGGCTGCGGGCGGGCGATCGGGCTTCGTAACCAACCCTATCTACAACGGCGGCACGGGCGCCCGGCCAGGCAAGGACGGCCTGTCCACCACGGCCTTCCCATCTGGTGTGCGCACCACGCCTACCGAGGTCAACGAGGTGACCTCGCCGCTGGTGATATGGCGCCGCGAGTACCGGCAGGACTCCGCGGGGCCGGGTACCCATCGCGGCGGCCTGGGCCAGGTGATCGAGGTCGGCCATCGGCAGGGAGAGGCGTTCGTGGTCTCGAAGATGTTCGACCGGGTCCAGCATGCGGCGCGCGGCCGGCACGGCGGTGGTGACGGCGCCCCGGGCAGGGTCTACGTGCGCGACGGCGCGGCCCTGAAGGGCAAGGGGCGCGAAGTGGTTCCTGCCGGGGGGGTGCTGGTGATGGAGACCCCGGGTGGCGGTGGCATCGGCCCGCCGGCGGCCCGTGCGCGCGACCGGGTCATCGCCGATCTGGAGTCCGGGCTGATCTCCGCCGACGCCGCACGCCTCAGCTACGGGCTGGACGACGGGTGAGCGGGCGCCGGTGCCGGACGGTCCGGCTGCTGCTGACCCTGGCTGTCCTGTCGCCGCCTGTGAGTTCGCTGGCGGCTGTGAGCTCGGCGCCGGCTGCGGGTTCGGCAACGGACGCGGAAGCGGCCAGGCTGGCGTTGGCGGGCGCCGCGCTGCCGGGGCTCGAGCTCGACGCGGCGCGCGCCCGCCTGCGCGATTCGTTCGCTCCGGGCGCGACCGCGGACGCGGCCATTGCCGCTGCCGGTCGGTCCGGGCTGGCGCTCTGGCGCTCCGAGCGGGGGCGGGTACAGGCCGGCGATCTGGACGATCGCGGGCTCTACTGGCGCCGCCTGGCTGCCCTGGAGGGGCTCCGCGTCGGCTGCGCAGCACCGGAGCCGTGTGCCCCGATGCTGCGGGAGTTCGAGCTCGCCTCCCGGGGACTGTCGGATCTGGGTTTCGATCCGGAGTCCCGGCGACGCGTGGTCGTGACCGGGTTCGATCCGTTCAACCTCGACACCCGGGTCGATCAGAGCAATCCGAGCGGGCTTGCCGCGCTGCAGCTCGACGACACCTGGATCGGCCGCGGTGACCGGCGCGCCCAGGTGCAGGCGCTGGTGCTGCCGGTGCGGTTCGCCGACTTCGACGAGGGGCTGGTGGAAGCCGCGCTCGGCCCGCTGCTCCAGCATGCTCGCCTGGACCTGCTGCTGACCGTCAGCATGGGCCGCGAGGGTTTCGATCTCGAGCGGTTTCCGGGCCGCCGCCGCTCGGCCAGCGCACCGGACAACCAGGGGGTCGTGACTGGCGCGTCGGCGGCGGCACCGGTGATCCCTCGGCTGGGCAGCCGGTTGCTCCCCGGACCCGAGTTCGTCGAGTTCTCGCTGCCGGTCAGCGCGATGCTCGAGGTCCAGCGGCCCTATCCGGTGCGTGACAACCGTCGCGTGGCGACCCTCGAACGCGGGCGCGTCGAAGCGGCATCCGTCGCCGCTCTCGCGAACCAGACCGCGGTGAGTGGCAGCGGCGGCGGCTACCTCAGCAACGAGGTCTCGTTCCGCAGCGTGCGTCTCGCGCGGGAGCTCGGCAGCGAGGTCGCCGTCGGCCACCTCCACACCCCGCGCGTGCAGGGGCACGACCGGGAGGTCGAGGCGGCGATTGTCGGACAGGTCCGGGCGCTGCTCCAGGCCGCGTTGGAGAGCCTCCCATGACCCAACGGAAGACCGCGCTGATCACCGGCGCATCCGCCGGGCTCGGCGCTGAGTTTGCCCGCCAGCTGGCAGGCGCTGGGTTCAACCAGGTCCTGGTTGCGCGACGCCGGGACAGGCTCGACACCCTGGCGGCGGAGCTCGTCGAGCAGTCCGGTTGCACGGTGACGGTGATCGAGGCGGATCTGTCGCGGCCGGACGCGCCGAGGGTGATCGAGCAGCGGGTCGACGAGCAGGGAATTGCCGTCGACTATCTTGTCAACAACGCCGGTGCCGCTGGCCCCGACCTTCTGGAGGATCGTGACTGGGAGGCGCAGCAGCGCTACCTGGAGCTGATGATGATCTCGGTGGCGCACATGTGTCACCGGTTCGTTCCGCGCATGCGCGAACGGGGCTGGGGCCGGGTGATCAACGTAGCGTCGGTGGCCGGCCGCGTGGCCCGCGCGGGTGATACCAGCTACGGTCCTGCCAAAGCCTACGTGGTGGCGCTGTCGGAGGCGCTGGCCGCAACGCTCAAGGGGACCGGCGTCAACGTCTCGGCGCTCTGCCCCGGGTTCACGCACACCGACTTTCACCAGGCCGGCGGGCTCTCGGAGATGAAGGCAGCCACGCCAGCGTTCATCTGGTACGACGCGGACGTCGTCGTGCGCGAAGGCATTGCCGCCGTGGAGCGGGGCAGAGCGGTGCATGTCTCGGGGCGCCTGTACCGCGTGGTCGATCCGCTGATGCAGTCCGTATGGACCCGGCCGCTGTTCCGGTTGGCCCGCTGAGCCGGCGTCGCCGGGACGCGCCGGCGCGGAGCAGCTTCCGCGCGCTTCAGGCCGGCTCGACGGCGCGCACCCAGATCCGGATCCGGAGCATGGCCGAGGGTGGGATGCGGCCTGGCACACCGCGATCGCCGTAGCACAGGTGGGGGCTCGCCAGGACTTCGCGATATCCGTCCGGCTGCATGCCCGACAGGGTCTTCTCGATGGCGGCGATCGCCCGGCGCTTGCCGAGCACGAGGCGGTGGTCGACGAGCTCGGCATCCTCTACCTGCCGGCTGGACAGACGATCGCCGCTCCGCTCGATCAGGTCCCGGTCGGCGGTGACCTCGTCGCCCCGGCGCAGATACAAGCGGGCGTTGTAGACGACCGTGGCGCCGGCGGCCGCGCACGGGCCGCTGCCGACGGATTCCTCGATGACCCGGATGCCGGGGTCGATCCTGTCAGCCAACGAGCGCCTCCTCCAGGGTCTCCAGCCGCTCGTCCAGCGCGTTGCGGTCGGCGCTGATCAGCTGCTCGACGTTGGCCTCGTAGACCATGCGGGCCTGGCGTTCAACGGCGGCCAGACGATCCGCCTCCCGTGTGGCGCCCGCGATCAGGCAGAACGCCTCGAGCAGCCGGATGCTCACCGATGCGGTGCCGGTGGCGCTCTGGCGGATCTGGTTGAACGCAGCCTCGAGCAGACCGTCGAAATGGATGCGGTCGAGCTGGAGGCGTGGTTCGCCATCATCGGCCCAGCGGATCGGCGGCCGTTCCGGTGCCGCGGCGACCTCGCAGAGTATGCCGGTCAGATGATCGATGCAGGTCGTCGCCGTGAACGGATCGTTGATGCCGGGAGAGAGCGCCCGCAGGGCGATCTCGACCAGCTGGTGAATACCGTACTCCGGGTCCTGCTCGGCGGTGCGGCTGCCGCCGACGATGAAGGCGCGGAGAATCCGTCGTTCCAGCGCTGGCTCGATATCGCGCTGACCTGCCACCTGCACCAGCTGCACGGACCGGGTGAGGTAGTGCCCGGGCCGTCGCAGGACTCTCAGCCTCAGGTCGTACTCCGAGGCAACCTTCAGCAGTCCGGCTTCATCGATCCCCTGCAGGTAGCCGGTGCTATCGGACGTGAGGGTCAGGTCGCCGTCGCCGAAACCCAGCGGGCCGGGATCCTCCAGCTCCGCGTCATCCGCGGGGAATATCCCGCGCAGACACAGCTCGACCTCGGCGGCGACCGCGCGGATCACATGATCCGCCTGCATCGATGCGGCGATGTGATGGATGAAGTAGATCAGCAGCAGCAGGCTCGCGACGGTCAGCAGCAGCGCCACGCTGGCGGACACCGAGACGAACTTCGCCTGGGTCTCCGGCGTGCTGCCCAGCGCGAGCAGACAGAACAGAAAAGTCGCGATGAAGCCGCCGAGCACCACCTGATTGCCCCGGTCGCGCATGAAGTTCACCAGCAGCCGGGGCCCCAACTGCGAGGAAGCGAGGGACAGCGCGACCATGGTCACCGAGAACGACACGCCGGCAACGGTGATCATGGAGCCCGCCACCGTCGACAGCAGGCTGCGGGCACTTTCCGCGGTGCCGTTGTAGAGAAAGCCGAGATTCATCGGCGACGTCTGCGCGATCTCGTCGAGGCGGGCGCAGGCAACGGCCAGCAGCGTGGCCGCCACGCTCATCACGGTGGGGACGAACCAAAGCCCGCTGTGCAGGCGCTCCCAGAGCAGGCGAAGCCAGGTGTTCATGCCGGCAGTGCCTGCTCGGTGGTCCGGCTGACGTTCAGCAAGGACCCGATGGCGACTGTCGGCGGCACCGCCATCGCGAACCCCAGCGGCAGGTAGCTGACGATGGTCCAGGTGGCGGCGCTCACGGGCATTCCCCTCGTACCGTTGTCCGATTCTGGTAGTCGTGGTTGCGCAGCCATCATGGTACCCGCTGGCAAGTGCCGGGCATTAACCTTTTAACCTTTGGC
>JBFISC010000070.1:0-15018 GCA_041608775.1 Pseudomonadales bacterium | reverse complement strand
TCGAGGAAGTTGAAGACGTACACCATGACCAGCATGGCAAGAACGTAGGCTCGGTAGCGCGGTTGGGCCAGTGGCGCGTCGTTGACGTCGGCGGCGGTCTGCATGCGGAAATGCTCCAGCCCGTTGGCGGCGTGCGCCTTGTCCGGCTCCCTCGGGCCGGCGCCCTGTTTTGATTCGTCCATGGTGGGGCGAAACGGGCATCCGCACCATCCTGTCATTTCTGACCGATTGTCAGATAATTCCGAGCGATGGACACGTCACCGGCAATACGCTGCTATTTTTCGTTCCGCTCGCCGTTCGCCGCGATTGCGTTCTACCGGCTCCGGCGCGCACCCCAGTTCCGTGACGTGATCATCGAGCTGATGCCCGTCTGGCCGGCCGTCATCTTCGGCGGCCACATGGACAACCCCACCGACAACTACTTCAAGATGGTCTACATATTCACCGACGCAGCCCGGCAGGCGGAGCTGGCGGGCATGGAAACGGCATGGTTCCGAGCCCTCGCGAAGTGTTTCGACCTGCCGGACGGGGTGGACTACCGCGCCGAGAAGCTGGGCCTGAAGCTGCCGGAGGAACCCTGGGAGATCCCGCACATGGCATTCTGGTACGCGCAGAGCCAGGGTCGCGGCTGGGCCTTCGGAGAGGCGGTGTTCAACCGCCGCTTCAATCTGGACGGGCAGGGTGCCGCCGATGTTCTGGATCCGCAGGTGCTCGCAGGCCTGGCCGAGGAGGTCGGTCTCGATGGCGCGCGGGCCGCGGGGGCCCACGCGGGCGGCGAGTTCGACGATCAGCAGCGCGATTGCATCGCGGCCAGCGAGCGCGACGGCGTGTTCGGCGTGCCGTTCTTTGTCCTCGATGGCCCGACGGGCCGCGCGACCTTCTGGGGCAACGACCGTCTGGAACACGTGCTGCGGGCTCTGACCGGCGGCAGCGAGCTGCCCGAGATCCCGGCCTCGTCGCTGACCCGGATCCAACCGGGACGGACCTGACTCGGTCTGATCAGTTGACGTCGACGGCCTCGATGAGGCCCGGTCGCAGCAGCGGGCCTTTGCGCTTGCGCTCGTACTTCTGCGCCGGCGTATTGACGATGTCGCTGAGCGCGCCGGCGGCGAGCCCGGCCTTGATGCGTTCCGGCGTGGCATCCTCGTAGAGCGTGGTTCTCTGGCGCGGCTTGCGGTGCGAGAACTCGATCATGTCGATCATCAGCTGCGGCGAGGTCTCCTGCCCGTGCCGGGTGCCCGCGGCCCGGGAAATGCTCTCGTTCATGAGCGTGCCGCCGAGGTCGTTGCAGCCGGCGTTCAGGCACGCCTTGACGCCCGCGTAACCGAGCTTCACCCAGCTTGCCTGGATGTTCTCGATGTGCGGGTGCAGGGCCAGGCGCGCAACGGCGTGCATCAACACCGCCTCGCGGAAGGTCGGCCCTTTGCGCGCCTTGCCCTTCAGATACATGGGCGCCTCCATGTGCACGAACGGCAGCGGCACGAACTCGGTGAAGCCGCCGGTCCGCTTCTGCAGGTTGCGGATCCGCAGCAGGTGCCGGGCCCAGTGCTCGGGTGCTTCGACGTGGCCGTACATGATGGTGGCCGTGGTCCGGAAGCCGACGTTGTGAGCGGCCTCCATCACCGCCAGCCACTGCTCGGTGTTGATCTTGTCCGGGCAGATGATCTGTCGCACCTCATCGTCGAGAATCTCCGCCGCGGTGCCGGGGAGGGTGCCCAGGCCGGCCGCCTTCAGACGCTCCAGGTAGGTCTCCAGGTCGAGCTCGAGGGTGGCGGCACCCTGCCAGACTTCCAGGGGCGAGAACGCGTGCACGTGCATGTCGGGCACGGCGGCCTTCACCGCGTGGAGGATGGCCGCGTACTTGTCCCCCGTGTACTCGGGGTGGATGCCGCCCTGCATGCACACTTCGGTCGCGCCCCGGTCCCAGGCTTCCCGGGTGCGCCGTTGAATTTCTTCGTCCGACAGATCGTACGGACGGCCGCGCAGGTTCTCCGACAGCTTGCCCTTGGAGAACGCGCAGAACTGGCACTTGAAGTAGCAGATGTTGGTGTAGTTGATGTTGCGGTTGACGACGTAGCTGACCGTGTCACCGTTGACGGCCTGGCGGAGGTCGTTAGCGGCCTGAACGACGGCGCTGAAATCGTCACCGCGGGCGGCAAACAGGCGCACGATCTCGACTTCGGTCAGGTCTTCGCCCTGCCGCGCCCGGCCGAGAATGTCGGCAAGGTCCGGGGAGACCCGGGCCGGCGCCCGGCCGATGGCCACGAGAACGTCGGCCGGCGGTTCGACCTCCGCGCCGGGGCACCAGTCATCGGTGCGGGCGGCGCCTTCGGCATCCATGAGCTCCAGCAGCCGCTCGTGGAGCCCCGCATCCACCCAGGTGTCCAGGTCTCGGGCGAACGCGGGATACACGGTGAGGCGCTCGTACAGGTGCTTTCCGGCCGATGCGGTCTCCCGCGCCAGCTCGTCCAGGTGCGGCCAGGGCGCCTCCGGATTGACGAAGTCGGGGGTCAGCGGCGATACGCCGCCCCAGTCGTTGATTCCGGCCGCGATGATCTTCGGCAGCACCCCGGGGCTGAGGTTCGGTGGCGCCTGCACGCTCATGGTGGGACCGAACAGGATCCGTGCCATGGCAATCGTCCAGAGCAGCTCGTTCAGATCCGGCTCCGGCGCCTGCGCCATCTTCGTCTCCGGCTTGGCGCGGAAGTTCTGGACGATGATCTCCTGGATGTGGCCGTGGCGCTGGTGCACGTCGCGGATTGCCAGGAGCGATTCGACGCGCTCCTGGCGCGTCTCGCCGATGCCGATGAGGATGCCGGTGGTGAACGGGATCTTCGCCGCGCCGGCCCGCTCCAGGGTGGCCAGGCGCACGGCGGGCACCTTGTCCGGAGATCCATAGTGCGGCATGCCCTTCTCGCACAGCCGATCCGACAGGGACTCCAGCATGATCCCCATGGATGGAGACACCGGGCGCAGCCGGTCGAGCTCCTCCGCGGTCATGGTGCCCGGGTTCAGGTGGGGCAGCAGGCCCGTTTCTTCGAGAACCCGTTGCGCGACGTGCTGCAGGTAGTCCAGGGTGGTCTCGAAACCCATCTCGGCCAGCGCTTCGCGAGCCGCCCGGTAGCGCAGCTCGGGCTTCTCGCCGAGGGTGAACAGCGCTTCCTTGCAGCCCATGGCGGCGCCGTGGCGGGCGATCTCCAAGACCTCGTCGACGCTCAGATAGGGCGCCTTCAGCTTCCGCGGCACCTGGGCGAAGGTGCAGTAGTGGCAGACGTCGCGACACAGGTGGGTGAGCGGAATGAAAACCTTGCGTGAGTAGGTAACGCCGTTGCCGAAGCCGCGGTCGCGGATCCCGGCCGCCAGGGCGGCCAGGGCCGCGGTATCCTCTTCGCGGGCCAGTTCCAGCGCCAGCTCCGGGTCCGGCAGCCGGGCGTCGCGGCTCAGTGCGGCCGCGCGGTCGATTGCGCTTCGGGTCATGGAACTCACTGCTCGAAAACTCAATCAGTCATTGTGAGCATCGCGGCGGCGGGCGTCCAGCCGTCGGCCTCCGCCGCCGCCCAGGCGGCGGGCGATCCCGGATCGCTTCAGGAAGGTGGCCGTCTGGGTGTCCGGCCCGCCCGCCAGCAGGGCCTGGAGATCGGCGGGGGTATCGACGTCCAGGGCGAAGCACGACGACGGGACGATGCGCGGCGCCAGGCCGGCGGCATAGGCGGCATCCACATGGGGCTTGAAGCTGCGGCCGTCGAAGCGCAGCGGGATGCAGTTGGGCGGCGTGCAGATCAGACCGTTGGTTCCCACATGCTCGTCGTCCGGCATGATGGTCACGTGCTGGTGGCGGGCGAGGATCTCGTCGATCTCCTCGGGTCGGATCAGCGGCACGTCGGCCGGCACGATCATTACCCCGCGCGCCTGCAGGCGCTGGGCCGCGTAGTCGGCGGCCTGGGTGAGGGCCTCGCTCAGATCCGCGTCCGGACTTTCGGTGAAGCGCTCGGTGCCGAAAGCCTGGGCCAGGGCATCGGCTTCCGGCGTGCGCGAGACGATCAGAACCCCCGACAGGGCCTGGCTGCGGGCGAGCGCGGTGAGCACGTCTCTGGCCATGGCCAGCATCAGGGCCCGACGCTCCTCCGGCGACAGCACGTCGGCGAGGCGCCGTTTGGCTGCCTCCAGGGTCTTGATCGGGACGATGGCCCACATAGGCGATCAGCGGAGTCTGGCGATGAAATCGAGCACGGCTGCTGCCAGGTCCATGCGGTCGCGCAACGTTACCATGACCGTCTGGGCCACGACACAGGGCACCCGGACCCGCGGCTCGAGCCCGGCGTCCTGCTGGTCGAGGACGAAGCCGTCCAGCAGATCGCTGTAGTGCTCGGCCACCTGCACCGCGCTGGTCGGCAGGTCGAGCTCCTGCATCATTTTTGCCGCCGGGCCTTTGAGCGCCGCGCCGCGGACGATGGGAGAAACGGCGACCACCGGCGCGCCGCCCGCCCGCAGCGCTTCCCGCAGCCCGGGAATCGCGAGCATGGGATCCACGGACACGAATGGATTGGACGGACAGATGATGACGCCGTCGGCGCCGTCCAGCCAGGCGAGCAGGGCCGGGCTGGGGCGTGCGGCGTCCGCCCCCTGGAACTCGAAACCGGTGACGGCCGGGGCACAGCGGTCGCGAACGAAGTAGTGCTGAAAGGCCAGCGGGCCGTCGGCGGTATGGACGGTGGTGCGGACCGGGTCGTCGGACATGGGCAGCAGCCGGTGGCGGACGCCCAGACCGGCGGCGATGGTGGCGGCCGCCTCGGTGCGGGTCGCCCCGGCCGCCAGCAGCCCGCTGCGGCGAACGTGCAGGGCCAGGTCCCGGTCGCCGAGCCTGAACCAGGTCTCGCCGCCCAGCGCCTCCAGGGTTTCGAGAAACTGCCAGGTCTCGTCGCGTCGGCCCCAGCCCGTGTCCGGGTTCGCCAGGTCGGCGAGGGTGTAGGTGAGCGTGTCGAGATCCGGGCAGATCTCGAGCCCCAGGTGCTCGAAGTCGTCGCCGGTGTTGACCGCGAAGGCCACCTCGTCGGGACCGAGCAGGCGGGCCAGTCCCAGCGCCAGCTTGGCTCCGCCCACACCGCCGGTAATGGCGAGAATTTTCGGCATCGGCTGCGCCCTACTTGAACAGGTCCTCGTGCAGCGGCCGGATGATGCTGCTGGCCGGCTCGTCCACGTCGTCCGGTGGCAGGCCGCGGATGACGGCCACCGGCGTCCGTTCGGTGGTCTCGCCCATGACCAGCGTGGCCATGGTCGCCAGCGCGTCGGCGCGGTTGATCAGCGTCACCTTGAGCTCGCGACCGTAGATGTCGTGGCCGCCGCGACGATCGTCCAGCGCGCGGATGCCGGCGCAGCCGATGGCGGCGCCGATGGTGCCGAGCCGCCACGGCCGGTTGCTGCTGTCGGTGATCACGACGCCGAGCCGCGCCCCGCTGCGCCGCTCCAGCGCGCTGCGAAGCCGCGCCGCTGAGGCATCGGGGTCCACGGGCAGCAGCAAGGCAGACTCGTCGCCGGGGCTGCCGTCGCCGTGCTCGATGTTCGACTGATCGATGCCGGCGTTGGCGCCCACCAGGCCCAGCCGGTGGCGCACGATCAGCACGCCGGGCTTCTTCCGCACGACTTCGGTGGACTCGTCGAGGACCAGCTGGACCAGACGCGGGTCCTTGTCGGTCTCGCGGGCCAGCGCGACGGCCTCCTCGCTCGGCGTCACCGAGTGCAGGGCAACCAGTCGGCCTTCGGCCTTGGATACGATTTTCTGCGCGACGCAGATCAGGTCACCGTCGCGCAAGGCGATGTCGGCGGCGCCGAGCGCCGCCCCGATCACGGCGGCCAGGTCGTCGCCGGTCCGGATCATCGGGATGCCGGCCAGCGGCTGCACCGACAGCGTCCCGGTCGACGTTCCAGCCGACATTCCGGTCGGCACTCCGGTCATGGCTGGCGCGCGGCCGGCTCGCTGCGGCGATCCATCAGTGCTCGCCCTGACCGACGATCTTGATGCCGGCGTGAGACAGCTCGCCCTGTCGGTTGATCTGGATGAGGACCGACGTGAGCGCTTCGGCGGCGGCCGCGTTGGCGATGGGTCCGGCGTGCCAGCCTTTCATGCCGGCCAGGGAGATCAGATCGATGACCTTCTGGCGGGCATCCTTCTTGTTGCCGGCTACCAGAACGTCGCACTCGATGTGAACGTCCTGCTGCAGCAGGTGGGCGGCCACGTTCTGGAAAGCGCTCACCACCATGACCTCGTCGCCCAGCAGCTCCTGGGCACGCTTGCCCGCGCTCCCTTCCGGGGGCAGCTGCACGGTGCCGACCTTCGGAGGTACCAGGGGGACGGTCACGTCGATGAGGATCTTGCCGCTCAGGCCGCCGCGCACGTGCTCGAGGGTCGACAGCTGATGCTCGGCCGGCACGGTCAGCACCACGATGTCGCCGGCGGCGGCCGCGTCGGCGTTCTCCATGGCGTCTGCCGGGGTTTCCGGGCTGATCTCGTGCAGTTTGGCCACGGCGGCCTGAGCTTTCTCCAGTGTCCGCGAGCCGATCACGATCCGATGGCCGGCCTTGGACCAGCGGATCGCCAGGCCCGTGCCGAGGTCGCCGGTGCCGCCGAGAATGGCAATGGTTTCGCGTCCGGTCGTGTCGTCTGCCATGGTTCGTTCCTCCTCGCAGGTGAATCGGTGCGGGTCCTGATCCGGGTCTCCGGCTGTCGGAGCGGTCAAAAGGCGCCGATTATGCCGTCATCCCGCTGCCGGCCGCCAGAGCGGTGTCCCTGGTGGCGAGGCTGCAGTATCGTGCAGGGTTCGTGAATTCACCGTCATGAGGAGTACGCATGCGCATCGGGGTAATGATCGGCGGCGATGGCCAGCGCCGCACGCTGGACGACATCGTCGCGGCGGCCCGGCAGGTGGAAGCCGCCGGCCTGGACGATGTCTGGATGGCCAACATCTTCTCTCACGACGCCATCTCGAGCCTGGCCGTGGTGGGGCGCGAAACGAGCCGGATCGGGCTCGGCACCGCGGTCACGCCGACCTATCCGCGGCATCCGGTGGCCATTGCCCAGCAGGCGCTGACGACGGCTGCGGCGAGCGGCAGCCGCTTCACGCTGGGCATCGGGCTCTCCCACAAGCTGGTCATCGAGGACATGTTCGGCATGTCCTACGACAAACCGGCCCGACACATGCGCGAGTACCTGCAGGTGCTGATGCCCCTGGTTCGGGGCGAAACGGTGTCGTTTCAGGGTGACGAATACCGGGTGACCAACGTGGCCATGGACGTGCCGGACGCCGAACGGCTGCCGGTGGTGGTCGCCGCACTCGGTCCGGTCATGCTGAAGCTGGCCGGCGAGCAGGCCGACGGCACCAATACCTGGATGGTGGGACCGCGGACGATGGAGAGCCACATCATCAAGCGGCTGACCACCGCGGCTGCCGCGGCGGGCAGGCCGGAGCCGCTGGTGGTAGGCGGCTTTCCCATCGTGCTGACGGACAAGCCGGACGATGCCAGGGCCAAGATCGCGGAAACCCTGACGATCTACGGTCAATTGCCCAGCTACCGGGCCATGCTGGACCGCGAGGGGGCGGCGGGCCCGGCGGACATCGCCATCGTCGGCGATGAGAACATGCTGCGGGGCGAGCTGAAGCGCCTGGAGAACCTTGGCGTGACGCATTTCAACGCGGCCATTGCGGCGGTGGACGACGGGGCGTACCAGCGGACCCTGGAGTTTCTCGCCTCGACCCGGTGACCGGCGGTTGGGCGCCGCGGTGCTCGCGGCAGCGGTAACCCGGATCGATCAGAGGGGAGCGACGAATGAGAGAAGTGACAGGCCTGGTGGCCTGGGTGACGGGCGCAGGAACGGGGATCGGCGAGGCGGCGGCGGTGGCGCTCGCGGCAGCAGGCATGACGGTGGTGCTGTCCGGCCGGCGCCAGGAGAAGCTCGAGGAGGTGGCGGCGCGGATCGGTGCGGGTGCGGAAACGGCGGTGCTCGACGTCGCGGACAAGGCGGCGGTGGCGGCAGTGGCGCGGGGAATCGCGGAGCGCCACGGCCGTATCGACGTGCTGGTTTCCAGCGCCGGCCTGAACGTGCCCAACCGCAACTGGCATCTGCTCACGCCCGACGACTGGGACCAGGTCATCCGGGTTGACCTGGATGGTGCCTTCTACTGCGCTCACGCGGTCCTGCCGACCATGATCGAACAGGGCGATGGCCTGATCGTGAACGTCTCCTCCTGGGCGGGCAAGCACGTCTCGGTGGTGACCGGCCCGGCCTACACGGCGGCCAAGCACGCCATGAACGCCATGAACGAATCCATCAACATGGAGGCCGGTCTGCACGGGGTGCGGGCGTGTGCGATCTGCCCCGGGGAGGTGGCAACGCCGATTCTCGACAGCCGCCCCCAGCCGCCCAGCGCCGAGGACCGGGCGCGCATGGTTCAGCCCGAGGACTGCGGCGAGATCATCGCCTTTCTCGCCCGGCTGCCGGCGCACGTGTGCATCAACGAGCTGACCGTCAGCCCGACCTGGAACCGGGGCTACGTCCCTCAGGCCCGGGCGCTGAAGCGCTGAAGCCGGGTCCCGTCACGAGTTGCGGGCTTTGATTTCCGGCAGCAGGCGCTCGATGAACTGCCGGGTCTGACCGATGAAGTCGTCACCGTCGGCGGCGATGGGCCGGAGCACGAACTTGTGCACGCCGGCGGCACGGAACTCTTCCAGCAGCGCGAGCATCTCGGCGGCGCCGCCCACGGCCAGAAAACCCTTCGGCTCGCGTCCGAGCCGCTTGGCGAGCAGGCTCTGATAGCGCTCGACGATGGGCTCGTCCGGGGTGCCGAAACGAAAGCCGAAGCCGGCGCCGAAGTGGTCTTCGTCGATCTCCCGGCCGAGCTCGGCGGTCCGGGTCTTGATGGCCGCAATCACCGGCGCCACCTGCTCCGGGGACTCGATGCCCGCCTGCCAGCCGGTGCCCCAGCGGGCGGTGCGTTCCACCGCCTGCTGCGCCGAACCACCGACCCACAGCGGCAGCGGTTGCTGCAGCGGCCGCGGCGCGATGCTGGCATCGTCGAGGGTGTAGTAGGCCCCGGCGAAGCTCACCGACTCCTCGGACCACAGCCGCGAGATGATCTCGAGCCCCTCGTCGGTGCGCTTGCCGCGGCCCCGGGTCGGCGTGCCGGTGGCGGCGTAGTCCCGGGACACGGCGCTGCCGACGCCGAACGCCGGGAGCAGCCGGCCGTCGGAGAGCACGTCGATGGTGGCGCAGGCCTTGGCGGTGATCACCGGATCGCGCAGGCCGAGGCTCGCCACGTTCATGCCGAACTTGAGGCGCTTCGAGCCCCCGGCCAGGGCGGCCATGACGCTCAGGGTTTCGAGATTCGGGTCGCGGCCGATGATTCGATCGCTCTGCCACAGGGAGTCGACGCCGCCGTTGTCGCAGACGTCCACCCAGCGCCAGAAGGTGCGCGCATCGGCGAACGGGAAGTTGGCGATGCCCAATCCGGCGCTGATGGTCATGGCAGGCTCCGTGGTCCGGCAAACGGCGCATTGTAGGCGTTTCGCGGACCGCGCGGGTCGAGCTCGTCGCGCAGCCGGTCGCCGAGCATGTTGATGCTCCACACCGTAATCCCGAGCAGCAGCGCCGGAAACACCAGCGCCCAGGGTGCCGATTCCATGGTCTGGGCGCCGTCCGCGATCAGCACCCCCCAGCTCGTTTCCGGCTCCTGCACGCCGAGGCCGAGAAAGCTGATGAAGCTCTCGGCGAGAATCACCCCGGGGACGGTCAGGGTGACGTAGACCAGGGCGGGGCCGGCGACGTTGGGAATGACGTGGCGGAGGACGATACGGACCCGGGAGGCGCCGAGGGCCCGAGCAGCTTCGACGAACGCCTCGTTGCGCACGCGCAGGGTCTGGCCGCGGACGATCCGGGCGAGATCGAGCCAGAACACCGCGCCCAGGCCGACGAACAGCAGGTAGGGATTACGCCCGAACACGACGACCAGGAGAATCACCACCAGCACGAACGGCAGCGCGTAGAGCACGTCGACGATGCGCATCATGATCGTGTCCACCCGCCCGCCAACGAAACCGGCGGCGGCCCCCCAAGGCACGCCGATGAGCACGCTCACGCCGGTGGCGATGGCGGCGATGGCGAGCGACACGCGCGCGCCCTCGGCGATCCGGGTGAAGAGATCGCGGCCGATCAGATCCGTGCCGAACCAGTGCGCGGCGCTCGGCGCCGCTTCCAGCGCGTCCCAGTCGACGGCGTCGGCCGCCCAGGGCGACAGCGTCGGGCCGAGTAGCGCCAGCGCGAGCACGGCCACCAGCAGCGCGCTGCAGACCCGCGCCAGCAGACTGCCGAGAAGCGCCCGCAGCAGCGCCCGTGCCATCAGGCATTCAGCCGGATGCGCGGGTCGAGACGCGCGTAAGCGAGATCGACCAGCAGGTTGAACAGCAGGATCAGCACCGCGTACACCACCACCACGCCCATCACCAGGGTGTAGTCGCGGTTCAGCGCGCCCTGGACGAAGTAGCGGCCGATGCCGGGCAGCTCGAACACCTGCTCGATGACCACGGAGCCGGTCAGCAGCGCCGCCGCTGCTGGACCCAGGAACGACACCACCGGCAGCAGGGCCAGCGGCAGCACGTGGCGGCGCAGAATTCGCCAGCGCGGCAGCCCTTTGGCCTGGGCGGTGCGGACATGGGCTTCGGTCATGGTCTCCGCCACGCTGGCGCGGGTCAGGCGGGCGATGGCGGCGACGAACGGCAGCGCCAGCGCGATCGGCGGCAGCACGTAGTGCGCGGGGCTGCCGGTGCCGCCGGCAGGCAGCCAGCCGAGCACCACCGCGAACACCAGCACGGCTACCGGGGCGACCACGATGGCAGGCAGGGCCAGGCCCAGGCCTGCCAGCCCCATGAGCCAGCGATCCAGGTGCCCACCCGGCGCGGTTCCCGCCACGGTGCCGATGCCGATGCCCAGACCGGCCGCAAGCAGCAGGGCGAGTCCGCCCACCGTGAGGCTGACCGGTGCGCCGCTGGCCACCAGCGCGTTGACGGTGAAATCCTTCTGCTTGAACGACGGTCCCAGGTCGCCGCGGGCCAGCATGCCCAGATAGCGCAGGTACTGCTGCGGCAACGGCTCGTCCAGGTGGTAAGCGGCGCGCAGGTTGGCCTCCACTTCCGGCGGCAGCCGCCGCTCGCCGTCGAACGGCCCGCCGGGCGCGAGGCGCATCAGAAAGAACACGGCGCTGACGATCACCCAGAACGTCAGCAGCGACCAGCCGAGGCGGCGGAGCAGGAACCGGCCGAGTCCGAGCCGGCGGGTACCGTCGCTTCCCGGCCGCGGGCCTGGCGTCGTCACCGCCAGTACAGGAAGCGCGCCGGATGCGCGTCCCGCGGGTTCTCGGCCCAGCCGCCCAGGGCTGGATCCACCAGCCGCCGCACCATGACCGAATACAACGGAACCGCGGGATAGCGGGCAATGCCGATGGTCTCTGCTTCACGGAGAATGGCGTTGCGCCGGCTCAGGTCCGCCATTGCGGCGGCCGCTGCCATCCGGGCGTCGAATGCGGGATCGGCGAAGGCGCCGTAGTTGACGTCGCCGGTGTCGGACTGCCACAGCCCGAGATAGTGCTCGGGGTTGCTTTCGCCGAACCACCCCGCCATGGCGACCTCGAAGTTCCCCTGGCGCAGATCGCTGAAGTGCACCTTGAGCTCGGTCTGGTGGAGGCGGGTGTGCACCCCGAGCTCCTTCCAGAAGGCCGCGATGGCGAGGTTGGTGCGCTTCGCCTCGGTGCCGCTGACGTAGCGCAGGGTCAGCGCCAGGGGCTTGTCGCGGCCGAATCCGGCGGCTTCGAGCAGCGTCCGCGCTCGCGTCAGGCGCGCAGCTCTCGGCAGTCCGGCCGCGGGCTCCGGGACCGGCTGGTAGCTGCTGACCATGGCTGGGACGAAGCTCGGGCTCGGCAGGTTGCCGGCGCGCTGGACCCGGTCGGTCAGGGTGGTCCGGTCGACGGCAAGCGCCAGCGCCTCGCGCACCCGGGCGTCGTCGAAGGGCGCCTCGCGGGTGTTGAACACCAGATACATGATCGACAGCAGCGGCGACAGCCGCAGGTGCTCGGCAAGGTCCCGGCGGACCCGGGGCAGCTCGCCGGCGGGGAAGCTGCTGATGGCGTGCACTTCCCCGGCGCGGTAGCGGTTGTACGCCGCCTGGTCGTTGGCCAGCGGGTGGTAGATCACCCGTTCGATGGTCCCCGGGGTCAGGCCCGACCCGGCGAAGTGCGGGTTGCGCTCCAGCTCTACCGCCGCCTGGGGCTGCCAGTCCGCGAGCACGTAGGCGCCGTTGGACACCCAGTTGGCCGGCTTCACCCAGGCGTCGCCGTGACGTTCGATGACATGCCTCGGCACCGGGTATCCGGTCGGGTAGAGCAGCCGTTCGGGCAGGTACGGGTAAGGTTTCTCCAGGGTCAGCACCAGGGTGCGCGGCTCCGGTGCGCGGGCGCCGAGTTCGGCACCCGGCAGCCGGCCGGCGTTCACCGCTTCCGCGTTCTTCAGCGGGTACATGAAGTAGGCGAGGCTGGCGGCGGTTTCCGGCGCCAGCAGGCGTCGGAACGCGAACACGAAGTCCGAGGCCGTCAGCCGCTCGCCGTCGGACCAGCGCAGCCCCTCGCGCAGGGTGAAGGTCCAGGTCAGACCGTCTTCGCTCACCGTCCACGTTTCCGCGGCGCCGGGAACGATGTTGGCCGCGGCGTCGAAGGTGGTGAGGCCGAGAAACAGATCGGTCAGGATGGTTTCTTCCAGGCGCAGGTTGTAGCGGTGCGGGTCGAGGGTCTCCGGCTCGCCCGGATTGCCGAGCCGCAAGAGGCTACCGGCGTCTGCGGCGAGTGCCGATGCCGATGCCGCCACGGTGACGGAGACCGCCAGCAGCCATGGCAGCCATGCTGGACGCGATCGTCGTCCGGCGCGACGGGCCGCTTCGCGGGGTGATTCGTTGCTCATGCCTCGCGCCCGGTGATCTGGCGGCTCAAGATACTGAAAGCCGGACATTCGAGCAAAAGCACCGGCATCGTTGCCGGCGCCGGCGCGGCGCCACACAATGCGACTATGCACAAGCGCAAGTATCTGGTGTTCGGCGCCCTCGGTCTGGTAGGAGGCGCCGTGGTGCGGGCGCTGGAGCGCCGGGGCGACGAGGTGATCGCGGTCAGCCGGCGACAACCGGAACGCGCGGGCGGCGCCCGCTTCCTGAGCCTCGATCTCACCGACCGGGAAGCCTGCGCGCGTACGCTGGGCCAGCCGGAGCTTGCCGACGTCACTCACCTGGTGTACGCGGCGCTGCACGAGAAGCCGGAGCTGATCGCCGGCTGGCGGGACCCCGAGCAGATCCGGACCAATACCGACATGCTCCGCAACGTGCTGGATTTCGTGCAGCCGCTGGAACACCTGTCGCTGCTCCAGGGCACCAAGGCCTATGGTGCCCACATCGCGCCCATGAAGCTTCCGGGCAAGGAGACCGACCCCCGGCACCCGGGCGGGAACTTCTACTGGACCCAGGAAGATCTGGTGCGCGAGCGCTCCGCGGGCGCCGCCTGGAGCTTCACGGTCTTTCGTCCTCAGGTGGTCTGCGGCGACGCGGTCGGTAGCCCCATGAACCTCGTGGCCGCACTCGGCGTCTACGCCGCCATCAGCCGGGCACTGGGCGAGCCGCTGCGATTTCCCGGCGGCGCCGGCGTGCTGACGGAAGCGACCGATGCAGATCTGCTCGCGGACGCCATCGTTTGGGCCGGAGGGCAGGCTGCCTGCGGCGGAGAGACGCTCAACGTCACCAACGGCGACGTGCTGGAGTGGCACGGGCTCTGGCCGTCGGTCGCTGCGGTGTTCGGCATGCCGGTCGGCGACCCCCGCCCGTGCCGGCTGGCGGAGGAAATGCCCGCTCACGCGGCGCTCTGGGACCGGCTGGTGCGCGAGCACGGGCTGAAACCGTTGTCCATGAGCGAACTGCTGGGCAGCTCGTGGCAGTTTGCCGACGCCGTGTTCGGCTACGGTGCAGAGCGCAATCCCGGGGCGGTGACGCTGCTCAGCACCATCAGGATCCGCCAGCTCGGGTTTCATGCCTGCGTCGACACGGAGCAAATGCTGTGCCGCCAGCTTGCGCAGCTGCAGGCAAACCGGATCCTGCCGCGGTGAGCGGAGAAGCTGGAGCCAGCGCCTGTGCCGGAAGCAGATCAGCATTCCGAGCATCATCACGCCGATCACACCCATGATCATCAGGTAGCCGAACGGCCAGCTGAGCTCGGGCATGCTCCACGGGCCCGCACGCCGGTCGAAGTTCATCCCGTAGACCCCGACCACGAAGGTGGGCGGGATGATTACCGTGGCGACGATGGTCAGCACCCGCATCACGTCGTTCATCCGGTTGCTGACGACCGAGAGATGCACCTCGATCAGGCACCCGACCGTCTTCGGGTGGTTTCAGCGCCCGGGTCGCGACCGTCGCTTCGACCGACCTCCCGGAGCCGGGGGTGGTTCCCGGTGCGTGGTACCTGCGGCGGGGATAGCTCATCTGACTGCCAGGCACACCGGATCGGATACGGCCGAAAAAGGTTAGCATTGGCGATCTGGGAATTCGGGGACCGGGTGGCATGGCGCACGAGATCGATTACCGGATCCACGGTGAATCGCTCCAGTATCTGGAGGTGGAGCTCGATCCCGGAGAGACCGTCATCGCCGAAGCCGGAAGCATGATGTACATGACCGACGACGTCGACTTCGAGACCCGCATGGGCGATGGCTCAGGCGGCGTGATGGGCAAGCTGTTCGGTGCCGCGCGACGCCTGCTGACCCGCGAGTCGCTGTTCA
Source organism: Pseudomonadales bacterium (assembly GCA_041608775.1). Classification (GTDB taxonomy): domain Bacteria; phylum Pseudomonadota; class Gammaproteobacteria; order Pseudomonadales; family Azotimanducaceae; genus UBA7803. The sequence continues at coordinate 168 of JBFISC010000070.1, read as the reverse complement.
TGACGCACTTCAGCAACGGCGGTTCCGCGTCGGCCCAGGTCGGGTTCGCCGCGCCCTATCCGGGGCAGATCGTGGCCGTGGACCTCGCCGGCGTCGGCGGTGAGCTGATCTGTCAGAAGGATGCGTTCCTGTGCGCGGCCCGGGGCACGCAGGTCTCGGTGGCGCTGC
>JBFISC010000069.1:0-15043 GCA_041608775.1 Pseudomonadales bacterium | reverse complement strand
GCCAGCGTAGCTTGCCGTCAGCGGCCGCAATGCTGTAGACGTTGCCCAGCACGTCGCCGAAGAACAGCGAGGCCGGTTGCCCCGGGGCGGGCGCGGCAACGACGATACCCGTGCGCACCTCGGCGCCGGCCTGGAAGGACCAGACCCGGCACCCCGAGGGCTGGTCCAGCGCGTACACCCGACCGTCGTGAGCGCCCACGAACAGCAGCCCGCCGGCAAACGCGGGCTGGGAGCGCACGCGGTTGGCGCCGGGAAAACGGACCGCCCAGCGCGGCGCCAGCCGGGTGATGCTGCTGCTGTCGATCCCGGCCACCGCCGCGTCGATCTGCCGGTTGTTGGTGGGCTGGAGCCCCCAGTTCGTGGCCAGCACGGCGTCGGCGGAATCGAACGCCACGTCGGCGCCGCACGCCGGGATGTCGGCCACTTCGGCACCCGGCGCAACGCCGCTCAGGTACTCGGCCACCTCGGCTTTCTGCTGCGCCGTCAGGGTGCCCGCTTCGGCGGCCATGACCCCGGTGGTCAGGGCCCTGACTATGGTCTCCGGCGTCATCAGGCTCAGCATTTCCTGATGCGGCGCTTTCTGCACGCTGCCGTCGTGACACGTGGCGCAGGCACGATCGTAGTGCGCCTTGCCTGGCAACGCTTCTCTGGCGCGGCGGGCGATGTTCTGGAGTTCGACGCTGTTGTCCTTGGAGACCTCATCATCGGCACTTGCGGCAACCGCCGGATCAGCCAACGGCGGGTCGGCCTTGCGATCGTTGCCGTCGGAACAGCCCAGCAGGAGTACCAGCAGCAGCCCCAGCGTGGCGGTGCGCGTTCCCTTCACGACAGATCCCCCTTGTGCAGCAGCGTTCAACCCGGTTCTCTGAATCCGCCCACGGCCAGCAGGGTTTCCCGGAACAGCCGGTGGGCTTCCCTGAGGCTCATGCGATGGTCGAAATAGACAGCAGAGCGCAGCCCGATCATGGTGGAGTAGGCGATCTCCGCAGCATCGGCCGGGCTGCCCATCAGCAGCGCGGGGGCTTTCTCGAACACGTCACGCAGCCAGGCCTTGCACTGGCGGTCGAAGCCGGTCTTGGTGCGCTTGAGGGTGCGGTCGTGCACCGCGGCACCAAAGCACTCGAGCATGAAGCCGATCTCCCGTCGGGCGCTGGTCTCTCCTTTGAACCACAAGTCCGCCAGGGCGCTGATCTGCTGCTCGGGCGCAAGCTCGTCCATCGCATCGATGCGCTCCAGAAAGCGCACCGAAACGTTGTGGAAGTACTGCTCGAGAATGTCCTCTTTGCCCTTGAAGTAGTAGAGCAGGTGGCTGGCCGACATCTCCGCCTGCTCGGCGATATCGGCCAGCGTGGTCTTGATGTAACCCTTGCGGATGATGCAGTCGTGCAGTGACTGGAAGATGCGCCTGCGTCGGGCGGCGCCGCGGGTATCCCGCCGGGCTTCCGCGGCAGCTGGCGCGCTCTGGGCAGCAGATTGAGTCATGGCGCCAATCTATCACCGGGCGGGCGCCGCTGTCAGGGGAGATGCGGGGAATTGCCGCGATCTTGAAGTAAATTCAAATCAAACCTACTATCGAGCAGAGCCACACGGGGGAGAGGTGCCGATCATGAGTCTCGACGCGGCCGCCAGGCTGGTCATCCACGAGCTGCTTTCCCGGGCCGCGTACGGCTACGACGAGCGCGACACCGAGATGCTTGCCGACTGCTTTGCCGAGCAGGCCACGATGACCATGCGCATCGCCGGGGGCGACCTGATCGGGCCCTTTGAAGGCCGCGAGGCCATCATGGGTCTGATGACCGGGGCCATGGCTGAGCAGAACGACGTGCGTCGGCATGTGATCTCGAATGTCTTCTTCCTCCGCGAGAGCGCCGAGCACGCGGAGGTCGTCTCCAACCTGACGCTGCTGGCTACCGAGAACGGTGCGATACAACTGGTGTCGGCCGGCATCTACCGTGACCAGGTGGTGCGCGAGGGCGCGGGCTGGCGCATCTCCGAGCGCCATCTCGATCTCGACCGGGCGTACTGAGGCCGGCCGGTGAACATCGGTCTGATTCCAGCGAAGACCGCCCGGCTGGACCCTGAGCGCGAAGCGCTCATCGACGTTCCGCACGGCCGGCGCATCGGTTTCGGGGCGCTGGACGAGCGGGTGCGCTGCCTGGCGAACGCATTCGTCGATGAGCTCGAGCTGGAACCGGGAGCCCGGGTTGCGCTGCTGGCGAAGAACTGCATCGAGTACCTGGAGATCTTCTATGCCTGCGCTCGGGTCGGGCTGATCGCCCAGCCGCTGAACTGGCGCCTCGGGCAACCCGAGCTGGTCCGGATCCTGGTGGATGGGGAACCGGCCGTCGTCGTGACCAGCAGCGAGTATCAGGACACGGCGGCAGCGCTGCGGGAATCGGTCAAGGCCCCGCACTGGCTGTCGTTCGGCGACGGCAGCGACGACAGCTACGAGGCCCTGCTGGCTTCCGGCGGCACGGCTGAGCCCGCACGCAGCGCTCAGGTTCGGGGCGAGGATCCGGTGCTGATCCTGTACACGGGCGGCACCACGGGCGAGTCCAAAGGGGCGCTGCACACCCACCACAGCCTGTTCATGGGCATGCTGAACCAGACCGTCGCGGAGCGGATCGTGCCCAGCGACGTCTACATGCTGACCGGCCAGATGTTTCACATTCCGGTGGCGCTGGCCATGAACTACATGGCTCACGGCTGCCCGGTGGTGCTCATCAACTTCGAGGCAAAGCTGGCCCTGGAGGTCATCCAGCGCGAGAAGGTGTCGGCCTTCCTGGGTATCACCACCATGCTCAACTGGATGATGGCGGTGGAGGACTTCGCGCGTTACGACATCAGCAGCCTGCGCAACATCCAGTACGGCGGCGGGCCCATGCCGCGCAGCGTGGTCGAGAACGCCCTGCGGCGGTTTCCCTGCACGCTGATCCAGGGCTACGGGCAGACCGAAGGCATGACGATGAGCTTTCTGTCCCAGGAGGACCATCAGCGGGCCATCGCCGGCGAGCACCCTGAGCGCCTCGCTTCGTGCGGACGCGAGGGGTTCGTGACCCAGATCCGGGTGGCCGACCCCGAGGGCAACGACGTCCCCAGGGACGGCAGCACGCCGGGCGAGATCCTGGTCCGCTCCGAGGCCAACATGGTCGGCTACTGGCGCCGCCCCGAGCTGACGGCGCAGACCATCCGCGACGGCTGGATGTGGACCGGCGACATCGCCACCTGGGACGCCGACGGCTACCTTTTCATCGTCGATCGCGCCAAGGACATGATCATCTCCGGCGGCGAGAACATCTACAGCACTCAGGTGGAAGCGGCGATTCACCAGCATCCGGCGGTGCTGGAATCCGCGGTGTTCGGCGTACCCGACGAGGTCTGGGGCGAAGCGGTCAAAGCGGTGGTGGTGCTCAAACCGGGGGCCACGGCCACGGCGGAGGAAATCATCGCCACGGCCGGCGAGCACCTGGCGTCCTACCAGAAACCCAAATCGGTGGATTTCGTCGACTCGCTGCCCAAGGCGCCCACGGGCAAGATCCTCAAGCGCGCGCTGCGCGATCCCTACTGGAAGAACCAGGAGAGCCAGGTATGAGCGGGCTGCTGAGCGATGCGCTGCTGGCCACCATCGGCCGTCAGAGCGAGCCCCGCCGGGAGCTCGTGACCCGGCGCGACATCCGCAAGTACGCGATCGCCACCGACAACCACCAGCAGCGCTACCTGGACGGCGACCAGGCGCCGCCGATGTTTCACGTGCCGCTGTTCTGGGACGTGGTGCCGCTGGACGAGCTGACCCCGGACGGCGTCTCCATCGACGCTCTGCTGCCGAAATTCCCGCTGGAGAAGGCGATGGCCGGCGGGCTGGAGATCGAGTACCACAAGCCGATCTACCCCGGTGACTGGCTCACGGCGACCCGCACGCTGACGGACATCTACGAGAAGGAGGGCCGGTCCGGCCCGCTGATCTTCTACGAGGTCGTGATGGACATCGTCGACGACGACGGCGAGCTGGTGATTCGCGAGAAGACCACGAGGATTCTGCGATGAGCGGGGCCGCGGCACGCGTTGCCGGCATCCGCGTGGGTGACGCGCTGCCGGAGCGTGCGCACACGTGCACGAACGTTCAGCTGATGCTCTACAACGCCGCGCTCTGGAACGGCCATCGGATTCACTTCGACGAGCGCTACGCGAAGGAAGTGGAAGGCTACCCGGGCCTGGTCATCGCCGGGCCGCTGCTGGGCGACTGGCTGCATCAGTGCGTCGAGGAGTGGCTGGGCGGGGACGGCGTGTTGACCCGGGTCAGCTACTCCAACCGGATCGCCAGCTACATCGGCGAGACGCTCATCGCGGGCGGCACGGTAACGGCCGTGGACGCCGATACCGGCACCGTCACCCTGGACGTCTTCATTCGCAACGAGGCCGGTGATGTCGCGGCGCCGGGCAGCGCGTCGGTCCGGTTCTTCGTCGCCGGAGCCGGATCATCATGAGCGGCGTGGGCAGCGGCGCGCGCAGCGGCGTGCGCGGCGCATTGGCCATCGTCGGCGCGGCAGACACGGCGGTCGGCATCGTGCCTGACCGCAGCCCCACCGAGCTGTGCGTGGAAGCGGCGCTGGCCGCCATTGCCGATGCCGGCCTCCGCAAGGACCAGGTGGACGGTCTGATCACCTGCAACGCGTTCGCCGAGCCGATCATGTACCACGCCGAAGCGGTGGCCGAGTACCTGCAGATCTTTCCGAAGCTGTGCATCACCGCGGGCACCGGCGGCGGCACTACCCTCGCGGTGATTCACCAGGCTGCCGCCGCCATCATGGCCGGCGCGGCGAGCACCATCGTGATCGCCATGGCCGACAGCCTGCGCAGCTTCATGACCCGCGAGCAGGCCATGCTGACCCAGTCCTCCACCGGCCACCCGCAGTACGAGCAGCCGTACGGCATCACCGTGCCTGCCTACTATGCGCTGATCGCCCAGGCGCACATGGCCGAGTACGGCACCACGCCGGCCCAGTACGCCCAGGTGGCGGTCTCCGGCCGGGCCCACGCCGCGGGCAACGACAGTGCTCAGATGCGGGATCCGATCAGCGTGGACGACGTGCTGGCCTCGCGCCTCATCGCCGACCCCCTGCATCTGCTCGACTGCTCGCTGGTGTCCGACGGCGGCAGTGCCATCGTCGTCACCGCGGCGGAGCGCGCAACCGACTTTCCCCATGCCCCGGTCTACCTGCTGGGCTACGGCGAGGGCCACAGCCACGAGCACATCAGCCAGGCCGCGAGCCTGACTACCTCCGCCGCCCGGGACTCGGGGGCCCGGGCCTTTGCCATGGCGGGCTGCACGCCCGCCGACATGCACCTGGCTCAGCTTTACGACTGCTTCACCCCCACGGTGCTGATCGAGCTCGAGGATCTGGGGTTCTGCGGCAAGGGCGAGGGCGGCGCATTTCTGGAGACCGGCGCCACCCTGCCCGGAGGCAGCCTGCCGGTGAACACCCACGGCGGCATGCTGTCGCATTGCCATCCCGGGAACCCGGGCGCCATGTTCGCGATCACCGAGACGGTGTGGCAGCTGCGGGGCAGTGCCGGGGCGCGGCAGGTGGCCGACGCCCGGCACGCCCTGGTCCACGCCCAGGGCGGCATCATGTCGAGCCATGCCACCGCGATCTTCTCGCGGGATCGGGGCTGATCTCATGGCCGGCAAGATCGAACCGACTCCCACGCCGCTGAGCGAACCCTACTGGGAAGGTTGCCGGGCCGGCGAGCTGCGGCTGCAGCAGTGCGCCGAATGCCGGCGCCACCAGTTCTATCCGCGGCTGATGTGCAGCCACTGCGGCAGCCGCAGCCTGAGCTGGCAGCGGGCCAGCGGCCGGGGCACCGTCGCCAGCTTCACGGTGATCCGGCGCGGCGTCTCCGACGCCTACCCCGCGCCTTACGTGGTGGCCCTGATCGACCTGCCCGAAGGGGTGCGGATGATGAGCACCCTGGTCGACACCGACCCGGAAGCGGTGCGTGTCGGCGATACCGTGCAGGTCGCCTTCGAGAAGCTGAGTGAAGTCATCGCGCTGCCGGTGTTCCGCCCCGTGGCGGGTTCGACGTCGGCAGCGCCCTCATCGTGAGAGAACCGTCATGAGCGCGCGTCCAGTTTTTCCTGCCGTCATCAACCCCGAGGCACCGGTACAGTCGCTGGAGGCCAAGCAGCCGGACATCGACAACGGCGTCGAGCGCTATGGCAAGGAAGACTATTTCTCCCGCGAAGCCATGCAGCAGGAGTGGGAAAAGATCTGGACCCGCAGCTGGCTGATCGCCGGCGCCGCGACGGATCTGGCGAGAACCGGAGACTACTTCCTGTTCGATGTCGGCCCGGAGTCCATCATCGTCATGCGTACCGAGGCCGGGGTGCGCGCCTACTACAACGTCTGCAGTCATCGCGGCGCGCGCCTGCTGAGCGAGCAGCGCGGCAACCGGAAGATGATCATCTGCCCGTTCCACAGCTGGAACTTCGCCCAGACCGGCGAGCTGATCCGGATCACCGACGAGGATTCCTTCAAGCCGGAGGTGATCGCCCACCGGCCGGGGCTGACGCCGCTGGCCTGCGCCGAGCATTGCGGGCTGATCTTCATCAACATGGACAGCGACGCGGCGCCGGTGGCGGAGTCCATCGGACTGCCTGCCGGCTACCTGGAGTCCTATCGCATCGGCGACATGAAGGTGGTGCGGCACGTCCGCAGCGAGTGGGGTGCCAACTGGAAGGTCGGGGTGGAAGCGTTCTACGAGAGCTACCACCTGCACGCGGTGCACCCGGAGACGCGCGGCGTCATGGGCGACCTGAACGTGCAGTACGACCTGTATCCCCAGGGCGCGAGCCGGATGATCGTGCCCCTCGGCCAGCCGAGCCCCCGGACCCGGGATCAGTCCACGGTGAACGAGGGCCTCCAGGCCATGCTGCGCGACGCGGGCGTGGACCCGGCGACCTTCACGGGCACTGCCGCCGACGTGCGCCGGGAGATCCAGCGGGCCAAGCGCGCACGCTCCGACAAGCTGGGCCTCGGCTACGAGCGCTTCGTCGACGGGCAGCTGTCGGACAGCTGGGCGACGGGTATCTTCCCCAACGTCCAGATGGGCTGCCATCCGGAAGCCGTGTTCCTGATGCAGTTTCTGCCGCATCCCACCGATCCGGAGCGGTTCTACTACGACACCATGACGCTGATGTTCCCGGTCGCAGACCCGGATTACCGAGCGCCGGCATGGATGGGCCTGCCGGAAGGCACGGACGTGACCGGCACCGTGCGGCCGCCCACCGAGCACTACGCCATCGACGAAGATCCGAACCTGGGCCTGGTGCTGAGTCAGGATGCGGCGTTTCTGCCGTCGGTGCAGGCAGGCATGCGCTCGCGGGGGTTCAAGGGCCAGCTGTGGGGGGAGCAGGAGCAGCGCCTGCGGCACTTTCACGTCGAGCTGCAACGGCGTCTGGCCCTGGACTAGCCGGCGCGTCACCGGGAGCCCGCATGGACCTGATTCTGCACCACTTCGATATCTCGCCTTTTGCCGAGAAGGTCCGGCTGGCGTTCGGCATCAAGCAGTTGCCTTGGCTGTCCGTGCAGATTCCCCTGGTGATGCCGAAACCGAAGCTGACCGCGCTGACCGGCGGCTATCGCAAGACGCCCGTGCTGCAGATCGGCGCGGATATCTACTGCGATACCCAGCGCATCGCCAGGGAGCTCGAACGGCGGTTCCCCGAGCCGGCGCTGTTCCCGGACGGCAGCGAGGCGCTGACGCTGATGCTCGCCCAGTGGAGCGACGTCGGATTTTTCCGTCCCGCGGCGGCGCTGTCCATGGGCACCAATCTGGAACTGCCCGAAGACATCCTTAAGGATCGCCGCCAATTCTTCACCTACATGGACTTCGCAACGCTCGAGCAGCAGCTGCCGCATCACTACAGCCAGTTCAGCGCTCAGGCCAGCCTGCTGGACCGGGCGCTGGCCGTGGGCGGCGACTTCCTGCTCGGCGATGCGCCGGCCTGGGCAGACGTGCTCGGTTACTTTCCGGTCTGGACCGCGCGCGGCAACATTGCCGGTGCCGCCGAACGGCTAGAGGCGCTGCCGGCGCTGCTGGCGTGGGAGCAGCGCATGGGCGCGATCGGTCACGGCCAGCGCGGCGAGCTCGACGCCGGGGCAGCTCTGGAGATCGCGCGTGATGCGCGGCCCGCGGCGGTCGCCGAGGTCGCCGCGGATGCCCAGCCGGCGCTGGCGGTGGGCGATGGCGTCAGCGTGGCGCCCGATGACTACGGCATCGTGCCGGTGCAGGGCGAGCTGCTGCGGCTGACCCAGGACGACATCGCGATTCGCCGCACCGACCCGCAGGCGGGCGAGGTGGTCGTGCATTTTCCGCGAATCGGCTATCGCGTCGAGCGCTGCTGATTCGCCAGTCGGAGCATTGCCCAGGAGGGTGAACTGTGCTCTCATAAATGTTGAATTTAGTTCAAGAAACTTGCAGTCGCGGGCTTGCGGGATTGAGCCCTGAGCTGCGAAACCAGCCGTCACGGCGATGGTCACACGGGGAGAGGTGCCATGCAGAGATCCGTCCGTTCGTTCACGCGAACGATTCAGCAGACATTACTACTGGGCTTGGGGTTGGGTGTGGCAGGAGGCACCGCCCAGGCTGCGGCCGGGGAATCCGGTGCCCGCAGCGGGGTGCTGGAGGAGATCCTCGTGACCGCCACGCGGCGCGCCGAGACCGATATCCAGACGACGCCGGTGGCCGTTTCCATGGTCAACGCGGAGGAGTTCGAGGCCCTCTTTGCCCAGGACATCGGCGAGGTTGCGCTTCACGTTCCGAACTTCAGCGCCGCCACCGTGACCGGTTTCAACGCCGCGTCCTTCGCCATGCGTGGTGCCGCCGAGACCGACATCATCGTCTACTTCGACCCCAAGGTCGGCGTCATCCTCGATGACTTCGTGGTGCCCCACGTGCAGACGCAACTGCTCGAGCCCTTCGACATCGAAAGCATCGAGGTGCTGCGCGGCCCTCAGGGAACGCTGTTCGGCAAGAACACCACGGCCGGCGCGATCGTGGTCCGCACCCGCCGTCCGGATCTGGAAGCCTCGAGCTTGGATGCAAGCATCCAGTACGGTCGCTACGACGACGTGAAGACCAATCTGGCCTTCAACATCCCGCTGTCGGACACGGTGGCATTCCGGTTTGCCGGTCTGCACCAGCGCAGCGACGGCTACTACGAGAACGGCAAGGTGGATTTCCCGATCGATGCGTTCGGTGCGAACCTGGGTGACGCCGGCCAGACCGACGGCTCGCCGTTGGCCGGCGACGGCAGCGACCTGGGCGGCCGTGACATCTTCTCGGGCCGGGCGAAGCTGCTGTTCGAGCCCAACGACCGTCTGTCCGTGCTTGGCCAGGTGGAAGTCATCCGCGATCGCAGCGATCCGACCCCCGTGGTCAACGATACCCCCGGAGCCTCCGGTCAGCTGGCGACCCTGCTGGGCTTTCCGGGCGTCACCCGGGGCGATCCCGTCAAGCAGGCCGGGCTGCACGAGAGCACCATCGTCGGTCTCAACGGCGATCAGGAGGTGGACGTCCTCGGTCTGTATCTGAACGTGGAGTACGCGCTGGACAACCACACCCTGTACGCGCTGGTCGGCAACCGCGAGCAGGAATCCCGCCTGCCCAACGAGTACCTGGGCACCGCGTACGAGAGCTTCTTCGCCGCGACCCGGGACGATGACCGGGACACTTTTCAGTTCGAAGCGCGCATCGGCTCCAATCTGACCGGGCCGGTCAACTACGTCGGCGGCTTCTTCTATCAGACCAACGACGCCGAATTCTGCGTGCTCCAGCAGTTGGGCCTGCTCGAGTTCTTCGGCTCTGCCATCCCCGGCGTGCTCGACAACGACAACCCGCTGCTGCTGTGCAACAAGCAGGACGCGGAATCGTACGCTGTGTTTGCCGAGGTCGACATCGACATCACCGACCGCTTCACCCTGGGTCTGGGTGCGCGCTACACGAAGGAGGAAAAGGACTACGTGGCGCGGGAAGGGCTCCCGGTGAGCTTCATCTTCCCCGGTGGCGTGTTCTCCAAGCCCCTGGACGGCGCGGACTTCTCGCTCGCCAGCGCCTTCGTGCAGCGCGACGACGAGTCCTGGACGGAGCCGACCTGGCGGATCACCGGCTCCTACACGTTCTCTGACCAGGTGTTCGGCTACGCGACCATCTCGCGCGGCTTCAAGAGCGGTGGCTACAATGACCAGGCCGGGTCCGGCGGGTTCGCCAACTTCCCGGTAGCCGCCTACGACCCGGAGTTCGCCACCAGCTACGAGATCGGCGTCAAGACCAACCTGCTCGAGGATCGCGTGCGCTTCAACGCCACCGCGTTCCATGTGAACTACGAGGACTTCCAGCGCAGCACCGTGGTCTCGGTGCCAGGAACCGCGTTTCAGGAAACCCGCACGTTCAATGCCGCCGACGTCGACGCGCAGGGTCTCGAGATCGAGCTGCTGGCGCTGCTGGCCGACAACCTGACCCTGCGTGCGAACCTGGGCTACCTCGACACCGAGTACAACAAGTTCCTGCTGGACCGGAACTTCGACGGCATCCTCGAGGACTTCTCGGGCCGGGAGGTGGTGCGCTCGCCGGAGATTACCGCCGGCATCGACCTCACCTACGATCACTCGCTCGGCAGCAACGGTGCTCTGTCGTTCAACCTGAACTACCTGTACGAGGACGAGAACACCTACTACTACAACGACGACATCGGCTCCGAGTTCGACACCATCCTGGAGGAGCGCAGCCTGATCGGCGCCAGCGTTACCTGGACCAGCGCGGACCAGCGCTGGTTCGTGTCCGCGTTCGGCAAGAACCTGACGGACGATCGCTACAAGACCGCATCCCAGGCGGTGGGCGCGCTGTGGACGTTCTCCAGCTACGGGATGCCGCGCACCTACGGCGTCAAGGCGGGGCTGCGCTTTGACAACTGACCTCGCAGGTTAGCGCTCACCGAGCGCCCGGTCAGAGCCTCGGGCTGACCGGGCGCAACCTGAAGCCGTCGGTCGCGGCTACATGGTGTTGATACGCCAGACCTTGGAGAGGGTCGCGACCGGATTCTCGCTGTGCTTCGCCACGTAGGCACTCCACTCCTCATCGGTGGCGGCCTTGGTCGTGTAGTTGCCCCATGCTTCCCAGCTGTCGAAAGTCAGCTCGTAGTGCACGTTGCCGAGCTCGTCGATGTTGATGCCCGGGCTCGCTCCCAGACGCTTGTGTATTGGCATGGCGCCTTCGCAGATCGAAATGAAATCAGCGGTGCGCCCTGCGTCTACGTCCCAGCTGAACACCATGGATACCGGCTTTGGCGTCGCTACAACCGGGTTGTTGATCATGAACGTCTGTGTCAGGTCGGCCGCTGAGTCAGAGGATATCCTCTGCCAGAAAGCCTGCCATTCCTCGCTCGTGGCCATCGCGTCAGAGAACTTCCCGTACTGGATCCAGTCCTTGAAGCTGACGACGTAGTGCATGTTCAGATCTTGATCCTGGGCGATGGTTACGGTAGCTCCGTGTTTTTCGTGAATGGCTTTCGCTTCCGCTGCGTTCTGGTACATCTGGGCCGCTTTGCCGGGATACGGCGCCCAGATGTTCACCTGGGCAACGTCTGACCATGCCTGGGCGGCAAACAGCGCCAGGCATACGACGATTGCGTTTCTCATGAGTAGACCCTCATTTTCTGGTCGTTTGTGATGGGTTCGAGGATGACAGCAGGCTCATCGACGCGCATGAGATTCGATCCTTGCGATCGGAGCGCGGTGAATCGTTTCTTGCGTGCGCTTGTGGTGACCTCTTCCCCCGCTGATGAACATAGCAAACGGTCCGACGTGTGTCAGTCTGTGAAACGGATGGCTGACAACGCGCCTGGCGGCATGATGTAGTAGTTGCTCCCCGCAGCCGGAGACTGGGAATGGAGAGTCACACCATCGAGCTGGGCGCGGGCGGTCTGACCCGGGTGAGTTATCTGGACGTGCCGGTCCCGCCCGATCTGCTGGGGCTGACCTCCGAGATGGTCGAGTCCCTCCCCTGGGCGGCCCCCGTCTGGGTCAGGGAGGGTCAACCGCTGCTCGGCGCCGCGGCCTGGGTTGCCGATCTCGGCGGTCAGCGCCTGGTCTTCGACCCTCTGCAGACGCTCGACATCCTGCTCCGCCCGGATCGGGAGACTGAGGTTGCCAGCCAGGAAGCGGTGGCGCGGCTATTTGCCAACGCCGGCTTTCCGCTGCAGTCCATCGACCGGGTGGTGATGACCCACATCGACGGCGTCGGCATGGTCGCCCGGCGCGGGGACGATGGCGGCTGGCAACCGTTCTTTCCCAACGCCCGAATCCTGATGAGCGAGGTGGAGCTCTCCGGCTTTCTGTCGGCGGCCGCCGATGCTGCCGAAGCCAGCGACCTCACCCGCACGGCCTGGTCGGCGCTGGTGGATCAGGGGCTGGTGGATATCTTCAGCGATGGCGAGACGCTGGCGCCCGGGCTGATCGCGGACGTGAGCGGCGGCCATGGCCCCGGGCACACGGTCTTTCACTTCCAGGAAGACGGCCGCCCCCGCGTTACGCTGCTCGGCCACCTTGCGGTTTCACCCATCCATCTGGCCACCGGCGAGTGCGCGGCGCTGAACGAAGACCCGGGCAGGGCCTGGTCGCTGCTGCACGAGAACGCGGACCGCGGGGGCCTGATCGCCGGCTCGCTGTGGCCCACCCCAGGCTACGGCCGCTGGCTGGAGGGCGCGCTGCACCCGGGCGACCAGGCGCCGCGGTGAGGAGAAGGGTCGCGGTCAGCCGCGTTCCTCGATGATCCGTCGGGCGGCCAGATGCTCGGCCTCGTTGAAACTGAAGCGGCTGAACAGCAGGCCGCCGATCAGATAGCTGGCCGCCGGCAGCAGGGCGAAGGTCGCCTTGATGGCCTGGCGGGTATCCTCGCTCTGCTCGACGTTCGGTTCGAAGCCGGCGAGCTGCAGCACCAGCCCGGCGATCAGCGCGCACAACGCGGCCGAGCACTTGCGGACCAGGTTCCAGACGGCGAGGTAGGCCCCTTCCTTGCGCTCGCGCGTGGTGAGCTCGTCGTAGTCGATCACGTCCGCCTGAATGGCAGGTTGAGCGACCGCGCCGCAACCGGCCAGCAGGCCCGTGAAGAAGGTCAGGATCCAGAAGGTCACGCCGGGCTCTTCCAGCAGGTAGAAACCGACGAAAGGCACGCTGGAGAGCAGCAGCGCGCCGGTCCAGGCGCGTTGCTTGCCGACCCTCCGCGCCAGCCACATCCAGAACGGTGTGAACGCGACCTGGGGAACAGCGTAGGTCATCATCACCGCCACCAGCAGCGCCTCCAGCGGAAAGACGTAGGTCACCAGATAGGGCGTGAGCGTCATGATGCTGGCCATGCCGTAGGTTTCGATGGCGAACACGATGAGCAGCAGCCGCGCGTGGGGGTTCCTGAACACATCCAGAATGGACTTCGGGATGCTTCCGGTGCCGCGGCCCTGGTAGTCGGCCCGCTCCGGCAGAAACCGGGTGGTCACCACCACCGCGAGGAGCACGGCTGCCGCGGCGGCGATCGACATGTCGAAGGCGAAGGCGCGCTTGTTCTCGGCCATGGTCATCAGCTGCAGTATGCCGAGCCCCAGCAGGCTGCCGATGAAGCCGATCATGTGCGCGTAGCCGAACAGGCGAGTGCGTTCGTGATAGTGCGGCGTGAGCTCCATCCCGAGCGCTGCGTGGGGGATCAGATATGCCGTGCTCGCGGATTCATACACCAGCAGCGCCAGCGCCATCCAGACTACCAGCCAGGGACCCGTCAGGTCGCCGGGCGGTGCCCAGATCATGATCACGCCCATGGCCATGGGCAGGGCGGAGCCGTAGAGCCAGACCCGGCGCCGACCGAAGCGGGATCGGGTGCGGTCGGACAGGTAGCCGACCAGAGGATCGGTGAACCCGTCCCACAGGCGGGCAGCCGCAATCAGCGTGCCCATGACGGCCGGCGCGATGAGCAGCACGTCGGTGGCGTACTTCAACAGATAGGTGGCGAACATCACCCCCATCAGCGAGAACGCGACCCGGGACAGGGTGTAAGCCCAGATGGTGCCGAGTTCCAGCTTTCCCTGACCCACGACCCCGCCAGCACTGCCGGCAGCCGCTGGAAGGGAAGCGTCGAGGTGTGAGTTCGGCACGTTGAATCGGCTACCAGGCGTCGCTCGAGCCGTTCCGGGCCTGGATCGAAGCGGGCGGACTCACACAGACCCGGGCGGCCTGCGACTCATGCCCGCTGCCGAGCGATCAGCGCATCGAGGTAGGCGGCGCTTTCGAGCTCGATGGCGGAAAGCTGGTCGAGCTCGGTAGCCTTCTCCGGGTGAGCCTGTTTCAGGTTCTGCCAGGCCCCGGATCCCTGTTTCTCGGCGTCCGCCTGAATCGTCATCTGCTCGAACGGGGAGTAGCCGTCGAAGGCCGCGTAGTAAGCATCCCTGGCCGCCGGCAGCAGGGCGTCGACCTGCGCCCGATGTTCGGCGGTCGGGGGGAACATGGCCTCGACCCGATCGGCGATCTGATCTTCTCGGGCCGCGCAGGCCAGCAGCCCTTTGCGGTGCTCTGGCACCTGCTCCGCCCAGCCGCGATAGCGGGCGGCCGCGGTCCGTTCCAGCTGGGAAAGCAGGTACGGGTAGGCCCGCTCCGGCACGCCGCTCAGATGTTCAGCCAGCAGCTCGCCGAAACGGGGGATGTTGATTTCGCTCATGATCTGGCGCCTGCGTTAGCGGATGGATTTCGGATGGATTGATGGCCCGGGCGTCGGCGCTGGATCGTCGTCCACGGCACCGCGGGTCGCGCCCGGTGCGGCGGCAGGGCCGGCGGGAGACCTGAGGGTCTGCCGGACGGCAACCGGGTCAGGTTCCGGATCCATGTCGATCTCGCCCTTGAATTTCGCGCCTTCCTCGAGGGTGACCCGGGGCGCGACGATGTTGCCGAGCACGCGACCGGTCTGGGTGACCACGACTTTCTCGGCGCCCCTGATGTCGCCGGTC
>JBFISC010000068.1:0-15108 GCA_041608775.1 Pseudomonadales bacterium | reverse complement strand
GCCCGCAGCGCGGCCTGCGACGTCTCTATGCCGACGCCCTGAGGCGGCGGGTGCTCCACCGCACCGCGCGGGTCCCGGGAGAGTAGAGCCCAACTGCGCGGTACGGCCGGCCCCGGCTTCGCGCCGGATCCGCCGGTGCCCTCCTGTCCGGCTGATGGTATGTTCCTTCCAAAGCGAACAGGGAGGAAGGACCATGGAACAGCTGACCGGTATGGACGCGTCGTTTCTGTACTTCGAAACGCCGCATGCGCCGATGCACATAGGCTCGTTCACCATCTACGATCCGAGCACCGCGCCTGGCGGCTTCGTGCGCTTCAAGGACATCCTCAGACACGTGGAAAGTCGCCTGCACCTGTCCCGGGCGTTCCGGCAGAAGCTGGTTCACGTGCCGCTGAATCTGGACCATCCCTACTGGGTGAACGACGCCGAGTTCGACCTCGAGTTCCACGTCCGGCACATCGCGCTGCCGAAGCCCGGCGACTGGCGCCAGCTGTGCATTCAGGCCGCCCGCCTGCACTCGCGGCCGCTGGATCTGAGCAAGCCGCTCTGGGAGATGTACGTCATCGAGGGCCTGGACAACGTCGACGGGATCCCGCCGGGCAGCTTCGCCTTGCTCCTGAAGATCCATCACGCGATGATCGACGGCGTCTCCGGATCCGAGATCACCGCCTACATCCACGACGTCGAGCCGGATCCCGCGGGCAAGCCGGAGCCACAGCCGTGGAATCCGGAGCCGGCGCCGTCCTCGCTGGAACTGCTCACCCGGGCCCAGATCAACAATCTGCTGCAGCCGCTTCGGTTCGTCGAGGTGCTGACCCGCAGCGCGCCAGGTTTCGCCCGGGCGTCTCAGGGCTTGCTGCGGCGGGAACTACGGGCGCCCGGATCAGTGCCGAGAACCCGATTCAACGCCAACATCACGGCGCATCGCGTGGTGGACGGCCGCTCGTTCTCCCTCGCCGACGTTCGAGCGATCAAGTCGGCGGTCCCCGACGCCACCGTCAACGACGCGGTGCTGACGATCGTCGGCGGCGCCCTGCACAAGTACCTCAGCTACCACGGCGAGCTGCCGAAGGCCCCGCTGATCGCCATGGCGCCGATCTCGGTGCGCGACACCTCGCAGCAGGGCAGTGCAGGCAACCAGGTGTCGGCGATGATGGTCGCGCTCGGCACCGACATCGCAGATCCGTTGGCGCGGCTGAGCGCCGTCCACGACGGGGCGATGGCCTCGAAAGCTCTGACCAACGCCGTAGGCGCCCGCAACCTGGCGGATTACTCCCGGTTCGTGCCGTCGCAGGTTGCCGGCCTCGCCGCACGGCTTTCCACGTCGCCCGAGATCCGCGCCATGACCCAGCGGGCCGCGCCGGCCATCAATACCGTGGTGACCAACGTGCCGGGTCCCCAGACCCCGCTGTATTTCGCCGGCGCCCAGGCGCTCAACTTCGTCGGGCTCGGGCCCATCTACGATGGCATGGCGCTGATCCATCCGGTGTTCAGCTACTGCGGCCGGCTGGCCATTTCCTTCACCAGCTGTCGCGAGATCCTGCCGGATCCCGAACGCTACGCCGGCATGCTGGAAGAGTCGTTCGACGAGCTGCTGGCAGCCGCGGGCCGGTCGGGGGCCGCGCGCCCATCACCGGCGCCCGCGCCCCAGGTCGCTCAGACGTAATAGGACGCCAGCGGCGGAAACCCGTTGAACTCGATGGCGCTGTAGCTCGTGGTGTAGGCCCCGGTGGAGAACCAGTACAGCCGGTCGCCGATGGCGAGGTTCAGCGGCAGCGGATACTTGAAATCTTCGTAGAGGATGTCGGCGCTGTCGCAGGTCGGGCCGGCGATGACGGCTTCTTCGAGCTCGCCGCGCTTGTCCGTGTAGACGGGAAACTTGATGGATTCTCCCAGGGTCTCGATCAGCCCTGAGAACTTGCCCACGTCCACGTACACCCAGCGGTGCAGCCCGGTGCGGGTCTTGCGGGAGATGAGCACCACCTCGCTCACCAGCACGCCGGCGTTAGCCAGCAGGCTGCGGCCGGGCTCGAGAATGATCTCCGGCAGGTCGTCGCCGAAGTCCTCCTTCAGGTAGCGGGTGATCTCTTCCGCGTAGGTGGCCAGCGTATTGGTCTTGGTCAGGTAGTTGGCCGGAAAGCCGCCGCCGAGGTTGATCATCTTCAACTGGATGCCGTCCTCTTCCAGAAGGCGCTCGAAGATCACCTTCACCTTGGCGATGGCCGCGTCCCACACGCCGATGTCGCGCTGCTGGGAACCCACGTGAAACGACACGCCGTAGGGCTCCAGGCCGAGATCTCTTGCCAGCAGCAGCAGGTCCATGGCCATGTCCGTCTGGCAGCCAAACTTGCGCGACAGCGGCCAGTCGGCTGTCTGGGTGCCTTCGGTGAGGATCCGGACGTAGACCCGGCTCCCGGGTGCCGCCTTGGCGATGTTGCGCAGGTCGGCCTCCGCATCGGTGGCGAACATGGACACGCCGCGCTCGAAGAAGTAGCGGATGTCCTTGCTCTTCTTGATGGTGTTGCCATAGCTCATCCGGTCCGGGGTGACGCCCAGGCCGAGCACCCGGTCGAGCTCGTAGATCGAGGCGATGTCGAAGTTGGCGCCGCGGTCGCGCAGCAGCTCGAGCACCTCGGGTGCCGGGTTCGCCTTCACCGCGTAGAAGATCCTGGCAAACGGGAACGATTCGGTGAGCTCGTCGTAGGCCTTGCCGACGGTGGCCTTGTCGACCACCAGGAACGGTGTCTCGCGCCCTTCGGCAAACCGGCGGATGCGTTCGAAGGCCTCGGGCTCGTAGTAGTCGCTGATCTCGGGAATCACGTTGGCTGGGGCTCCTCGTCTTCGCTGCCGGTTGCCGGCGGTGGCTCGGCGCATCGTAACATGGGGTACGCTACCCGGATTGCAGGGGCCAGGGGCCAGCGATGACCGACGATTCCATCACGCCGCCATCGGGATTTCACACGATGCTCGAGGGCCGGCTGTTCACGGAGGCCATGGCGTTGATGGCTCAGCTGCCGCTGCTGCGCATGACCTTGCCCAGGGGGGTGGGTCCGGTGATGGTGCTCCCGGGATTCATGGCCGATGACTCACCAACCTGGCTGCTGCGACGCTTTCTCGATTCCCTCGGCTACCGCAGCTATCCCTGGGGCCGCGGGGTCAACCGCGGCCTGATGCTGGACCATCTGCCCGGCCTGGTGGAATCCCTGGAGGACCTGCGACGCGACTGGCAGGCGCCGGCGAGTCTGGTGGGCTGGAGCCGGGGTGGCGTCCTGTCCCGGGAGATCGCCCGCGACCGTCCGGACCTGGTGCGGTCCATCGTCACGCTCGGCAGCCCCGTGCGCGGCGGCGTGCACGGCACCACCATCGGCCGCTGGGTCAGTCGGGAGACCGGGCTGACCCCGGAGCAGATGACGCGGTTGCTGGCGGAGCGCCAGCAGCGACCCATCGAGGTCCCCATCACCGCGCTCTACTCGAAAACCGACGGCGTGGTCGCCTGGCAGGCGTGCATCGACGACCGCCATCCGCAGGTGCGCCATGAGGAGGTGACGGGCTCACACGTTGGACTGGTGGTGAACGCGGGGGTGTATCGAAAGATCGCGGCCGCCCTGGCGCGCTACCATCATGATCAGGACTGACCGCGAGCCAGGTTGGCCGGCGCTTCGGCCGCCTCAGGACTGGTTGCTTTTCGCCTCGGGGAACTCCGCCTTCGGATCGGGCGGCGGCTCGCTCGCAGCGCCCTCGGGCTCAGCCTTGGCGCCGCCGGCGCGATCGTTCGGACGGGCCTGGCGGCGCGGGTCCGGAAACGCCCGCTCCATGGCCTGGCGCATGAAGTTGAACGGGTTCAGGTCGCTCATCTCCCTCATCCGCCGCCGGAACTGATCCTGATGCTCCAGGAACGTGAGAATGCTCTGCTCGATGTAACGTGACACCACGTTGCCGGCATTGTTGCCGTAGAAGCGGATGATCTGCTCGATGGCGCGGTTGGTGAGCACGGGCTCGTGACCCTCCGCCTCCTGCTCCGAGAGAATCTGCAGCAGGATGGTGCGGGTGATTTCTGAACCGTCCTTGCTGTCCACGACCTTGATGCTGTCGCCCCTCAGGATCATCCGGCGAACGTCGTCGACGGTTACGTAGTGGCTGTCGGTGAGATCGTAGAGGCGTCGGTTCGGGTACTTCTTCAGTTCGCGCACGCCGCGGATCCTCCGTTGGCTTGGGCGGTGGCAGGGCTGGAGAGGGTGCGCTCGGGTTCCGGGAAGACCAGGCCGCGGATCCCCCGGTCCCGGCGGAAAGGCTTCCACGCGCCTTCCGGTTGCTTGAGCCGGTCGCTGATCACGTGGAACACCATCGGGTTCAGGGCCATACCCGTGTGGCTTCCCAGGACTTCGATGTTCTCGGTGAACTCGCCCTTGTACTCCAGGCAGGTGGACCAGTGGACCACACCGTCGGCCTTGGAGTAAATGGCCGTGCTCGGCACCGGGGGCGCCTCGGCGGCGAAGTTGAGCATCTGGTCGCGCATCTGGTCCTGGGTCATTCCCGACATGTATTGAAACAGACGGCTGACCAGCGCGTTGGTACTCTGGGGGCTGTGAGAAGAGAACGGGCTGCCCAGGGTGATGACCTGGCGGACCGAGCCGGCATGCTGGCGCGACAGTTCTCGCGCGTACACACCACCGAGGCTCTGGCCGATCAATGTCATTCGCTGGTCATATTTTCCGGCTACCGTGCCGAAGCTACCGATCAGGCTCTCGAGCAGATCGATCCGGCCGGTGTTCTGACCGAGTCCCCAGGGCACTGGCTGATAACCCAGGCGCCGGAGGTAACGTCGCAGGATGGCCGTGGATTCATCGCCAGCCATGAAGCCGGGCAGGACCATGACCGGGTGCCCGTCTCCGCGGTCCTGGGCGCCCAGCAGCGGCCAGAGGTACGCGAGTGACGTCATTTCCATGAGCACCCGCGGCAGCTCCGTCGCGGAGTTGAGCGCGCTGGGGCCCTTGGGCCGGAACTTGACGACGTCGATGACCTGGTACACACGCACCGCCGACTTAAGTGTTTCTCGAGTGTTACGAAGATTTTCAGGTGGGTCAAACCCTTTTTGGTGCACTGCGATAGGCGTCATTGTATGGGTGGTTTGATCTGGCACGGCAATTGGCCGGCGGAAACCGTTGAAGTCCGCTGGCCGATCAGTAGAATGCGCGGCTCTCGAGGCGGCAGGATTCGCACCAAGCGGGGGCGCACGCCTCCCGGGTGCACCATCCCGGTCCCCGATGGTGGCATCGGACCTCGAGAAAAGTTCAGCAATTACAACTGGTTAGCGAAGTGCCGGGGTTGGCATGAGGATTGCTCAATCCCTGGCAAGCATGCGTGTGGAGAAATCGGCGAGTAGCGGGTGAGCACGCGCCCGGCGGCGGCCTGACAGGCACGCGGGAATTCGTCGAGAACGTACGACCTTTCTTTCGGAACAGACAGGAGGATTAGATCCGTGTACAAGTTGGCAGGCCTGGATGCCGGATTTCTCTACAACGAGACTCCGCGGGCGCCACAACACATTGCCTCTATTCAGGTGCTCGAGCTGCCGGACGGGGTCAGCACGCCTGAGTTCATTGCCGACCTGAAGCAGTTGCTGCTGGATCGTGCGCATCTCGTGTCGTACTTCACCAACAAACTGCAATTCGTTCCTTTCCAGCTCGATCATCCGGTCTGGGTCCGAGACCGCAACTTCGACATCGACAATCATGTGCTGCATGCCGAGGTGGCATCGCCTGGCGGCCGGGCGGAGCTCGAGGCGAAGATCGCCGAACTGCACGCGCGCCCGCTCGACCGCAGCAGGCCGCTGTGGGAGCTCTGGGTGCTGACCGGGCTCGAGGGCGGACGGATCGCGTACTACAACCGGGTCCACCATGCCTGTCTGGACGGGGTTTCCGGCCAGGCGGCGATCGAAGCCATCATGGATGTGACCCCCGAGCCGCGGGCGGTGGAACCGCCGCCGGCAGAGTTCAGTCAGCGGCAGGATCACCTGAGCCCCCTGGACATGCTGGCCGGCGCTTTCGAGAACTTCGCCCGCTACCAGGTTCGTCAGCTGTCCGGTTTCCTCGACCACGTCGATACGGCGCAGCGTTTGTGGCAGCGCAGCGTGGATCCGAGCAAAGGTTTGGGCGCCATCGCCGAGGGGGCGCCGAGAACCCGCTTCAACGGTGCCGTCGAGCAGGCCCGAAGCTATGCCACCGGCGAGCTGCCGCTGGGCGACATGAAGCTGATCGGCAAGGCGACCGGCACGTCGCTGAACGATGTGTTTCTGGCGGTCTGCGCCGGCGGGCTGCGCAGCTACCTGAGCCGGCTGGGTGAGCTGCCGGGTGGCTCGCTGGTCGCCGGATGTCCGGTCTCGCTGCGCCAGCCCGGGGACACCACCTCGAACAACCAGGTCACCATGATGATGGTGAGCTTCGCCACGGACGAGGCGGATCCCGTAAAGCGCCTGCTGAAGATCGGTTTGTCCTCCGCCCAGGCCAAGGGCGTGGTGGCGGACAGCGCCGGCAGCTTCGATTCCAACGTGGCGCTGCCGGGGCTCCCCGGACTGTTGAGCGTCGCCATGCAGGCGATCGAGGCGGTGAATCTCGCCGAGCTGACGTCACGGCTGCCGTTCAACGCGGTCGTCTCCAACGTGCCGGGGCCCCGCAAGCAGCTGTACTCGCTGGGGGCCAGGGTGCTCACGCACTATCCGGTCTCGATCCCGGCGCACACCCAGGCCATGAACATCACGGTCCAGAGCTATCTGGATCAGATGTTCTTCGGCATCACCGCATGCGCCAAAGCCCTGCCTGACCCCGGTCTGCTGCGCAACGACATGCTGGCGGCCTTCATGGAGCTGAAGGACCGGGTGCTCAAGTCGCCTGCCGTGTTCGCGCCTCGCGAGCGCGCCAGGGCAGTGGCCGAAGGGCCGAAGCAGCGGCTGGGCTCGAAGCCGGCGGCAGATCAGCCCCGCGCGGCCTGAGACTCCCGCGGGCCGGCGCCCGGGCAGGTCGCCCGGGCGGGGGCGACGCGGCCGAATGAGCCCGGAGAACTGTGCACTGCACAAAAAAGTCCTTGCATCCCGCTTTTGTGTGCTGCACAATGCGTTTGTGCATCGCAATAAATGATCGCATCGCCCGGTTGAAACGGGCGTTCCACCAGACGAGGAGATGACTAGATGAACGCTTTCGAAAGAACCGCTCAGGTTGGCCGCGAACTGTTCGAGATCAACGCCGAGACCATGCGCAAGGTCACCGAGCTGTCCGCCGACAACTTCAAGAAGTACGTCGAGCTGAACCAGGAGTACATGCAGAAGCTGCCGGAAGTCCGTGAGCTGAGCGCATTCGTGGAACTGCAGCGCGACTACAACGAGAAGCTGTGGAAGGGCGTGCAGGACGACCTGAAAGCTCGCGGCGAGATCGTCCGCGAGGCGGTCGAAGACACCGGCGGTGTGCTGCGCGGCGTGTTCAACAGCGCGACCGATTCGGTCGAGAAAGCAGCCGATTCCATCAGCGAAGCTGCTGCCGCTGCCTGAAGTCGAGGCGCCGAGCGCCGGTCACTGGCCGGCGCCCGGACCTGAGTTCCGAGGCCTGCCGTTCTCCGGAGCCGCAGGCCTTTTCTTTTGCACAGGAGAAATGCAGTCGTGGAAAAACCCACCGCGCTCATTACCGGCGCATCGTCCGGCATCGGCTACGAGCTTGCCCGGGTGTTTGCCGCCAATGGTCATGATCTGATTGTCACCGCTCGGCGCGAAGACCGCCTCGAGCAATTGGCCGCGTCCCTGCCCAAGGGCACCCAGGTGCACGTCGCTCCCGTGGACCTGGCCAAGTCCAAAGGTCCTGCAAAGCTGATGGCTGAGATGAAGGACGCGGGTCGTGAGGTGGACGTGCTGGTCAACAACGCCGGCGTTGCTGCCTCCGGGCCGTTCCAGGAGCTCGGCATGAAGCAGATGCGCGACCTGCTGCAGCTGAACGTCCGAGCCCTGACCGAGCTGACTCAAGGCCTGCTGCCGGGGATGATCGAGCGGGGTCGTGGCCGGATTCTCAACGTCGCCTCGGTGGCATCGTTTCATGGTGTCCCGGGCATGTCCCTGTACAGCGCCAGCAAGGCTTTCGTCCTGGCGTTCACCGAAGGGCTCTCCGAGGACCTGCGCGGCACAGGGGTGACCGTCACCGCGCTCTGCCCGGGGCCGACCCGCACCGAGATGGTGGAGGAGCTGAAGGCCATCGAGCTCGCCGGGCCGTTCGTCGCCAGCGCCCGGGAGGTTGCCCAGGACGGATACCGTGCCTGCATGGCGGGCGAGGTCATCCGCGTGCCGGGGCTCATGAACCAGGCGATGGTCAGCTGGATGCAGTATCAGCCTCGCTGGATGGTGCGCATGGTCACTGGCGCGCTGGCACGCGCCGGCGTCAGCGGCTAGCGGATCCGAACCGCCAGCACGTCGCAGCCGATGCCGTGGATGACCGCATTGGCAACGGATCCGAGCAGCAGCTGCACCCCGTGCTTGCCGTGGGTTCCCACCACTACCATGTCGGCATCGAGCTCGGCGGCAGCGTCCTGAATCTCTATCTGGGGCGGGCCGTGACGCACGAGCATCGACTCCTGACGCAGCCCGCGGCTGGCGGCGATGGTCTTCAGCTGTGCGCGCGCCAGGCCGTCGGCTTCCTCTTCGAAGCGCAGCCCCACGTCTGAGATCGTCGCCGGGCTCACGCCGGCGTACGCGTGGTGAAACGGCTTGATCACGTGCACGACGCTGAGATCGGCGTGCTCCTGCTCGCCGAGAATCTGGGCGATGTCCAGAACCTGGTGGGACTCGTCGGACAGGTCGATGGCGGCGAGAATCCGCCGGTATTTGTCTCTCGCCGGCCGCACGGTGACGTCCTTGCCCGGGACCCGAACGGCCAGCACGTTGCGCTCGGTGCCGTGCATCACGGCATTGGCCGTGGACCCCAGCAGCCGCTGAATGCCGTGCCGGCCGTGGGTTCCGAGCACGATCAGGTCGCAGCCCAGCGCGTCGGCATGCTGCTGAATCAACGTCGCCGGGTGGCCCTCCAGCAGCTTGTGCTCTTTCACCTGGAACGCATCGCAGAGCTTCTTCAGGTAGGTCTCGATTTCCCCGACCATCCTGCCGTGCAGGTCGTCCACCAGGGCAAAGCTCGGATCTCCCATGTTGTAGAAGTGGCTGCGTTCGAGCACGTGGACCACAGACAGGTTGACGCCGGGCAGCAGCTGGCGCGCACTTTCCAGCACGTAGCTGGCGGAGGTCTCCTCCAGGTCGACGGCGACCAGGACTTTCTTGAAGGTGCTCATGGTTCTACCTGCACTTTGATCGATCGGGTGCGTTTGTCGGCAGCGGTGGCGAATGCCTCTGCGACCTGATCCAGCTTGAAGCGATGGGTCACCAGCGGCGCGAGCTGGTCGCGTCGCTCGATCACCAGCCGGGTCGCCAGACCGAAGTCCGGATGCCGGCACTCACGTCCGTAGCAGTTGGATGCCTGAAGCGTCAGCTCCTTGCGGAAGAACTCGAAACCCGGAAGCCCGGGAGTCGCTTCGAACACGCCGAGCATCAGGATCCTGCCGCCGCTGCGAGCGACGGTCACGGCTTCCGCCAGGGTCTCGGCGTGGCCGCCAACGGTTTCCACCACGACATCCGCGTGCTGATCGCCCACGGCCTCCACCAGCGCGTCAGCGCTGGCGAACACGTGGTCGGCGCCCAGGGTCGCGGCCAGCTCGCGCTGGTGGTCGTAGCGGGCCGTGACCAGCACCTCCGCCGCGCCTGCTGCCCGGGCTGCGACGATGGAGAGCAGGCCGATGCTGCCGCCGCCGAGCACGGCCACCCGGTCTCCCAGGCCGATGCCGGCCAGGCGCACCCCGCGGGTGCATACGGCCATGGGCTCCGCCAGGGCGGCGATGGGGGCGGGCAGGTCGTCTGGCAGCGGATACAGGCCGTCGGCGGGCACGGTGAGAAATTCCGCCATGCCGCCCGGCCGGGTGAAACCGCAGAGCTTGACGGTGCCGCAGAGGTTGTGCAGGCCGCGGCGGCAGTAGCCGCACTGGCCACAGCCGACCAGCGGCTCGAGCGCCACGTGGCTGCCGTGCGCCAGCGCGACGCCGTCCCCGGCGGCGTCGACGTAGCCCGCGACTTCGTGGCCGGGCTGAACACCCTGCGACTGGTCGCCGTGGGCATAGAGCAGGTTGAGATCGCTGCCACAGATGCCGACGGCGCTCACCGCGAGGCGTACCCAGCCGGGACGTGGTTCCGGCAGCCGGCGCTCGGTCACACCGATGCTGCCGGTATCGCCGAAGACGGCTGCGCGCATTCCGTTCCCCCCGATTGATCCGTCATCGTAAACCTGCACACGAGGCGCGACAACGCTGGTGCCGGCCGGTAATTCTCGTAGACTGTTGCAAACGGGGAGGGAACGCCATGGGGACCTACATCATGTTGAGCACGCTCACCGACGAAGGGCGCAAGACGCTCAAGGAGCGGCCCGAGCGGCTCAAGGAAGTGAACAAGGAAGTGGAAGCCATGGGCGCGCGGGTCATTTCCCAGTACGCGCTCCTGGGCGGCTACGACTTCGTCAACATCATCGAGGCACCCACCAACGAGGTGATGTCGCGGATCGCGATGGAGCTCGGCTCCCGGGGCACGATCAAGGTCAACACCTTCCCCGGCATGGAGATCGGTGCGTTCGTGGAGATGCTCCAGGGCAAGTCGCCGGGCGGATCCTAGCCGCCCGGCCGGGAAGCCGGCGCGGATTTCTCAACACGGGGAGGGGTGAGCAGCATGCCGGTCTACGTGATGCTCCTGCGCTATCACTCGTCGGGAATGCGCGCCGTCCGCAAGGATCCGCGGGCGCTGCTCGGCGTTCACGAGGCGCTGGAACGCTGGGAAGCCAAGGTGCTGGAGAGCTACCGGACCACCGGAGAGTGGGACCAGTGCACTATCTTCGAGGCGCCGGATAATTTCAAAGCCTACCGGGCGAGCCTGGCTCAGGAGATCAGCACCACGGCGGACACCGAGATTCTGCCGGCCATCGACTACGATCTGTTCAGTCGATTGATCGCGACCGAGGCGGGCACCGAGGGTCCCCATCGCTGGCAGATCACCTGGTGGGCAAAGGTCGCCCGGCTGGCCTGCCGCTGGCGGGCCTACGACCGCTGGGTGCACAAGTACTGCCGGCCATTCACCGTGATCGGCCGGGAGAAGCTGAAGGGCATCAAGGGCCCCTGCATCGTGGTCGCCAATCACACCAGCCACATGGATGGCATCGCGCTCAACGCCGCGCTGCCGTTCCGGATCCGCTGGAATGTCTACGCCGGCGCCGCCGCGGACCGCTGGTTCGTCAAGGGCCGCAAGGAACTGATCATGCAGCCCTGGTACCAGTCCCTCGCCATGGGCTCGTTTCCGATTCAGCGCGGCGGTGGCTCACGGGCGCTCGAGTACCCGCGCTGGCTGCTCGATCAGGGCTGCAACCTGATCATCTTTCCGGAAGGCACCCGGTCCACCAGCCGCAGCATGGCGAAGTTCCGCCATGGCGTATCGGTGCTGGCGCTGGAGAAGAACGTGCCGGTGGTGCCCGTGTTTCTCACCGGCCTGAAGGCCATCCGACCTAAAGGGACGCGGGAGGTGTTTCCGGGCCCGGCGGGCGCGTTCTTCCTCGACCCGATCCACTTCGAGCCCGGCACCAGCGTGCCCGACGCGACCCGGCGCCTCTACGATGCCATGAATGAAGTGCACCAGCGGGTAGCTCAGTACGGCGACGCCGCCGTCGCCGGCCTGCCGGAAGCGGCGTCGGGCAGCGTGCTGTCGAGCCAGGCCAGCAAGTCCTGAACGACCTCGTCGCGGTTGGTCTCGTTGAACATCTCGTGGCGACCCCCTTCGTAGAGCCGGTAGTCGACGCGCTGCAGGTGGCGGCGGTAGCGCTTCAGCATTCGCGCGAGGTTCTTGCCGTCGCGATGCACGGGATCGTCGCTGCCTGAGAACACGTATACCGGCAGACTGGCGGGAATCTGCAGCACGTTCTCCATGTGCTTGGCCTCGCGGGCGCCGACGAACAGGTCGCAGAGACTGCCGGCGCGCAGCACGAAGCCGCAGTGCGGATCGTCCACGTAGGCGCGAACTTCATCGGGATCCCGCGACAGCCATTCGTAGCCCGTCGCTTCCGGGCCGTCGAAGGCCTGGTTTGACTTGCCGAACAGCAGCGATTGCATGAGCGGGCTCTCCGCCTCCGGCCCGAGCCGCCAGCGCTCGAACCGGGCCAGGGTGTGGGACAGCCAGGACTGGAAGGCGCCCGCCATGCCCGGGGAACCCGACAGCACCGCGGCGTCGATCTGGCTGCCGAAGCGGTACAGGTACTGCTGGGACAGCATGGCGCCCATGCTGTGGCCGAGCAGAACCACCGGCAGGCCGGCATGGGCGGGGCGGAGGTGGGCGGTGAGACGCCCGGCGTCGTCGACGACCCGGTTCCAGCCGTCCTCGCCCATCCAGCCGAGGCGGTCCGGATCGGCGGTATGACCATGCCCGCGGTGATCGTTGGCGTACACGGCGAATCCGGAACCGATCAGGGCGCGTGCCACCCGGTCGTAGCGGCCGGCATGCTCGCCCATGCCGTGTGCGATCTGAATCACCGCCCGCGGCTGGCCCTCCGGGAGCCAGCGATAAACGTGCAGGCGCCTGCCGTCGCTGGCGTTGAGGGTGAAGTTATCCATGCTCACTCCTTGAACTCGACGCTTCAGACGCTGCCGTGGGCGAGCAGTCGCTCCACCGCCCGGGCAACGCCCGCCTCGTCGTTGCGCGCCGTGATCGCCGTGGCCGCCGCCTTGGTCTTCTCGTCTGCCTGACCCATGGCCACGGACGCACCGGAAATCCGGAACATCTCGATGTCGTTCTCCGCGTCGCCGAAGGTCACCACATCTGTCGGTGCCAGGCCGAGGTGCTCGCAGGCCTTCTCGAGCGCGCGCCCCTTGCTCGCCTTGGCGGAGGTGAGGGTGTAGATCACCTTGCCCGTCGGTCCGATGCTGTCGAAGAAGTGCACCCGCTCGGCGTAGCGCGGCTTCAGCTCGTTGCGGATCCGCTGGTAGACGCCCGAGCCCTGGATGTTGGCGACCCGCGGCAGCGTCGGGTCGGCGCCTTCCAGCCGGCGGACCCAGGTCATCTCGGGGGGCATGGCCGCGGGATCGGGCTCGCCATCGAGCTTGAGCAGGACCCGGTCCTGGACGGTGATGGTCGCGATGCAGCGCTCGGCGTCGCAGATCGCGTACAGGTCCCGGGTGAAATCCTCTGGGAGGCGCTCGTCGAAGATGTCGCCGTCGAGCTCGGGGGAGTAGACCTGTGCCCCCGAGCAGGTGATCGCCAGACCCTCGATGCCGATCTTCGCTTCGACCCGCTGGGCCATCTGCTTCCAGCGCGCGGTGGCGATGATGATCTGCAGCCCGGCCTCGTGCGCGGCGCGCAGAGCCTTGATGTTGTCCTCGGGAACGTCCTCGCCCACCAGCAGGGTCCCGTCGAGGTCGATGGCCAGCGCTTTGAATTTCATGGCTGCTCTGGGTTGCCGAAAGCGGCCATTGTAGCGCGAGTGCGATTGTGGATGAGCGGGGGCAACGCTATCGTGCTGAGGGAATGCGAGCGCTCCCTGCAATGCGATCAGTGGGGCCGGCACACCTCCGCCCGGGTGGTGAAACTGGTAGACACAAGGGACTTAAAATCCCTGGGCCGAAAGGCCATGCGGGTTCGACTCCCGCCCCGGGCACCACGGGCTCGGCGGAAATCTCGCAGCCGGTGAAAGATTGCGCGGCCGGTCACAGTTCGGAGACCGGAGGTCTGCGGCGGCCGGCATGCCGACTAGCCTCAGAGCATGGATACTGCTGATTACACACTGGTCATGTCCGAGGCGCTGCTGCTGTGCGGATCGCTCTCGACGCTGCTGGCCACGATCGTTCTGCTCATCCGGGTCTGACGTCTCCCCTGCTTGCCCTCGCGTTCAATCGCGGGCGGGGCGGGGAAATCCGTTGCGGTCGAAGTCCCAGTCCTGAAAGGCGAACTGGTACGGATGGGTCACTCCGAGGCGGAAATGCCAGGCGTTTCCGGCGTTGAACCGGAGCGCCCGCTGCATCATCGTCAGGTCGAGCTGCCAGCCGTGCTCGCCGAGCTCGAAGAAGAACGGAGCGCAGCCGCGACTGGCACGCGGGTAGCGGATCACCGAGCGCCGTCCGTCAGGCGCGAAGATCGCGGGTTCGGGACGGCATGACCGGTAGGTCCGTACCAGGTTGTCCATCTGCGCCGGCGTCACCAGCCAGCTTTCGAGCATGGCGCGCGTTGCCGGGGTGTAGATCTGTAGGCCGGGCCGGGAATCGTGAGCAGCCATCGCCCGCAGATAGGCATTGAGGGTCTCGTCGGGGGCGCCGCCCGGGTCCACGTTGCCGGATGGCGCCGCGTGCGCGGCGGCCGCCTGGCTACCCCGGTCGCCGGCCGACTCGCCCGGCACGCTCCGGGCGGCATCCGCCGGCCCGGCGTCGAGGCGCGCAACGATTACCGCGCCGGCGCCGCCGCTGGAGGTCTCCCAGGCCGCGCCCGGGGACGTGAGCTCGTCCCCGGCCTGTTGCGCCCGGGTGACGATGAGCTCGGTCGTGGCAACGATTCCGTCTGCCACCCGGCCGTGCTCGAAGAACGGCACCATCTGCCGGCGCTGCAGGTAGTCGACGAAGGCGTCTGGGTAGGTACCTTCCAGCGCATAGCCGACCTCCAGCCTGACCCGGTCCGAGCTCGGATCGATCAGCAGCAGCAGCCCGCGGCCGCTGCGGCTGCGTGATTCCCGGCCGAACGCCCGGAACAGGGCCACCGCCGCCCGGTTGATGTCGGGCAGTTCCCGGCGGGTCACCACCCGATAGTCGATGTCGAACTCGCTCAGCAGGTGCTGGTGGTAGTCTTCGATGGCCTGGCGTTGAGCGGTCGTCAGCAGCGCGGCTTGGTCCTCGACGGAGTCGACCCGGTCGTCTGGATCGACACGCTGGTAGCGCAGCGCCAAAGCGCTCAGGACGATCACCAGCGCGGCCCCGGTCATCAGGCTGAGACGTCTGATCCAGCGGCGGGGGCGGGCGTGG
>JBFISC010000067.1:0-15120 GCA_041608775.1 Pseudomonadales bacterium | reverse complement strand
TAAGCAGCCCGGAGCGGGCGAACTCACCCAGGGTCTCCGCCATGGATTCCGGGGTGTCGTCGTACTCGCCGAACGCGTTGGGCAGCCCGGCATTCGGGTGCACGCTGACGAAGGTGTCCGCCACCTTTGCCAGCTGCGCCACGTAGGGGCGCAGCTGATCGGCGCCCAGCGCGCAGTTCAGGCCGATGATCAGCGGCTCGGCGTGGCGCAGCGAGAACCAGAACGCCTCTGTGGTCTGGCCCGACAGGGTGCGCCCGCTGGCGTCGGTGATGGTGCCGGAGATCATCACGGGCACCCGGTAGCCGAGCTCTACCGACAGGGCCTCCAGCGCCCAGACCGCGGCCTTGGCATTCAGCGTGTCGAACACGGTCTCGATCAGAATCAGATCCGCGCCGTTGCCCATCAGCGACCGCGCTGCCTCCAGGTAGTTGTCGGCAAGCTCGGCAAAGCTGACGTTGCGGAAGCCCGGATCGTTGACGTCCGGCGACAGGCTGGCGGTGCGGTTGGTCGGCCCGATGACCCCGGCGACGAAGCGGGGCCGGTCGGCGGTGCTGAACTCGTCGGCCACCGCGCGGGCGACCCGGGCGGAGGCCGCGTTCATTGCCTCCACCCGATCTTCGAGCTGGTAGTCGGCCTGCGCGATTCGCGTGGAGGTGAAGGTGTTGGTCTGGATGATGTCTGCGCCCGCTTCGAGGTAACGGCGGTGGGCGTCGCGGACCACGTCCGGCCGGGTCAGCGCGAGCACGTCGTGATTGCCGCCGAGCTGACAGGGATGGCTTTCGAGCAGCTCGCCACGGTAGGCGGCCTCGTCGAGCCCCAGCCCCTGAATCAGGGTGCCGTAGGCGCCGTCGAGAACGAGGATCCGCTGGGTCAGTGCCTGGCGCAGCCGCGCGGCCTGGGGTTCGGGCATGGAGATTTCGGGCGCTTTTGGACTGAAGGCCAGTCTAGGCCCTCAGTGAGTGAATTCAATTGAAGTTGCGAGCGGGCAACATGAACCGGGCTCATGCAGATTCGCCGCCGGCAGAGGAGTGCCAGAAGCAAGTCGGCTGCCCCCAAGCCCGCCGCCGTTGCCGCCGCAGGCGGCATCCGCTAGCATACCCGAGCAAATTAGTCGGAATTGCTGCTCCCATGATCGAGATCTCTGAATCGGCGCAACGCTATCTCTGTGAGCTGCTCGCGAAGCAGGAGGACGCCGACGTCGGAATTCGCGTTTTCGTCGCGCAGCCGGGCACGCCCCATGCGGAGACGTGCATTGCCTACTGCCGGCCTGGCGAGGAGCAGGAGGACGACATCCCGGTGAGCTACGACGGCTTCACAGCCTGGTTCGAACAACGCAGCACACCCTATCTCGAGGATGCCGTCGTCGACTTCCAGGAGGATCGCATGGGCGGGCAGCTCACCATCAAGGCACCGAACGCGAGGGTGCCGAAGGTGGGCCCCGATGCTCCGCTCGAGGACCGCATCAACTACGTGCTCTACAACGAGATCAATCCGGGGTTGGCCTCCCATGGCGGCGTGGTGACCCTGATCGAGGTGGTGGAAGGTACGGTTGCGGTGCTCGAGTTCGGTGGCGGCTGCCAGGGTTGCGCGGCCGTCGACATCACCCTGAAGAACGGGGTCGAGCGGAGCCTGCTCGAGCAGATCCCCGAGCTGACCGCCATCCGCGACGTCACCGACCATACGGTGACCGAGAACGCCTACTACCAGTAGCCCGTAGCCATCGGCAGCCATGCCCGGCCGGGAAGCCGCCGCCAAGGGCCGCCGTGGCTCAGGCGGGGACCGCGGCCGGAGCCGGCGGCGCCAATCGCGCCCGCAGCGGTTCGTTGAGGGTCGCTTCCAGCTCCCGCAGCAGCGACGCCGTGGTGTCCCAGTCGATGCACGCATCGGTAATCGACACGCCGTAGCGCAGGGTCCGGGGATCCTCGGTCAGCGGCTGGTTCCCGCCGTGCAGGTGGCTCTCGATCATCAGGCCGATCACCGAGTCGTTGCCGGCAACGATCTGATCCCGGATGTCCCGCGCCACCAGGGGCTGCCGCTCGTGGTCTTTGGACGAGTTGGCATGGCTGCAGTCCACCATGATGTTCGGTCGCGGGGTCAGCTTCGCCAGGGCGCTTTCGCAGGCCTCGATGCTGGCCCGGTCGAAATTCGGTCCCTGGCTGCCGCCCCGCAGCACCACGTGCGCGTAGCGATTTCCCCGGGTGTGCAGCACCGACACCTGACCGGCCGGATTGATACCGAGGAAGCGGTGCGGGCTGGCCACCGACTGCAGCGCGTTGATGGCGACGCCCAGAGAGCCGTCCGTTCCGTTCTTGAACCCGACCGCGCAGGACAGACCGGAAGCCATCTCCCGGTGGGTCTGGGATTCCGCCGTGCGGGCGCCGATGGCCGACCAGGCAATCAGGTCCTGCAGGTACTGGGGCGTGATCGGGTCGAGGGCCTCGGTGGACAGCGGCAGCCCGAGCTCGGCGATGTCCAGCAGCAGCTGGCGCGCCAGGGTCAGGCCGCGGTCGATGCTGAAGGTATCGTCGAGGTCGGGATCGTTGATCAGGCCCTTCCAGCCTACGGTGGTGCGCGGCTTCTCGAAGTAGGCGCGCATCACCAGCAGCAGGCTGTCGGAGACCTCGTCCGCGAGCGTCCGCAAACGTCCGGCGTATTCCCGCGCGGCCTCGACGTCGTGAATCGAACAGGGTCCAACCACCACCAGGAGCCGGTGATCGCGGCGCGCGAGAATGTCGCGAACCGCGTCCCGGGCAGCCTGCACGGACTCCCGCACGGACTCGGTGGCGGGCAGCCGGGCCTTCAGCTGCTCGGGCGTCACCAGCACCTGGTGCGATTCGATGTTCAGGTTTTCCAGCCGCTCGTGGCCGTGACGGCCGACGGGGGCGGTTGCTGCAGTCCTAGGGTCGCTCATGGTTGGCTCCTGGGTTACTTCGTCGGGGCCAAAAAAAACCCCGGGGGCGGGCTGCCACGCGGGGTTTGATCCGGAGGCAGCCTGCGCTGCCTTCGAACCGGGTTCTCAGGCAACGTCAGCGCGGGAAAAAATAGCCGGTGCGCCAGCACGCCGCGATTGCGGCGTCTGCGTCTGCCCGGTTGCGCTGCGTTGCCGTGGACGGGTTCATGGGGGCGGATATTACCCGAGCACGTCGCTAAATCAACCGCCGCCTGCCGCTATGTCGGCCGCCGTGGAGATGGCGGCCAGGATCTCCGCCTCGGCGGGGTGTTCGCCCGAGCGCCGGTAGCGGTCGTCTAGGGCAAGCACGGCGCTGTGGCGGGCCACGGCCCGAACGGCCTGCTCGGTTCGATTCACCGGTGCAGCGGCGCCGAGCCGGGCCCGGTGCTCGTCGAGCAGCCTGGCGGCGGTGACGGTCGCCGCGTGACGGCGTTCATCCTCCCCGCCCTGGTAGGTAAAGCGCCAGCGCCGGGCCCGCGCGCCGAGGTCGGCCTTGTCCTCCTCGGGAACGGTACCGGCGGCGGCAAAGACACGGCAGTCGTAACGCCGGCAGGTGAGGGGGCGATGCTCGTAGATGGAACACGCATCGTCCACCAGCATCGGGCAGCGGCCGCGGCTGTCGAAGCCCATTACGCGATCGTCCGGCCTGCCGGGCGCCGAAACGAGCAGCGCCTGAGGGATCCGGGCCAGGGTTTCGTGCTCCGCCGCGCCGATGTGAATGAAGTACCCCGATCTGCAGCAGGCGTTGCAGGGGCCGCAGGGCACCACCATATGACGGCCGCGGCGCAGGGATTCGCCGAAGGCCTCCAGCCAGTCGCCGAAGCGACCGGCGGGTAGGTCGCGGGCTTCGTCGATCTCGACCACGTCCAGGAACTCCGGTCCGTGCGTCATCCGGCCTCCGTCAGCAGCGCCGGTCGGATCGATGCCGGCATGCTAGTGATGGCCACCGGCTCCGCGTAGAATGCGCCGCCTCACTTTGTCCATCGATCACGCCGCACATGAGCAGCACCGGCAAGGTAGGGTTCGTCAGCCTCGGGTGTCCCAAGGCGCTGGTGGACTCGGAGCAGATTCTGACCCGTCTCACCGGCGACGGCTACCGCACCGTGGAGCGCTACCAAGACGCCGACGTGGTGGTGGTGAACACCTGCGGCTTCATGGATGCCGTGGTCACGGATTCCCTCGAGACCATCGTGGAGGCGCTCGGCTGCAACGGCCGGGTGATCGTCACGGGATGTCTCGGCGCGGACGCCGCGCGGCTCAGGGCGCGGTTCCCCGGGCTGCTGGCGGTATCCGGCCCCCAGGCCACCGACGCCGTGGTGGCCGCGGTGCACAGCCACGCGCCGATCGCGCGCGGCTCCGCCCTGGCCGGGGCGGAGCTCGAGGTGATGATGGGTCCGGCCGGGGTGAAGCTGACGCCGCCGCATTACGCCTACCTGAAGGTCGCCGAAGGCTGCAACCACACGTGCTCGTTCTGCATCATTCCGAGCATGCG
This sequence comes from Pseudomonadales bacterium, assembly GCA_041608775.1. GTDB lineage: Bacteria > Pseudomonadota > Gammaproteobacteria > Pseudomonadales > Azotimanducaceae > UBA7803. The sequence continues at coordinate 10,678 of JBFISC010000067.1, read as the reverse complement.
GGGCAAGCTGCGCTCCCGCCCCATCGACGACGTGCTGGCCGAGGCAGAGCGCCTTGCCGCCGCCGGGGTGCAGGAAGTGATGGTCATCGCCCAGGACACCAGCGCCTACGGCGTCGACCTGCGCTATCGGGCCGCAGCGCACCGCGGTCGCACGCTGCCGAGCGACCTCGAGACGCTGTGCCGGGAACTGGGCCAGCTGATCCCCTGGGTCCGCCTGCACTATGTCTATCCCTATCCTCACGTCGATCGGCTGCTGCCGCTGATGGCGGAGGGGCTGGTGCTGCCATACCTGGACATCCCGCTGCAGCACGCGGACCCGGCCATCCTCAGGGCCATGCGCCGTCCTGCCGCCGTGGAGAACACCCTGAAGCGCCTTGCGTCGTGGCGGGAGATCTGTCCGGAGCTGGTGGTGCGCAGCACCTTCATCGTCGGGTTCCCGGGCGAAACCGATGCGGCGTTCGGACGCCTGCTCGACTTCCTCGACGCAGCGCGGCTGGATCGGGTCGGGTGTTTCACCTATTCCAACGTGGTAGGGGCCCGGGCTCGGTCGCTGCCGGACCAGGTCGAGGAATCCGTCAAGCTCGACCGCCAGGAAGCGCTGATGGAAGTTCAGTCGCGGATCAGCGAGGCGAAGCTGGCGCAGCGGGTGGGCCAGCGCCTCGAGGTCATGGTCGACGAAACGAACGGCACCAGCGCGATCGCCCGCACCCGTGGGGACGCCCCCGACATCGACGGGGTGGTTCACGTGACCGGTGCTGCGGGCCTCGAGGCGGGTGAACGGGTCTGGGTGCGCATCACGGCGAGCGATGCCCATGATCTTCACGGCGCGTACCTGGGGACGGCGGTGCATTTGGATTAGAATTATCGAGTGAGGGCTGTCGCCCGATGTCGAAGCATTGGAGAAATCTGCGGATGTGGCATTTGATTGAGGACTTCTTCGATCAGAACCTGGTGATGAAGGTCTTCATCCTCTGGGGTTGGCTGTCGGTGCTGATCATGCTGGCCAGCCTGATCCTCCAGTAGCGGCCTGGCGCCATGTGGCTGTCCTCGCTGACCCCCGAGCAGCGCAAGGCGTTGCTCGGACTCGCGCACAACGTCGTGGTCTCCGACGGGCTGCTCGATCCAAACGAGGAGGGCATGCTGGACCAGTTCAAGCGGGAGATGGAGCTGCATCCGTCCGAGCAAGCCGAATATCTCGAGCTCGACGGCATCGAGCGGATATTCGGGACCCGCAAGTCGCGGGTGGTCGCGGTGCTCAACCTGATCCGGTTGAGCTACGCCGATGGTGCGTTCGAGATCGAGGAAGAGTGCCTGTTGAAGGAGATCAGCCGCACCTTCGAGATTTCGGACGCGGACTTCATGCTGCTGGACAACTGGGTTCGGCGGCTGCTGGCCCTGGAGGACGAGGCGCGCGGCCTGATGTCGTCCTGAGGCGCGCGGGTTCGTTCAGGCGCTGGCTCGTTGTGCTTCGAGGAGCGCGTCCTCCAGGCCGGCGAGAACCGACTCCACTTCCACGCTGTCCTGCTGCAGCTCTGACGAGGGGCGGAAACGGATGCCGCTGCGATAGCCGCCGCTCTGGCGGACGCAGTTGTGAACCACCCCGACGATGTTGTCCAGCCGCATGCCGCCGCAACAGAGGCGAAGGTAAACGGTCCTATCCTTATCCAGCGGCGTTGCGGTAATGACCCCTATCCCGTAACGATTGAAATCCACCGCCTCCGCCTCGATGCTACCCAGGCGACCCCGGGGGCGCAGCGACACGGCGATAAGGGCACCGTCCATGCGCGGGCTGCGGCGGCGATCTTTGGGTGGCTGCTCTGGGGGCATGGGCCGATGCTACCGCGCGTGCCGCCTGCCGAGCCGTGACGGAGGCCTCAGTCGCGCTGAGATCGGCTCCTCGGTCTGTGCCTCCCGTGCTGGCGTTGCCGCTGGGACCGGCTACCGCTTCAGGTCTTCCAGCAGCCTCGCCTTGGCTTCGTTGAGCTGCTGGGCGAGATAGGTGGAGCCGCCGCGGTCCGGATGCAGCTTCTGGATGAGGTGACGGTGGGCGCTGAGGATTTCCTCCCGGGTCGGGTTGCTGCCGAGGCCGAGGATCTCCAGCGCCTGGGTCCGGTTCATTCGAGCCCCGGCCGGCCCCGGGCGTGACCCGCCGCGGCCTGCGCGGCCCCATCCACCCCGCAGCGACTTCCACAGCGAGCCGACGACCGGAACGAAGCGCACCAGCCCGGCGGCCCGGCGCAGGAACGGGAAGGCGGCGGCCCCGGCGGCCGCGATCCAGCTGAGCCGCCCGGTCGCCGCGAGAACCGATAGCCCGACCACGAGCGCGACGGCCGCCAGCGTGATCACGGTGGTGTAGGAGCGCGGGCGATCTTCGGGTGCCGTCTTTGCGTTGCTGTCGCCCGGGCCCGCCGACAGCCACAACAGCCGGAACAGCACCACGAACGCCACCAGGGCAAGTGCAGCGGCGATGACGATGACCATGTGGGGCTTCGAACTCCCGGCATTGACCGTGGTTGGCACGATCGCGGCTTTGAACGGTGACCGCAACCCACTTATGATGCCATGAGTTGTACGCGGCTGTGCCCGCAGTATCCGGGAGGCGAATGGATCGGGCAGAGATCGAACGGTGGCTGGAGGAGTTGCGCATCGAGCATCGAGATCTCGACGAAGTGATTCGGCATCTCATCGAAACCCGGCACAGCGATACCATGCGCATCCAGCGTTTGAAGAAACGGAAACTGAAGCTCAAGGACACCATGTCCAAGCTGGAAAGCGAGCTGATTCCGGATCTCGATGCCTGACGGCGCGCACAGTCGGCAGCCGGGAAACACCGCACCACCGGAAACCGACCCGCCGCTGACCGTGGCCATCAGTTCCCGCGCGCTGTTCGACCTGAGCGCGAGCAACGACGTCTTCGAGCGGGAGGGCCTGGAAGCCTACCGGCAGTATCAGATCGACCACGAGGACGATCTTCTGGAACCCGGCGAGGCGTTCCATTTCGTAAAAAAACTTCTAAATATTAATAACCTACTGGGTAAACCTCGAGTAGAAGTAATACTTCTCTCGCGGAACAGCGCCGACACCGGGCTGCGCATATTCAATTCCATCAAAGCCTATGACCTGGCCATCACCCGGGCGGCGTTCTGCGGCGGCGAGTCTCCCTATCGCTACATTCAGGCATTTCGGTCGAGCCTGTTCCTCTCCACCCAGCCGGACGACGTGGCGCACGCGCTGGAGCATGGCATCGCTGCGGCGACCCTGCTCGGTCGCAGTCCGGGCACCAGGGCGGTCAGCGACGAGCTGCGGCTCGCCTTCGACGGCGACTCCGTGGTGTTTTCCGACGAGGCGGAGCAGGTGTTTCAGGAGCAGGGGCTCGAGGTGTTCAGCCGGATGGAGGCGGAGTCGGCGGCGCGCCCGCTCGAAGGCGGGCCCTTCAAGGATTTCCTCGCTGCCCTGCACCGGCTGCAGCGGGAGTTCGAGGGCCAGCACTGCCCGATCCGCACCGCGCTGGTCACCGCCCGCGGCGCGCCGGCTCACGAACGGGTGATCCGAACGCTGCGCGCCTGGGACGTGCGCCTCGACGAGTCGCTGTTTCTGGGCGGGATGGACAAGACGGAGTTCCTTCGCGCGTTCGGCGCCGACGTGTTCTTCGATGACCAGACCCAGCACGTCGAGCGCGCCAGCGTCCACATTGCCTCAGGGCACGTGCCCCACGGCATCGCCAATCGCAGCGAGTAAGTTATACTCGTCGACGCTCTTATAACCACTGGCCGATTTCCGCCGGCGACCACTCGGGCGAGACCAATGAAGCTGCAACAGCTCCGCTATATCTGGGAGGTCGCGCACCACGAGCTCAACGTTTCCGCCACGGCGCAGAGCCTGTTCACTTCGCAGCCCGGGATCAGCAAGCAGATCCGCCTGCTGGAGGACGAGCTCGGGGTCGAGATCTTCGCCCGCAGCGGTAAGCACCTGACCCACATCACCACCGTGGGCGAGACCATCATCAACATGGCAGGGCAGATTCTCCGCGAGGTCGACGCCATCAAGCAGGTGGCCCAGGAGTTCAGCGACGAGAAGCAGGGCAGCCTGTCCATCGCGACGACCCACACCCAGGCTCGCTACGCGCTGCCCGCGGTGATCAGCGACTTTCGCGAGCGCTATCCGGACGTCACCCTGCACATGAATCAGGGCTCGCCCACCCAGATCGCGGAGCTCGCCGCGGCGGGCACCGTGGACTTCGCCATCGCCACCGAGGGCCTCGAGCACTTCCAGGATCTGGTGATGATGCCCTGCTACGCGTGGAACCGCTGCGTGGTTGTGCCGGAGGGCCATCAGCTGATCGCCAAGACCCGCGGCGGCCGGAAGCTGGACCTTGCCGATGTGGCCGCAGAACCCATCGTCACCTACGTGTTCGGCTTTACCGGTCGCTCGCGCCTGGACGCGGCGTTCTCGGAGGCGGGGCTCTCGCCCCACGTGGTGCTGACCGCCACCGACACGGACGTGATCAAGACCTACGTGCGGCTGGGGCTGGGGGTCGGCATCATTGCCCGTATGGCGCTGGATCCCGACAAGGACACCGATCTGGTGCCGCTGGACGCGTCGCATCTGTTCAGCGCCAGCGTCACCCACATCGGCTTCCGCAAGGGCACGTTCCTGCGCCGCTACATGTACGATTTCATCGAGCGCTTCGCGCCCCATCTGGATCGTCAGCAGGTCGACCGGGCGGTGTCGTGCACCACCCGGGTCGAGCGCGAGGCGTTGTTCGCCGAGCTGGAGCTGCCGGTCCGCTGAGCATGAGTCCTGTGTGCTGTCTGGTGTCCAAGGAGGGGAGTTGAACGTCCTGTGTCTCGACCTGGAAGGTGTGCTGATCCCGGAGATCTGGCAGGCCGTGGCGGATCGCACCGGCATCGACGCGCTGCGCAAGACCACGCGGGACATTCCCGTGTACGACGAGCTGATGGAGCTTCGGCTCGGCGTGCTGGCCGAGCACGACCTGGCGCTGAGCATGATTCAGGACGTGATTGACGGGCTCGAGCCCCTGCCGGGGGCGCCCGAATTCCTCGGCTGGGCGCGCCAGCACTTTCAGGTCGCGATCATATCCGACACGTTTTATCAGTTCGCCATGCCGATGATGGCCAAGCTGGGCTGGCCGACGCTGTTCTGCCACCGGCTGGAGATCGAGGACGATCGTATCGTCGGCTATCGGATCCGTCAGCCGGACCCGAAGCGCCGGTCGGTGCAGGCGTTTCAGTCGCTGAACTACCGGGTTCTTGCCGCCGGTGATTCCTACAACGACGTCTCCATGCTCGAGGAGGCGGACGCCGGGTTCTTCTTCTGCGCGCCGGACAACGTCCGGGCCGAGTTTCCGCAATACCCGCACGCCACCGACTACGAAGCCTTGAAGCGACTACTCGAAAACGCTTGACGGGTAGCGCAAAAGCGATAGAAGCTTGTCGTAACTGTCAGAATAGCTGACACCTAGCCTCTCGATCCGACAGAGATTGTGTCAATATTGCTAACACTATTGATGTCCGAGCCGATATCGATAGAATTTTTTCTTTGTAAAAACAATTAGATACGTCTCTGGCGCAATAATTGCAGCGCCATGCTTGGCGTCTTTCCGAAAATGGGAGTCTGCAGGAGTTGAGCATGAAGAAGTATCTGGCCCGGCTTCAGGTTGTAGCTTTAGGGTTCGGGTCTTTGGTCAGCTTAAACGCGTGGGCGGGGTTGATCGTGAGCCAGGACGGCATGACCGTCGCGGTTACGCAGACGACGTCTGGGCAGACGACTTCGGTTAGATTTCAGGTCGACATTGCCGACGCGACCACAGCATCGTCCTGGATTGGCGCGACCATGGATGCGCTGAGTCTTCAGTTAGGATGTGCAGGCAATGACTGCAATTCCATCGTTCAGTCCATCAGCAGCACCGCGACGACCTCAGCGAATGTCAATGGGCCTTGGACCGGCTTGCTCGGAAAGGTGTCGGGAAACGGCTGCACGGACAACCAGTCGGAGTCAGTCTGCTACACGCGCTCGCCCACCGGAGCGGGTGGATCAGGGATGGAAACCATCATCGCCGCTAGCACGAGCTACGTTTTCCGTTTTGACATCAACTTCTTCGCCGGCGTCAACATCGCCGAAATTCTCGACGGCGACCACAGCGTCAAATTCCTGGCGGTTCGAGAGAACGGCACGAACAGGGATGGGTCCATCAAGTGGAAAACCGCTAACCAGCTTTCCCAATCTGGGTCGTTTCAACAGGTCCCAGAGCCCGGCACGCTGGCATTGCTTGGCGTGGGTCTGATTGCCGTTGCGTTCTACCGGAGAATGTCGAGGCGCTGAGGTGGTAGCATCAACGTTCCGGGACGCCGCGGACGGCGACGCCTGAAGGACCAGCAATCCGTCTCTGACGAGGGATCGAGTTGGGTCATCGCATCTGCCTGGAGAAACGCATCTGCCCGGAGAAACTGTGAGCGGTAGGGTAGGTGCGTTCTCACTGCCTGACCTGTGCGATGCCCACCCGGACATCGTCCGCGCCGCAGAGCCGGTGTTCGCGAGCTTCGGCGGCCGGCCGGCGTTCGCGGGGCCGATCCGCACCATCAAGTGCTTCGAGGACAACTCCGTGGTCGCCGACCGGGTCCGCGAGCCGGGCGACGGCGCGGTGCTGGTGATCGATGGGGGCGGGTCCCGGCGCTGCGCCCTGGTCGGCGACAATCTGGCCCGCCTGGCCGCCGAGAACGGCTGGGCCGGCCTGCTGGTATACGGCTGCGTGCGCGATGTGGACGAGCTTGGGGAGATGGACGTGGGGATCCAGGCCCTGGGCGCACACCCGTTGCGCAGCGTCAAACGCAATCAAGGTCAGCGCGACGTGGTGGTCGATTTCGCCGGGCTGCGCTTCGTGCCCGACCAGTTCGTCTACGCCGATCGCAACGGGGTGGTGGTTGCGCCGATCGACCTGCTGGCGCGATGAGCGCCGGCTCCATGGTGTCAGCGGCTGCGTCTGGCGCTGCCGGCCTCGACGATCACCCATAGCGTTCTTCCGTCCGCGCTTTCTACCCGCTGCCAGCGATCGCCAGCGATGGGCGTGAGCACCGCGTCCTGACCGAAACGGGTCTCGAAGGTGAGCCCGGTGCCCTCGGGGATCACGCGCAGCCCGAGCGGCGGGGGCTCAACCGTGCTCGGATCCACCAGGACCGGACCCAGGTCGATCCAGGCAGCCGGGGTCGGGGCCTGGGAGTGAAGCCAGACGTAGCGACCAGCGGGCAGCCACAGCTCCATCTCCGGCGGCCGGGTACCGTAGCAGCGACGCTCGCCTCCGGGCAGAGTGATCGCGCCCGGGTCGTTCGGCACGATGGGCAGGTCCGCGGGGGGATCGGCGCACGGCGGTCGCTGGTCGGCGATCCGGACGCGGTACACGGTGGCGGGTTCCTGCGCCCGGGCTGCCGGCGTCGCGGCAACCAGTAGGGCCGCCAGCACCAGCGTTGCGAGACGGCGGGCACGGACAGGTGAGGTGCTCATGGTCGGAGTGTAGGGGTGCGGCAACGCCGGATCCGTGGCACCGGTCTCGGTTGGCTACAGGCGCAGGGTCCGCAGCTCCGGGTCCGGATGGCTGCGGGTCCAGTAATAGTCGAACCCTTCAAGCATTTTCCGCGCCTGAACCGGATCGTAGGTGTTCGCCAACGCGCTGTAGTCGCGGAAGTCCGGCAGCAGGAAGAAGCCGAGCCCATCCCAGGCGACGAAGCTCTGCTCGCCGGGCGGGGTCTCGTCGGCAATGCGGCGGATGCCGATGTGGCTGTCGAGCCGCCGCGCCAGCTCCACCAGCCGGTGCCCACGGCTGACCATCGGGCTCGTGTCGCTGACGAGAATACGCACAGCCACGGACGGCGTGCTCCGCGCGAAGCGGGATACCGCCTCGACCACGGCGCCGGCGTCGAACAGGGCGTGATCGAGCTGCTGGCTGAGGATGACCAGGTGCCGGCGCGGCTGCTCGAGACAGCCCACCAGGCCGGCGAGGCAGTCGGCTTCCCCATGGAACTGGCGCAGCTCGGCCGCCGGGGCATCCTCGCGGTCGCTGACCTCCGGGCGCACGTCCGGCGCCGGCAGGTCGTCCGGAGCCTCGAACGGGATGGGCAGCGGCAGCTCCATGGCCTGGTGGGGAATGCCCGCCTCCATGAACTCGCCGCCCACCGGCAGAAAGCCTGCCTTGCGGTAGAAGTCGGCCGCATGGATCTGGGCGTGCAGGTGAACCTTCTCCAAACCGTGCCGCTTGGCCTCCTCGATGGCCTCGTCGAGCAGGCGCCGGCCCAGCCCGCTGCCCCGATGCTCCGGCAGCACGGCCATGCGGCCGATCTGACCGGTCGGCGTCAGACGCGCGCAGCCCACGGCCTGTCCCGCCTCGGTGAGCGCGAGGAAGTGGCTGCATCGCTCGTCTTCGCCGTCCCACTCGATCTCCCGCGGTACCCGTTGCTCTTCGATGAACACCCGCTCGCGGATCCGCTGCAGCACCGCCCGGTGGGTTGCCCAGGAAACCGGCGTGACGTGAACGGCGAGGCCCGCCATCAGTCTCTGGTACGCGCCAGGGTCGACGCGATGCCGATGTAGCCGGCCGGCGTCAGGGCTTCGAGCTCGCGCCGCGCAGCTTCGGGCAGCTTCAGGTCCGACAACACCTGGGCGTACAGGGCGGCGTCGAGCTGGCGGCCGCGGGTAGCTCGCTTCAGCTGCTCGTAGGGCTCCTGTAGCCCGTGCTTGCGCATCACGCTCTGTACGGCTTCCCCGAGCACCTCCCAGCTGTCGTCGAGATCGGCCGCGATGATCGACTCGCTGACCTCGAGGCGCGACAGGCCCTTCTGCGCGGCGCGGTAGGCAACCAGGCAGTGGCCGAGGGCGCTGCCGAGGTTGCGCAGCACGGTGGAGTCGGAGAGATCGCGCTGCCAGCGCGACACCGGCAGCTTTGCAGCCATGTGCCCGAGCAGGGCGTTGGCCACGCCGATGTTCCCCTCCGAGTTCTCGAAATCGATGGGATTGACCTTGTGCGGCATCGTGGAGGAACCCGTTTCGCCCTCGACCTTGCGCTGGCGGAAGTAGTCGATGGAGATGTAGCTCCACATGTCCCGGTCGAAATCCAGCAGCACCTGGTTGAAGCGCTCGAGGACGTGGAAAACCTCCGCCAGATTGTCGTGAGGCTCGATCTGGGTGGTGTGGCGGTTCGGCACCAGGCCGAGGGATTCAATGAAGCGGTCGCTGAGGGCGATCCAGTCCACCTGCGGGTACGCGGCAAGATGCGCGTTGAAGTTGCCCACCGCGCCGTTGATCTTGCCGAGTATCTCGGACGCCTCGAGCTGCTCGAGCTGTCGCCGCAGCCGGCTGCTGGTATTGCGGAGCTCCTTGCCCAGGGTCGTGGGAGAGGCCGGCTGGCCGTGGGTGCGGGACAGCATCGCGAGATCGGCATGGCGCTCCGCCAGCGTCTCGATGGCGACGATCAGTCGATCCATCTCCGGGATCAGCACCTGGCCGCGGGCGTCCCGCAGCATCAACGCGTATGCCAGGTTGTTGATGTCCTCGGAGGTGCAGGCGAAATGGACGAACTCGACGTGGTCGGCGAGGCCCTCGATCTCCCGTAACCGGTCCTTGACGAAGTACTCCACGGCCTTGACGTCGTGATTGGTGGTGCGCTCGTACGCCTTGATCCGCTCGGCTTGCGCGAGATCGAAGGCTTCCCCGACCCGGCTCAGCGCCTGACGCTGAGCGGGGCTCAACCCCGGCAGCTCCGGAATGTCCGGCGCGTCGGCGAGATGCTCGAACCAACCGCACTCGACCACGACCCGGTAGCGCATCAGGCCGTACTCGCTGACCAGCGGCGCCAGGTTCTCGGTCCTGCCGCGGTAGCGGCCATCCAGCGCGCCGATGGCCAGCAGCGGGTTGATGGGGTCGCTCATGGGTCCTTCCGCGTCGCCTCTGGCTGTTGGTTGAGGGCGCGCAAGCCTACCAGGAGAGCCCGGCGGCGCAAGATCAGATGCCAGCGGCGGCCGCCCAGCTGGTGCCACAGCCAGGCGAGACGCACGCCGGCGAGCAGCAGCGCGCGGATGCCGTCGGCCACGTGTTCCTGCTGCAGCACCTGCGGATCGCCGGTGACCTGAATACGTTTGCCCAGGGTGCTGATGGTCTGCTGGTAGATGCGGCTCAGCTGGCTCTCGTCCGGCTCCACCGGGTTCACTTCGTCGAGCAGGCGACCGAGCTTTTCCACCACCTGCGGCACGCCGCCGAGCATCCGGGCCAGCTCGATCAGCTGGAGCGAGTAGCGCAGGATTTCCGGCGTGCGGGATCGGCCGGAGAGGGCCTCGATGGCAATGTCAGCGCCCAGCGTGTAAGCCGCCGGGTCCGGGAACACCTCACCGAGCTCTGACGCGTGCTGGGTAGGTACGCTGTGCAGCAGAGCGCTTCTGGCATCCGCCGGCAGCCCCTGGCCGTGAGCGGCGCGATGGACCAGCGCCGCGGCCTGGACCACGCCGGCGAGGGCCAGGGCGTGATAGTCCACACCCTCAGCCATGGGCCGCCGACCCCACACTGGCCGCGACGCCGAGGCGGCGCGCGGCAAAGCCATCGGCCGCCTCGATGCGCGCGCCGCCGAGGCAGACGTCGCCAGCGTAGAAGCACACGTACTGCCCCGGCGTGATGGCCC
>JBFISC010000066.1:0-15193 GCA_041608775.1 Pseudomonadales bacterium | reverse complement strand
TCTGCTCGACAGCCGCTTCTGCTCGTGGCGGAACATGTGGAGGTACATGTTGTCCATGATGCGCACCGTGTCCGGCACCCAGTCGGCGCCCTGCTCGGCGAACACCATCCGCAGGCCGGGATGCCGCTCGAAGACGCCCCCCCAGATCAGGAACCAGAGCGGCCGGTGCGAGAACCACAGGCTCTCGTAGGCGAACAGCGGCCCCGAGCCCGGCAGGTCGCCGTAGTCGGGGGTCGCCGAGCCCACGTGGGTGTGCAGCGGGAGACCGCGCTCCTCACAGGCGGCCCAGATCGGCTCGTAGCGGGGGTGGTGGTAGAAGGGGAGCGATCCGACGCCCGAGGGCAGCAGCACGCCGCGCAGCCCGTGGTCCGCCGCCCAGGCGATCTGCGCCACCGCTTCGTCGACGTCGTGGATGGTCACGATGGCGATGCCCGCGTGGCGTGCCGGCGCGTGGGCGCAGAACTCCGCGAGCCAGCGGTTGTACGCCCAGGCGCCCACCGCCTGGAGCGCGTGGTCGGCGCCGATCGCCCCGGGTCCCTCCGCGGCCTGGAAGGGCGCCGCGTTGTCCTGGGAGCCGTCGGGGAAGATGATGTCCGCCACGATGCCGTCCGCCTCGAGCTCCCGCAGCCGCCGCTCGGGGTCCCAGGCGCCTGAGCGGCCGCCGAGCACCGGGACACCCGCGCGCCGGAGCATCCGGCAGAGCTCGATCAGCGGAAGGCCGATGAGGGCGGTAGGGTCGTCGCCGCCGATGGCCTCGAACAGGGCGATGCCCAGCCCCTCGGACTTGAAGGCGCCGGCGCAGTCGAGCGGACGCTCCCGGGCGACGTAGTCGGATATCTCCTGCGGCTCGAGGTGGCGGAAGCGCACCGGGGTCGTCACCACCTCGCTCTGGCGCTCGCCGCTGGCGGCGTCAAGCAGGCACAGCCCGGTCTGGAAGGTCACGGTGTTGCCGGAGAGTGCCCCGAGCTGAGCCTCGGCACGTTCGACGCTGCCGGGCTTGCCGAGGATCTGATCGCCGCACACGGCGACCTGGTCCGAGCCGATGATGAGGGCGCGCCCATGGCTCGCGGCGACGGCGGCGGCCTTTGCCTGTGCCAGGCGAATCACCAGCTCCGTTGGGGATTCCCCGGGCCCCGGCGTTTCGTCGACGTCGGGCGAGCTGCGCTCGAACGGCAGCCCGAGGCGCGCGAGCAGTTCCGCGCGATAGCGGGATGACGATGCCAGAACGAGGGTTCTCACTGCCGTTGATCCGGGAAAATCTCTTTCGATTCTAATCGGTTACGGCCATCCTGGGGAGAGAATGTGCTTTACAGCATGGGTCCCGGTACCTATGATGGCGCGCGCCATGAGTACCGGTCACGACGAGCGTCTGCCCTATCGAGAACTGGCGGGGCAGGGCGCACGGATCGTGCGGCAGATGCCTGCGGAATCCCTGCGCCGACTGGTGGTCCTCGCCCCGGGACGGCGTGATCTTCGCGTGGACATGACGTTTTCTCTGGATGCCGAGCGGCGGCCGTGGGTCAGGGGCTCGGCCGAGGTCAGCGTGGCGGCGACCTGCCAGCGATGCCTGGAACGCGTCGATCGGGATCTGAGCGTCGCCTTCGAGCTCTGTATCCTCGCCGACAGCGCGCTCGCGAGCGAGCTGGCCAGGGAGGCCGACGTCGTCGTGGCGGATGCGGAAGCCGTGACGATCGCGGAGCTGGTGGAGGACGAGCTGCTGCTCGCTTTGCCGGAGCGGCTCTGCCCTGAGGAGCCCTGCCCGCATGCACCCGCGCTCAGCTACCCGGCGGCAGAGGCGTCCGGGAAGGCGGCGGAAGAAAATCCGTTTCACGTGCTCTCGGAGCTGAAGCGTTAACCACGTGGAACGACAGACAAGTATCATCGAGTAGTGGAGACGCGCCAATGGCCGTTCAGCAGAACAAGAAGTCCCGATCCCGACGCGATATGCGTCGTTCCCACGACGCCTTGAAAGGGCCGGCGCTTTCCATCGAGCCCACGACCGGTGAGACGCATCGGCGCCACCACGTCAGCGCCGATGGCTTTTACCGCGGCAAGAAGGTCGTTGAAAGCGCCGACTGAGCTCTGCCTGATCCTGATCCGCCGCTGACGGTGGTCCGTGGCCCGTCGACCCCGCATTGCCGTCGATGCCATGGGGGGCGACGGCGGCATTGACGTGACGGTTCCCGCGGCGGCTGCGATGACCGCCAGGGCCGAGGTCGTTCTTGTCGGCGACCGCGAACGGATCCACGCTGCTCTGCCGGCCGCGGCGCCGGAGCTGACCGTCATTCATGCTTCTCAGGTTCTCTCCCCACGGGACAGCCTCGCCGACGTCCTGCGTCGCCGCCCCGATTCCTCGATGCGCCGTGCGCTCGCCTGTCACGCCGCCGGGCACGTCGACGCGGTTGTCAGCGCGGGCGATACGGCTGCGCTGATGGCGCTTGCGCGCTCGCAGCTCGGCATGGTGGCGGGCATCGAGCGACCCGCCATCTGCAAGGATCTGCAGGGGATGCGGGGCAGGTTCTGGATGCTCGATCTGGGTGCCAACATCGGCTGCAGTGCCCGTCAGATCCAGCAGTTCGCGCACATGGGCGTGCTGCTGGCCCGTCACGTCGGCGGCGTCGCCCGCCCCCGCGTCGCCCTGCTCAACATCGGCACCGAGCCGGGCAAGGGCCCCGACGTCCTCAACGAGGCTGCCGACCTGCTGGAAGCGGATCCGCGGATCGACTATGTCGGCTTCGTCGAAGGCGACGGGCTGTTCGCCGACATCGCCGACGTTGTGGTGAGCGACGGATTTGCCGGAAACATTGCGCTCAAGTCGATCGAAGGCGCGGCGCGGATGGCCATGCATCTGGTCCAGAACTGGCTCGGCTCGCTCAGCGTGCTCGAGCGGGCAGGCCTGCTGCTGGCGCGCTCGAAGCTCGCGGCGCTGCGTCACGAGCTGAATCCTCAGGGTTATAATGGTGCAAGCTTGATCGGGCTGGCGGGTGTGGTGGTGAAGAGTCACGGTTCCGCCGGCCGGGAGGGGTTCCAGCAAGCGATCGAGGAGGCCACGCTGGAGGTCGCCGGCGAGATTCCCCGGCGGCTGGCGGAGGGATCGGCGGATCCGGATCCTGCGTTTTCTCCGTCCTGAGCCGACCGCCGCCGCAAGCGTGTGGTGAGGATGCCCCCTTGAGGGCGCACGAACGAGGAGGTGCCGATGTCGCTCGGCTTTGTCTTTCCTGGTCAGGGGTCGCAGTCCGTTGGCATGCTCGCCGATGTGGCTGCCGGGAATGCGGGGGTCCGCGCCCACTTCGAGGAGGCGGGTGATGCCATTTCCCAGCCGCTCTGGCGCATCGTCAGCGAAGGTCCCGACGAGGCGCTGGTGCGTACGGAGATCACCCAGCCGGCGATTCTCACCGCCAGCGTGGCGCTCTGGTCGGTCTGGCGGGAACGTGGTGGCGAGGCGCCGGAATGTCTAGCCGGCCACAGCCTCGGGGAATATTCCGCGCTCGTATGTGCGGGCGCGCTGTCGTTCGTCGATGCCGTTCGGCTGGTAAATCGTCGTGGCCAGCTCATGCAGGCCGCGGTCCCGCAGGGTGAAGGCGCGATGGCCGCGATACTCGGGCTCGAAGACGCCGAGGTCGAGGCGCTGTGCGCTGAGGTCGACGGCGTCGTTTCCGCCGCGAATTACAACGCACCGGGCCAGGTCGTCATCGCCGGCGCCGCGGCGTCTGTCGAAATGGCGGCCGAGCGCTGCAAGTCCGCCGGCGCCCGTCGGGCCACCCTGCTGCCGGTCAGCGGCCCCTTTCACTGCGCGCTGATGGAACCGGCTCAGGAGGCGTTCGCTGCCGATCTCGACGCGGTGAAGCTGTCCCTGCCACAGCTACCGGTCGTGCAGAACGTGGATGCGGCGGTGGCCGAAGACCTCGACTCGCTGCGCCGCAAACTGCTCGAGCAGATATCCCGGCCGGTGCTGTGGACCGCTTGCGTGCGGACCATGGTGGACCGCGGCGTCACCAGGATGGTGGAGTGCGGCCCCGGGCGGGTGCTGTCCGGGCTGATCAAACGTATCGACAAGTCGGTCGACACAGCCAGCCTGGGCAGTGCCGAGGGCCTCGACGACGCGCTGGGCGGAGGGTGAGCCGGTCATGAGCGAGCAGCAGAACGACAGCGGCCTCACTGCGGGGCAGACCGGTGCGCATGGCCGGGTAGCCCTGGTCACGGGAGCATCGCGAGGCATCGGGGCCGCGATCGCGACGCGGCTCGCAGAAGACGGATACACTGTGGTCGGCACCGCGACGTCGCCGGAGGGCGCGAGGGTGATTGCCGACGCCCTGGGAGACGGCGCCCGGGGCCTCGAGATGCGGGTAGACGACGACGCCTCCGTGCACGCAGCGTTCGAGCGCCTCGATGCGGGCCCGGGCATGCCGCTGGTAATCGTCAACAACGCCGGGGTGACCCGGGACAACCTGCTGCTGCGCATGAAGCCTGAGGAGTGGGATTCGGCCGTGCACACCAATCTGGGCGCGCTTTACCGAGTGATCAAACCCGCGCTGCGTGCCATGATGAAGGCCCGCTGGGGGAGGATCGTCAACATCAGCTCCGTGGTGGCGCGTATGGGTAACCCCGGGCAAAGCAACTACGTGGCGAGCAAGGCCGGAATCGAAGGTTTCACGCGGTCGCTGGCTCAGGAAGTTGCCAGCCGCGGAATCACCGTCAACGCGGTGGCGCCGGGCTTCATCGGGACGGACATGACCTCGGGACTGTCAGAGGATCAGGTGCAGGGCATGCTGGGACGCATTCCTCTTGGCAGGATGGGTTCCCCGGCAGACGTGGCGAACGCGGTTTCTTTTCTTGCCGGTGACGGGGCGGGGTACATCACCGGGGAGACGCTTCAGGTCAACGGCGGCCTGTACATGGGCTGAGCCGGCTCCTCCGCCAGCGGCTGACGGAGCGGCAGGACAGCGTTCGAGCCCTCCTCCGGGGGCGGATGCAGTGCTCGTTGGAGTGCCTGTGAAAAGCCGTCGAACGGACCTGTGGCGGAGTTCGAGCGATGCGCGGATCTATCGAAGAAGTGCCTGAGAAACAGCGAGTTAGTCAGGGTGGGAGCGCCAGGCCGTTTGCTTGAATTGGGTATGCGCCCTCTATAGAATGCGCGTCGCCTAAGCCCCGCCGGGAACCAGACTGGGAGAAAACTGCGGCATGAGCAGCGTAGAAGAACGTGTTAAGAAACTCATCTGTGAGCAACTCGGAGTCAAGGAAGACGAAGTCAAGGATGATGCTTCCTTCGTCGAGGACCTCGGCGCTGACTCTCTGGATACCGTCGAGCTGGTGATGGCGCTCGAAGAGGAATTCGAGACCGAGATCCCCGACGAGGAAGCGGAGAAGATCACCACGGTCAAAGAGGCCATCGACTACATCCTGGCTCACCAGTAGGGAACAGTTTCGCTGACCATGCCGGAAGCCGCACCTGATTGAGACGGTGCGGCTTCTTGCATTTGGGTCTCTGCTTCCCGGAACAGGGGCCGTGAGCATGGAGTCGATGAGATGAGCAAGCGTCGCGTAGTGGTAACGGGTCTGGGCATGTTGTCGCCCATCGGCAACGACGTCAGCACCAGTTGGCAGAGCGCCGTGGCAGGCAAGAGCGGAGCGGCACCCATCGATTCGTTCGATGCGAGCGAGCACAGCGTTCGAATCTCTGCTGCGGTCAAGGGCTTCGACCCGACCGGCTTTCTCGACCGCAAGGAAATCCGCCGGATCGATCCGTTCGTGCAGTACGGTCTGGTCGCTGCCATTCAGGCGGTCAACGATGCGGGCCTGCCGGATCATCCGGACGATGCGCCTCGCTACGGCGTTGCGATCGGCTCCGGTATCGGGGGTATCAACACCATCGAAGAGACACACACCACGTTGCTCGAGAAAGGCCCGGGGCGCGTCTCGCCGTTCTTCGTGCCTGCGAGCGTGATCAACATGATTGCCGGCAATCTGTCTATCCGCTACGGCTACAAGGGGCCGAATCTGGCGGTGGTCACGGCCTGCACCACGGGTACTCACAACATCGGCCTCGGCGCGCGGTTGATTCAGTACGGGGATGCCGACGTCATGGTGGTTGGCGGTGCCGAGATGGCCACCTCGCCCATTACCCTTGCGGCGTTCGGTTCCATGAAGGCTCTGTCCACCCGCAATGACGAGCCGGAGAAGGCGAGCCGGCCGTGGGATCGGGACCGTGACGGTTTCCTGCTTGGCGACGGCGCCGGCGTGCTGGTGCTCGAAGAGTACGAGCGGGCCAGGGCGCGCGGCGCGAAGATCTACTGTGAGGTGGCGGGATTCGGCATGAGCGGTGATGCCTTTCACATTACCGGCCCGACGGAGGATGGCGAAGGGTCCGCGGCCGCCATGGCCAACGCGCTCAGCGACGCGGGCCTTAATCCGGACCAGATCGACTACATCAATGCTCACGGCACGTCGACGCCCCTCGGCGACGTCTCCGAAACCAAGGGGATCAAGCGGGTGTTCGGGGCGGATACCCGGGTCCCCGTGAGCTCCAACAAGTCCATGATCGGTCATCTGCTCGGCGCGGCTGGATCCGTCGAGGCGATCTTCACCGTTCTTGCGATCGAGCATCAGGTGCTGCCGCCGACGATCAACCTCGACAATCCCGGTGAGGGCTGCGATCTCGATTATGTTCCGCACACCGCGAGGGACGCTAAAGTGCGGGCCGCGCTGTCGAACTCCTTCGGCTTCGGTGGCACCAACGGTACGGTGGTATTCAGCGCCCTCTGATCGGGCGGGCGCGATGCCTGTAGAATCGGCCCGGTGAGCCACCGACGCCCCGCATCCCTTTGACCCTCTGGACCAGAGCGCTGCTGGCTGTGACCGTGCTGCTGGTGGTTGCGGGCGCCGGGACTGCCTGGTACGTGCGCCACTGGCAGCAGGCGCCACTCTCCGTGGACGGTCGCCAGATCGTGGTGATCGAGCGGGGAGAAGCGTTCGCCGCCTTCGCGCAGCGCCTCCACGATCTCGGCGTGGTGGATCACCCTCGGCTGTGGACCTGGCTCGCGCGGCTCGGCGATCAGGCGCACCGGGTGCAGGCCGGGGAATACGCCGTCGAGCAGGGCGACACGCCGGCGAGCCTGCTGGTGAGGCTCGTCGAAGGTGACGTGGTCACCTACCAGGTCCAGATACTCGAAGGGTGGACGGTGATGCAGGCCGTCACTGAGCTGGCCCGGCACCCCGCGCTGATTCACCAGCTCGAAGGCGTCACCGTTCACACCCTGCTGGACGCGCTCGGTCTGCCCGCCGGCCATGCCGAGGGCCTGTTCTTCCCGGATACCTATCAGTTCGTGCGCGGTGACAGCGATGCCGACATCCTGCGGCGCGCTCATCGACGGATGCAGAGCGTGCTCAAGGAGCATTGGGACGAGCGGGACGGCGAGCTGCCGTACGAGACACCTTACGAGGTCCTGATCGCTGCATCTTTGATCGAGAAGGAGACTGGTCGCGACGTGGACCGTCCGCTGATCAGTCAGGTATTCGCGCTGCGGCTGCAACGCGGCATGCGCCTGCAGACGGATCCCAGCGTCATCTATGGCCTCGGTGAAGCGTTCGACGGCAATCTGCGGCGCGCGGACCTGCGTGCGCCGGGGGCGTACAATTCCTATCTGAACCGGGGCCTGCCGCCAACGCCCATCGCGCTTCCGGGTGCCCGCTCGATCCACGCGGCCGTGCATCCCGCCGAGGGAAGGTATCTGTACTTCGTGAGCCGCGGCGACGGGACCAGCGAATTCTCTACCAGCCTCGAGGAGCACGAGGCGGCGGTGCGTCGCTTTCAGCTGCAATGATGCTCGTGGCTACCGGCGATCAACGCTCGAGGAACCGGGTATGACCGACCGTGATCGCGGCCGCTTCATCACCCTGGAAGGGGGTGAGGGGGTCGGCAAGTCCACCAATCTGGCCTTCGTCGCCGAGCGGCTGCGCGCGGCGGGTATCGAAGTGGTCGCGACCCGGGAGCCGGGCGGCACGCGGGTAGCGGAGGCCATCCGGGATGTGCTGCTTGCGGTCCACGACGAGCCCATGTCGGAGCTCACCGAGCTGCTGCTGGTGTTCGCGGCCCGCGCGCAGCACCTCGATCGGGTGATCGAACCTGCCCTGGCGCGGGGCGCGTGGGTGCTGTGCGATCGTTTCACCGACGCGACCTACGCGTACCAGGGCGGCGGGCGTGGACTCGGCCGGGACAAGATTGCGGCGCTGGAGACGTTGGTTCAGCGCGGTCTGGAGCCCGATCTGACCCTTTATCTCGACCTCTCGCTGGATGCGGCGGAAGCCCGTCTGGGCGACCGGGAGCGCGACCGCTTCGAGCGCGAGGACCGGGCGTTCTTTCAGCGGGTGCGCGACGCCTACCTGGAGCGGGCCGCGGGTGCTGCACGCTTCCGCATCATCGATGCCGATGCCGGCCTGGAGGAGGTGCAGCGGCGCCTGGCTCGGGTCCTGGACGGCTACCTCGCGGACCTCGGCCCATGACCGCCCTGCCGTGGCACGAGCCGCTGCAGCGCCAGGTGCGTGAGCGCGTGGACGCCGGCACCTTGCCGCACGCGTTGCTGCTCATCGGTCCGGAGGGGTGGGGCGAGACCGCTCTGGCGAACTGGTTGGCGTTGACCCTGCTGGGGCTGTCGCCGAACCGGGACGCCGCGACGCTCGCCCACCCGGATCTGCGCTGGGTGGTTCCCGACGGGGCCGTGATCAAGGTCGACGCGATACGGGAGCTGGTCGGCTTCGCCCAGGGAACCCCGCAGTCGGGGACGCGCAAGGTCGCCGTCGTGACCGATGCCCATGCCCTCAACGTGAACGCCGCCAACGCGCTGCTGAAGACCCTGGAAGAGCCGCCGGCGGGCACCCACCTGGTGCTCACCAGCAGCCATCCGGCGCGGCTGCTGCCGACGATCCGCAGCCGCTGCCAGACCCTGACCATCCGACCGGATCCGGAGCGCGCCCGGGCCTGGCTCGACGAGCAGATCGACGCTCCCGAGCTGGGGCCGCTGCTGTTCGAGCACGGCGGCGCACCGGTGGCGGTGCGGGAGGCCGCCGCGGCCGGGGAGACGCCGCTGCGGCCGCTGCTGGAACGCGCCCTCGAGCCGGGCGCCGCCGGCGAGGTGGTGCAGGCGCTGCTGGAACCCGGACTGACGGCGGCGCTCGCGCGCTGGTACCGCCACACCCTGGCGCTGGCGGCGGGAGAGTGGCGGCCGCCGGCACTGGCCCGGGTCCCGCCGCGGGCGCTGATGCAGTTCGTCGACGAGCTGGTCTGGGCGCGCAGGCAGCTGCTCACTTCCAACAGCGCCAACGCCCGGCTGGTGGCCGAGCGGGTGGTCGCGCGCTGGTCCCAGCTGGCTCGGGGCTGAGTGTCGATCCGTGAGCTACACTCCTCACAGGACGAGCAATCCCGCGGCGCAGAGGGTGCCGGGCGTGAACTGGTTCCCATCCGCCGCATTGACAGGGTGGGATGCGCGCCCGAAACTGCCATCCGTACGCAAGACAAGGACAGTGGCGTCCGTGAGCAGCCGGCGTCCGTGACCAGCTGATGAGTGCAAAACGCAGCGCCCGCAACGGCATCCTCTCCCTGGCCATCAAGGACAAGGCCGTGCTCTATGCCGCCTACATGCCGTTCGTCCGTAACGGCGGCCTGTTCATCCCCACCAAGAAGGAGTACGAGCTCGGCGACGAGGTTTTCATGCTGCTTAACCTCATGGACGAAGCAGAGAAGATCCCGGTGGCCGGCAGGGTGGTTTGGGTGACGCCGAAGGGCGCGCAGAGCGCGCGTGCTGCCGGCATCGGCGTTCAGTTCAACGACCAGGACGACGTCGCCCGGGCCAAGATCGAGACCTACCTGGCCGGGGCGCTGCAGTCCGACCGCCACACCCATACCATGTGACCCCCGGCGGCGTGGTCGCCCCCCGGTCCCGGTTTGCGCTGGTCGATGCTGGTCGATTCCCACTGTCATCTTAACTTCCTGGACGAGCCTGACGAACGGCTTGCCGCCGCCCGCGAGCGAGGGGTGGAGGTGTTTCTCTGCATCGGCGTGGATCAGCCCGGCATCGCCGAGGTGCTCGAGCTGGCGGAGCGTCACCCGGACGTCTGGGCCACCGCCGGCCAGCACCCTGACGCGGCGGCGGCCGACCTGGGCTGGCTGCCGGCCTCGCTCGGGCACCCCCGGGTGGTGGCTGCGGGGGAAATGGGCCTGGACTACTTCCACGAAGCGGACCCTGCCGGGCGGCGGCGGCAGCTCGACTGCTTCGATGCGCAGCTCGCCCTAGCCGGGTCACTCGGGCTGCCCGTGGTGGTTCACACCCGCGCCGCCGAAGCCGACACCCTCGAGCGGCTGCGCGCGCACCCCGGGGTGGAAGGCGTGCTGCATTGCTTCACCGAGTCCTGGGAGATGGCGGCGGCGGCCCTGGATCTGGGTTTCTACATCTCGATTTCCGGCATCGTCACCTTCAGGAATGCGGACAACGTGCGGGCGGTGGCACGCCGGGTGCCCGGGGCGCGGCTGCTGGTGGAGACGGATTCACCCTGGCTGGCGCCGGTCCCCCATCGTGGCCAGCGCAACGAGCCTGCGTTCCTGGCGGACACCGTCGCTTACCTGGCCGCGTTACGTGGGGAGAGCGAGGCCGCGCTGGCGGCCGCTACCGGCGCGAACTTCCGGCGGCTGTTTCTGGGTCAAAACTCTTCTTCGTAGAGCCGGTAGTGGGTTTCGTCCATGCCGAGGCTGCGATAGGTGGCCATGGCCCCCTGATTGTCCCGCTCCACGTAAAGACGCAGCCCGCACGCTTCCGGATCGGCGCTGGCCAGTTTCCGCACATGGTGATGCATGGCCCGGTACACGCCGTGGCGGCGGCGCTCGGGCCTGACGTACACGCTCTGTATCCACCAGAACCGGCCGTCGCGCCAATCGCTCCACTCGTAGGTCACCATCAGGGTACCGGCCACTTCGGCGCTGTGCTCCGCCAGCAGGTAGAAGCCATCGGCGGGATGCCCCAACAGGTAGTCCACGCCCCGGCGCAGGACCGTGAGGTCGAGACCCTTGTCCTCGCTCTCCGCAGCCATGGCGCGATTGAACTCGACCAGCAGCGGCGCTTCGTCGGCCCGCGCCGGTCGAACGTGGATGGTATCGCTCATAGGCTCCTCGCAAAGAAGTCCAGCAGCAGGTGGAACCGGTGGATGGACACGTCCCGCTCCTGCAGGCCGTGCTTGGATCCCGGGTATGCCATCATCTCGAACGCCAGGTCGTGGGCCTGGAGGGTCCGGAACAGGCGGGTGCTGTGGGTGAACAGGACGTTGTCGTCCGCCATGCCGTGGATCACCAGCAACGGACCACGGAGCTGCCCGGCGTAGCCGGTTGCCGCGCTGGCCCGATAACCGTCCGGGTTGACCTCCGGCGTCTCCAGGTAGCGCTCGGTGTAGTGGGTGTCGTACAGGCGCCAGTCGGTGACCGGCGCAACCGCAACGGCGGCCCGGAAGACTTCAGGCTGCTGCAGCAGGCACATCAGCGCCAGGTAGCCGCCGTAGCTGTGCCCGAACACGCCGACGCGGTCTGCGTTCACCCAGGGAAGGGTGGCGAGGAAGCGAGCGCCGACCACCTGGTCGCGCACTTCTGCCCCGCCGAGGCGGCGGTGGATGGGCGCCTCGAAGCCCCGGTCGCGGTTTCCGCTGCCGCGGTTGTCCAGCTCGAGCACCCCGTAGCCATGCTGGCTGAGCAGCTGCAGCAGCAGCGGTGGCCACTCGTTCTTTACCCGTTGCACGCCGGGACCACCGTAGACGCTGACGATCACCGGATGTCCGCCTTCCGGCATCGGCCCGTGCGGTTCGGTCAAGCGGTAGTGCAGGCGCTGCCCGTCCTCGGCCTCCAGAGCGCCGAGCTGCGGTGTCCGGTGATGGTCGATATGGGCGGCGTAGGGATGGTCGGCGTCGACCGTTTCCGTGACCAGGGCGCGCTGCCCGGGCACCTGATTCGCGCGGAGATCGATGAGGTCCAGTCGTCCGGGCAGCACCAGGCTGGACAGCCGGTCGAGCACGCGGGTCCCGTCGAGACTCACGGATGGCTCGTGCCAACCGGCCTCGCTGGTGATCCGACGCGCCCGGGCTCCTGGCTCGAGCGGAACCTCGTAGAGGTGCTGCTCCGTGGGTGTCTCGAGCCAGCCGCTCACCAGGGCCCGCTGGTGGTCGGCCCAATGAACCCGGTTGATGCGACCCTCGCCGCTGGTGATCGGCGTGAGGGTGCCGTTGCGAAAGCGGTACAGATGGCTGTGCCCGCTACGCTCCGATGTCCACAGGAAATCGGGCCCCTCAGCATCCGTGCCGGCAATCGGCGTCAGGTTGTCGTGCAGGTTGATCCAGGTGTCCGAGCGCTCGTCGAGCAACGCCTCGGCGCTGCCGCTCTCGGGGTCGAACAGGATCAGCTGCAGGATGCGTTGATCGCGGCTCTGGCGTTGGACCGCGACCCTGCCGTCGAGCCAGCCGACCCGCGCCAGATAGTCATCGTTCTCCACCCGGTAGGGCAGTTCGCGGACGCGGCCGCTGGCGACGTTCAGCACCAGCAGGCGGACCTCGGCATTTGCGGCGCCCGCATACGGGTAGCGCTGCGGTACGGTGACCACCTCGTCGGCCAGAATCTCGAAACGCTGGGACTCCGCCACCGGGCTCTCGTCCACCCGGGTGAATGCCAGCCAGGCGCTGTCCGGCGACCACCAGTAACCCTCGAAGCGGTGCATTTCCTCCTGGGCGATGAAATCGGCGAGCCCGTTGCTCACGGTACCGCCGCCGTCGGTCGTGAGCGGGATCTCACGCGCCTCTGCCAGGTGATAGCGATACAGGTTGCCGTCCCGCACCCAGCTGACGCTGCCGCCATCGGGTGAGAAGCGCATGTCCGTCTGTCGGGTGTCCGGCGGGGTGAGCCGGCTCAGGGAGCCACTCGCGACCTCCATGAGAAAGCCGGCGCCGTCCACGGGGAGCAGCAACCGATTCCCGTCAGGGCTCAGGCGGTACCCGGTGATGCCCCGGGCAAACTGGCGCCGGCGTTCGCGCTCCGCCTTCTCCGCGGCGCTCGCCTCGCCGGCGGCGCCGCTCAGCCGGCTGCCGTTGACCCAGCACTCGTGCCGGTCGCTGGCCAGATCGACGCGCCACAGATCCAGCCGCTCACGATCGTCATCGGCGACCCGCAGGTAGGTGACGAAAGCGCCGTCCGGGCTGAACTGAGGATTCTGAGGCACGCCGCCGAATAGCGGCGGATCGCTGAACATACGCGCGACGGTGAGTTCAGGCATGCCGGGAAAATGCCTCGCGGGTCAGGTTCCGCACGCCGCCCTCAGTCACCACGATGTTGTCTTCGATCCGGATACCGCCGCACGGGGCCAGGGCCTCCACCCGCTGCCAGTCGATGGACCTGCCGAGTTCCGTCGATCGCGCCTGCTCCAGCAGCAGCGGGATGAAGTACAGGCCCGGCTCGATGGTGAACACCTGGCCGACCTCCACGGTCCGGGTCAGGCGCAGCGCCGGGTATTCCTCGGGTGGTGGTCGCAGCCCGCCTTCGGGACTGGCCTGCTGGCCCCCCACGTCGTGGGTCTGCAGGCCGATCAGGTGGCCGACGCCGTGCGGCAGAAAAACCCGGGTAAGGCCGCTGTCGAACGCCTCGGCGGCGCTGACCCGGATCAGGCCGTGGGCCGCGAGCACTTCACCCACGGCCTGGTGAGCGTGCTCGTGCACCCGGGGGTAGTCGAGCCCGGGCCGGATGCTCTCGATCAGATCGAGCTGCGCGCTGTCCATGCTGCGGATCAGCGCGGCGAAGTCGCCGCCGGGATCGGCAGCATAGGTGCGGGTGATGTCTGCGGCATAGCCGCAGGCGCTGGCTCCGGCATCGATCAGGAAGCTCAGCAGGGGCTGCGCCGGCGTGCGCTCATAGTGCTGATAGTGAAGCACGCCGCCATGGGCATTCTGCGCCACGATGCTCGAGTACGGCAGGTCCGCGGCGGTCTGGCGCGCGGCGGCCAGGTAGCGCATGTGGGTGTCGAACTCGCTGGCGCCGTCGCGGAACGCGGCTTCGGCCGCGACGTGGCCGGCGACCGCCCGTGCGGTCGCCCGTTCCATGCAGGCGATCTCGAACGCGGTCTTGTAGGCCCGGTGGTAGTGCAGGTGATTCAGCAGCAGTGCCGGGTTGTGCTGCGCAGGCCCCAGGTTGCCGGGCGCCGATTCGGCAACATAGGCAATCCGGTTGATGCCGGCCATGGCGCTGCCCAGGGCGGCCTGCAGCTGCTGCAGATCGTCGAACACCGCCACGCCGAAGCGACCGGCGGCCCAGTCCGGCACCGCCGGTGGCTGATGCCAGTAGTCGCGTGGCTGGTGAAAGAACAGGCGCGGCTGCTGTCCGGGTCGGATCAGCAGCGCGGCGTGGGCGCAGTCGCGGTCGGGGAACCACTGGGCGAAGTGCGGGTTCGGCCGAAACGGTGCGGACTGATCGTCGAGGAAGTACTCGCGGGGCTCGCCTGCAGCCACCACGGCGGCGTCGAAGCCGGCGAAGTCGAGTGCCTGCTCCCAGCGATTCTGGAGGGTTGCGAGATGTTCCGCGAGGTGTTCCACCGCGGCAGTGTACCCTCGCCGTGCAGCGATTGGGGAGCCCGCCGCCGACCCGCCCCGCGGCGTCGTCCCCCTCACCACCGCGGCAGACTTCGTGTTAGATTGCCAGCGCTGAAAATCTTGAGAGGGAGCTTGCATGGGAGCCTTTGGTTACGTTGCGCCGGCCAGCCTGGACGAGGCGCTGGCGGTATTGTCGGAGCACGCCGGTGCGGGCAGGCGCGCCCAGGTCCTGGCGGGGGGCACCGACCTGCTGGTACAGATGCGCGGCATCGATCGCGAGCCACGCACCATCGTCGACATCAAGAAGCTCGCCGAGACCAATCGCGTGGAAGTCGGCGGCAAAGAGTTGTTCATCGGCGCGGCGGTGCCCAGCGCCGTCATCAACGAGAACGCCGAGCTGTGCGCCCTGCTGCCCGGGCTCACCGAAGCCGCGGACCTGATCGGGTCTACCCAGATCCAGGGGCGGGCAACCCTCGGGGGGAACCTCTGTAACGCGTCGCCCGCCGGTGACACCATTCCTGCCATGATCGCCGTGGCAGCCAGGTGTGTCATCGCCGGTCCGAGCGGCACGCGGGAGCTGCCGGTGGAGGACTTC
>JBFISC010000065.1:0-15392 GCA_041608775.1 Pseudomonadales bacterium | reverse complement strand
GCGGAGGGCAACCTGCCGGTACGCCTGTACGTGATGGTGCGGCGCGAGTCCAACGAGGACATGGCCACCAGGCTGCCTGATTATCGGATGGTGGCCGAGGGCAACGACTTCCTCACCGTGCGCTCCATCAAGCGCCAGATCGACGGCGCGCTTGGCGCCCACGGCGCCTGGCTGCTGGAGCCCTACGCCGACCTGCCGGACTCCGCGGGCCTGGTGCTCGAGCCGGTGGAGGAGATCGAGCGTACCGCCGAGATCGCCGTGGAGCATGGCTTCCAGGTCAACACCCATGCCATCGGCACCCGCGCTAACCGCGAGACGCTGGACCTCTACGAACGGGTCTGGAGGACAGCCGAGGTGGACGGCAGGCCGCTGCGCTGGCGGGTGGAGCACGCTCAGCACATCCACCCGGACGACGTGCCGCGCTTCGGTCAGCTCGGCGTCATCGCCGCCATGCAGGGCATTCACTGCACCTCGGACGGCCCGTGGATTCCCACCAGGCTCGGCGAAGCGCGCACCGGGCAGACCTCCTACCCGTGGCGGGACCTGATCGAAACCGGCGCGGTGATCGGCAACGGCAGCGACGTGCCGGTGGAACCCATCAACGCCATCGCCTCCTACTACGCCTCGGTGTCGCGGATGATGCGGACCGGCGAGAAGTTCTATCCGGAGCAGACGATGACCCGCCAGGAAGCCCTCGAGAGCTACACCCTCAGCAACGCCTACGCGGCCTTCGAGGAGGACATCAAAGGATCGCTCACCCCCGGCAAGCTCGCCGACATCACGGTGCTGTCCCAGGACATCCTGACCATTCCGGAAGAGCAGATCCCCGAGACCGAGGTGGACTTCACCTTCGTCGGCGGCGAGCTGAAGTACGCCCGCTGAACCGCGCTCGGTTGCCACGGTGCGCATTGCATCCGCGAGGACGCGATGCGAGAGTCCGGGCGGTCTCTGAAGGAGTGCTGGAATGGTTCGCCGCTGGCTGCTGAAAGCCCTGCTCGTGGTTCTCGTCGTCGTCGGCGTCTGGGCGTGGTTCTATCCGCCCGCGCTGTGGTCGCTGCTGGTGATCGCGCCGCTGGCCGCGCTCGGCTTTCGCGACGCCCTGCAGCGGCGCCACACCGTGCTTCGCAACTTCCCGCTCGTCGGCCACATGCGCTATTTCATGGAAACGTTCCGCCCGGAGTTTCACCAGTACTTCATCGAAAGCAACATCGACGCCTATCCGGTGGAGCGCGAGATGCGCTCGCTCATCTACCAGCGCGCCAAGGGAGAGCTGGAAACCCGGCCCCTGGGCACCCAGCGCGACGTCTACCAGGTGGGTTACGAGTGGGCCAGCCATTCCATGGCAGCGCGTCACGGCGCCGAGGAGATTCCGCGCATCCGCATCGGCGGGCCGCGCTGCCGGCAGCCCTACGACTCCTCGCCGCTGAACGTCTCGGCCATGAGCTACGGCGCCCTGTCGAACCGCGCCATCCAGGCCCTGAACGGCGGCGCGAAACTCGGTGGCTTTGCGCACAACACCGGCGAGGGCGGTATCAGCGATCAGCATCTCGAAGGCGGTGACCTGATCTGGCAGATCGGCACCGGCTACTTCGGCTGCCGCACCCGGGACGGGCGCTTCGATCCGGAGGCGTTCCAGCGCCAGGCGGCGCATCCCTCGGTGAAGATGATCGAGCTGAAGCTCTCCCAGGGCGCCAAGCCCGGCCACGGCGGCGTGCTGCCCGGCGTCAAGGTCTCCGCCGAGATCGCCCGCATCCGCATGCTGGAGCCGGGCAGGACCGTGATCTCGCCGCCGTCCCACAGCGAGTTCGACAACCCGCGGGGTCTGCTGGCGTTCATCGACCGGCTGCGCGACCTGTCCGATGGCAAGCCCACGGGCTTCAAGCTGTGCGTGGGTCGACGCACGGACTTCTTCGCCATCTGCAAGGCCATGGTGGAGACCGGCATCACGCCGGACTTCATCACCGTGGACGGCGGCGAGGGCGGCACCGGCGCCGCGCCGCTGGAGTTCTCGAACTCCGTCGGCATGCCCGCCCGGGATGCCTGGGTGTTCGTGCACAACGCGCTGGTGGGGGTGGGGTTGCGCGATCAGATAAAGATCATCGCCAGCGGCAAGATCATCAGCGGCTTTCACATGATCCGCGCCCTGGCGCTAGGCGCCGATGTCTGCAACATGGCCCGGGCCATGATGTTCGCGCTCGGCTGCATCCAGTCCCTGCGCTGCAACAACAACACCTGCCCAACCGGCATCACCACCCAGGACCCGGCGCTGGTCTACGGTCTGGACGTCACCGACAAGACCCAGCGGGTGGCGAACTTCCACCGCAACACCATGAAAGGATTCAGCGAACTGCTCGGCGCCATGGGCCTGAACCACCCCGACGAGCTGCGGCCCGAGCACATCTTCCGCCGGGTGGACGACCTGCTGATCCGCAACATGGCCGAGCTCTACGAGTATCTCGAGCCTGGCCAGCTGCTCGACCACGACAAGTTGCCGGAGGGCATGCGGGACGAGTGGCAGCAGGCCCGCGCCGACCGCTGGATTCTGAGCACCGAGCAAGGTCAGTACGGCGGCGAGAGGCTGCGCGACGCCGCTGCATCCTGATCGGGCTTGTCTAGACGTTGAGCAGCAGGTGCTCGCGCTCCCAGGGGCTGATCACCTGGAAGTAGGTCTCGTGTTCCACGCGCTTGATGGCGCAATAGAGCCTCACGAACTCGTGCCCGAACATGTCGTGCAGCGGCGTGCACGCTTCCATCAGATCGAGCGCGGCGAACAGATCCCGGGCGAGCCCCTGCTCCAGCTTGTAGGCGCTGCCGGAGAGCGGCTCGCTGGGCTCGAGCCCATCGGTCATGCCCATGTAGCCGCAGGCCAGCGACGCGGCGATGGCCAGATACGGGTTTACGTCGGCCCCGGGGATGCGGTTCTCCACCCGTCGGTTGGCGGCGTCCGAATGCGGCACCCGAAGGCCCACCGTGCGGTTGTCGTAACCCCACTGCACGTTGATCGGGGCCGCCAGATAGCGGGTGAAACGCCGGTAGGAATTCACGTACGGGCCGAACAGAACCAACGCCTCCGGCACGAACTTCTGCAACCCGGCAATGAACGAGCGGAACAGCGGGCTGATGGCACCGTCAGGCTGGGAGAACAGCGTCTTACCGGACTTGGCGTCCACCACGCTCTGATGCAGGTGCAGGGCGCTGCCCGGTTGGCCCTCCATCGGTTTGGCCATGAAGGTGGCATAGATGCCGTGCTTGAACGCGGCTTCCCTCGCCACGCGTTTGAACAGGAACACCTGGTCGGCCAGCTCCAGCGGATCGCCGTGATTGAAGTTGACCTCGAGCTGACCGGCACCGTCCTCGTGAGACAGCGAGTCGGCGTCGATCTCCATGGCAGCGCAGTAGTCGTAGATGTCCTCGATGATCGGATCGAACTCGTTCACCGCCTCGATGCTGTACATGCGACCGGCGGTCTCCTTGCGGCCGGCACGGCCCACGGGCGCCTCCAGGGGATAGTCCGGGTCGGTGTTCTGCTTGACCAGGTAGAACTCGACTTCCGGCGCGATGATGGGCTTCCAGCCCTTCTCGGCATAAAGGTCGAGGATCCGCTTGAGTACCTGACGCGGCGCGTGCGCCAGCGGCTCGCGGTCCCGGCGGTAGCAGTCGACGATGACGCTGGCGGTGGGCTCGTTGGTCCACGGAACGATGCGCAGGGTCGCGTAGTCGGGCTCGAGCAGCAGGTCCGGGTCGATGTCGTAGAGGTCGCCGGCCACCTCACCGTAATCACCGGTGATGCCCTGAAGAAATACCGATTCCGGGAGCCGGAGGTTATGCCGCAGAAACTTGCTGGCGGGAAAGAACTTCCCCCTTGGAACCCCGGCCATGTCGGGAATGATCGCCTCCACCTCGTCGATGCGGTGATCGAGCAACCAGGCTTCCGTATCCGTACTCATAAAGCTCCGCGGCTTGCGTGACACGCTGACAAGTGTACCAAAGCGGTACCGAGGCGGCCTGTGAAACCGCGCGGCTTTCGCTCAGACAGCACCGATCCGCACCGCCAGAGCACGGTTGTCGGCCTCGATCTTCGCGAGCAGCCGGGCCAGCCGGCCATCGCCGCGCAACGGTGCAAAGGACGGGTAGCGGTCCAGGCGCACGAAGTTGTCGAAGTCGTAGAGCGTCCGGTAGCCCTGACGGTAGGCATCCTCCAGCTCCGCCAGCGCCTCGTCCTTACGCTCGAGCCGGGCCAGCGCGTGCGCCCGCACCAGCTTCCGGGCTATCGGATCGAACCCCTGCGCGACCGGGGCGTTGGCCTGCAGCAGCTGTTCCAGCAGGCGCGCCGCCTCCTCCCGGCGTTCCTCCAGCATCAGCAGGTTGGCTGCCAGCAGCACGCTGTTGGGATCGATCCGCGACGGGTCCGGGTCAGGACCGAGCAGCGTGGGTTCCAGCTGTCGCAGCTGCTCGCGGGCTTTGTCCAGGGCACCGCTGTTGATGGCCGCCAGCACCACCATGGGCCGCCAGATGCGGTCGCCGCTGCGCTCCAGCTCCCGCTCGGCGTGCTGCAGAGCCGCCGCATCGTCGCCGGCAATGACCTTGCGAACCATCTCAGCCAGCGCCCGCGAGTACGGAGCATCGTCGAGCTCGGCCAGGGTCTCGAGAACCAGCGGCCGGACGCCGAGGTTGAGGTAAAGATGAGCGAGCGCGAAGCTGGCCCGGGGCGAGACCCCGGACTCGTGGGCGAGCCGAATGTGGTCCAGGGCCAGATCGAGCGCGCCGGATTCCACCAGCAGCTCGCCCAGCTCGAGATGGCCGGCCCAGTAATCGGGACTCAGCGCCAGCAGCCGCTCGAGCTCGTCCCGGGCGTCTCCCAGGCGCCCGGCGCCCCGCAGCGCTTCGGCATGCTGCAGGCGGGCACCGCGATCCAGGGGATCAACGGCGACCGCCTGCTCGGTGACCTTCACTGCGCTGTCCCAGCGGCCGAGGCGCACCAGCAGGCCGCCGAAGCTGCGCAGCACCTCGGAATCTCCCGGCGCCAGGTCCAGCGCCTTCGCGAGGAAACGTTCTGCCAGGCTGGAGTAGTGGGTCTCGTCGGTGCGCAGCGCCAGCAGATCATAGACCTGGCCGGCGGTGAGGTTCGCGGCGACGCTGTCGGGTGCGAGCTGAACCGCCCGCTCCGCCGCGGCAACGGCGGAGGCCGCCGCAGGCTCGAAATCGAGGGCCAGAAACGCGCCCGCCAGGTGAATGGTGGCACGCGCGTAACCGGCCAGCGCCTCGACGTCGTCGGGTGACTGGCTGAGGATGTGGCTGAACAGCGCTCGCGCCTCGGTCAGCGATTCCCTGCTGCGTTCCCGCAGCAGGCCGGTGGCCACGAGGAAGCTGGGATACGTGCCGGCGCCCCCCTGGGCCGAATGGTCGTGGCCGTCGGCCAGCAGGGTGGTTCGGAGAGCCGCCGCCACGTGCGCCGAGATGTCGTCCTGGATGGCGAACACGTCAGTCAGCTCGCGGTCGTAGGTGCGCGACCAAAGGTGAAAACCATCCGCCGTCGAAACCAGCTGCACGGTCACCCGCAGCCGATCCCCGGACCGCCGAACGCTTCCCTCCAGCACGTGGGCCACGGCGAGCTGCCGGCCGACCTCACGCAGATCCTGGTCGCGGCCCTTGAAATAGAAGGATGAGGTGCGGCCCGGAACCTTGAGCCCCTCGAGCTGGGCCAGACCGTTGATCAGTTCCTCCGTCAGCCCGTCCGCGAAATAGCCGTCGTCCGGGTCGTCGCTGAAGCTGATGAACGGCAGCACGGCCACCGAGAGCTGATCGGCGGTCGGGCCGGCATCGGCGGCGCCCGGGGCGGCAACGGCATCTGCGCCGCCGCTCCAGCGCACGACCTGCAGCGCGGTGACCCCGATCACGCTGACCACCCCAACGAGCAGCGCGAGATCCAGCCAGGAAGGTCTGAGGGCAGCGGCATCCGTGGCCGACTCCGCATCGGCCGCGGGCCGCGGCTCCGGCGCCGACTGAAACGCCCAGGCGATGACCATGGCCACCGGCAGGCCGGCGGCCAGCATCACGGCGAAGAAACCGACGATCCAGTCGGGCAGCGTCAATATCGAAGCGGCGGCTTCCACCCCCTGGACCCCGCCCCATCCGGCAACCACGTAAGCGCCCGCCACCCGAAGCACCTTGCGACGCCTCAAATCGGCCAGCCAGCGATTGATCATCGGAGCGCTACCGCGCGAAAAATGGCGCGGTAGTATGTTCCTTCCGCATCTTTCCGCAAGAGGGGGAATCGCGTCATGTGGTTGAAACTGCGCCAGATTGCTCTCGTGGCCGAAAGGCTGGATCCCGTTGAGCAGGACCTCACCGAAGTGCTCGACATACGCGTCTGCTACCGCGATCCCGGGGTGGCGCGCTTCGGCCTCGAGAATGCGCTCATGCCCATCGGCAACGAGCTGCTCGAAGTCGTCGCGCCGACCCGGGACAAAACCGCGGCGGGCCGCTACCTGGAGCGCCGAGGCGGCGACGGCGGCTACATGGTGATCACCCAGTGCGATGCCCACCGACCGCGGCGCAAGCGGGTGCAGGACCTCGGCATCCGCATCGTCAACCAGTTCGAGACCGGCGAGTTCCGCAACATGCAGCTGCATCCGAAGGATACCGGCGGCTCGTTCTTCGAGATCGACGAGGCGCTCGGCGAGCGCGCCCACGAGCCTGACGGCCCCTGGGAGCCCGCCGGACCCGACTGGCAGGCAGCAAGGTCGCTGACTCGCGTCACCGGCATCGTCGCCGCCGAGCTGCAGTGCGACGACCCCGACGCCGTGGCTGCCCGGTGGTCGGAGGTCGCCGAGCTGCCGGTCACCGGCGACGACGGTCGGCCGCAGATCCGGCTGGCCAACGCGACCCTGCGCTTCGTGCCCTGCACCGACGGTCGACCGGAGGGCCTCGGCGGAATCGACCTGGCCACCGTCGACCGCCAGGCGATCCTCGCGGCGGCGACGGCCCGGAACGCCGTGTCGGCGCCGGACCAGATTCACCTCTGCGGCATGCGCATCAACCTGGTGTAGCGGCCGGCTTGAATGTGCCGACGGGTTCCCCAACTAAGACGATGAACAGAAACGCCACTCGAGGGAAATCGACATGAGCACGTTGAGTCAGATCCGGGAGGGCCTGAGCCGGGCCTGGGACAGCATCACCGAGGGCTGGCGCGAGCTCCGCGAGATGGCCGCCGAGGCCCTGACCCGGTTCCACCCGAGCCCTTCCGAGGATCCCGCCGGCCAGCTGCCTCAGCGTCGATCCGTGCGCTGGGGCCTGCTGGCCGCCGAGGTCGCCGACGATGCCGACAGCGTCGTGGTGAAGCTGGAGGCGCCTGGGATGGACCCGGACGATTTCGACATAGAGGTCGTCGGTGACGTTCTGGTGGTGCGCGGCGAGAAGCGGGTGTCCTGGGACAACCAGGTGGGCGAGTTCTACGTCAGCGAGCGCGCCTACGGCCGCTTCGAGCGCGCGGTGCAACTGCCGGCTTCCGTGGACCAGGACGACGCCAAGGCCCGCTACGAAGCCGGCGTGCTGACGGTGCGCCTGCCGAAGCGCCAGCCGAAGAAGCGGTCGCGGATCAGCATCTCCCGGGACTGAGCTGCGCGGCCCACCTCCGCCGGGGCCTGCCCCCGGCGGGCTGAACCCTCGCCCGTCGATACGGTCGAAATTCACGTGCGGATCACAGCGTGCACAGCATGCTGTCGGACAACTACAATCACGATCCCGCGCCCCGCGGCACTGCCGTGCGCCCAATTACCGGAACGACCATGCAGACTTCGACCCGTGCCGCCCTGATCGCCTCAGTCGTCATCGCAGCCTGCGGCGCGGCTGCCGTGAGCGCGCCGGCGATCGCCGCCCAGGAGCGGCCACCGGCTGCGGTGATAGTCGAGCAGGTCGGGCTGCAGCGCATCGCCGACAGCCTGGAAGCGCTGGGCACGCTGCGGGCCAACGAGATGGTGCGGATCACCGCCAACGTCTCCGATACCGTCTCCCGGATCAACTTCGAAGACGGCCAGGCCGTGTCCGCCGGAGACGTGCTGGTGGAGCTGACCGACGCCGAGGAGGCCGCGCTGCTGGCGGAAGCCGCGTCCCTGGCCGACGAGGCCGAACGGCAGTTCCAGCGCATCGAGCGGCTGGTCGTTCAGGGCAATGCCTCCCAGGCCCTGCTCGACGAGCGCCGGCGTGAGTGGCGCACCGCCGAGGCTCGCCTCGAGGCGGTTCGGTCCCGGCTGGCGGACCGCACCATCACCGCCCCCTTCAGCGGTCACGTGGGCCTGCGCCAGATCAGCCCCGGCGCGCTGGTTTCGCCCGGCGACGTGATCACCACTCTGGTGGACGACTCGCGCATGAAGCTCGACTTCACGGTTCCCGCCCTTTACCTGAACACCGTCAAGCGCGGCACCGTCATCGAGGCAACGAGCGCCGTGTTTCCGAACCGCAGCTTCGCCGGCGAGGTCACGTCGGTGGACAGCACCGTCGACCCGGTGACCCGCTCCATCACCGTGCGGGCCATCATCCCCAACGAGCAGCACGATCTAGTGCCCGGCATGCTCATGACCCTCAACCTGCTGCGCAACGAGCGCGATGCCATCGTCATCTCGGAGGAAGCCGTCATCCCCCGGGGCCAGCGGACCTTCGTCATGGTGGTGGACCGTTCCAGCGAGCCTTACATCGCCGAGCAGCGCGAAATCCGGCTCGGGACCCGGATGCCGGGGCAGGTCGAGGTGACGTCAGGGCTCGACGTGGGCGACACGATCATCTCCCACGGCAGCCTGAAGGTCCGGCCCGGTGCCCCGGTGCGCATTCACGCCACCGACGACGGCACCCGGCCGATCGCTGAGCTGCTGAAACCCAACCCTGAGTCCGCATCGGCGCGGGCCGCCCGGCCTGTGTCCGCCGCCACCGGCGACTGATCCGTGATCATCTCCGACACCTCGGTACGCCGACCGGTCTTCGCCGCCGTCATCTCGCTGCTGCTGATCGCCTTCGGCCTGATCTCGTTCGACCGGCTGCCGCTGCGCGAGTATCCCGACATCGACCCGCCCATCGTCGGCATCGAAACCATCTACCGAGGGGCCGCCGCCTCCGTGGTGGAGACCCGCATCACGGAGATCATCGAAGAGCGCATCGCCGGCGTGGAGGGCATCGAGTTCATCGAGTCCTCCAGCCAGGACGGGCGCAGCGACATCACCGTGGAGTTCAGCGTCGGCCGTGACGTGGACGCCGCGGCCAACGACATCCGCGACCGGGTATCGAGCATTCTCGACGACCTGCCGGCCGAGGCCGAGCCGCCGGAAGTCCGCAAGGTGGATTCCAACGAATCCGTCATCATGTGGATCAACCTCACCAGCGATCGCATGACGGTCCCGGAGCTGACGGATTACGCCGAACGCTACCTGGTCGACCGGTTCTCGGTGCTCGATGGCGTGGCGCGGGTATTCGTCGGCGGCGCCCAGCGCTACGCCATGCGGATCTGGCTCGACCGCAAGGAGCTGGCTGCCCGCGCGCTGACCGTGTCGGACGTGGAGAACGCGCTGCGCGCCAGCAACGTCGAGCTACCTGCGGGCGAGGTGGAAAGCATCGAGCGCCGCTTCACGGTGCGGGTGGAACGGGAGTTCGAAGACGCCGAGGACTTCCGCCGGCTGGTGATCGCGGAGGGCAGCGACGGCTACCTGGTGCGCCTCGGCGATGTCGCCCGGGTCGAAAAGGGCACCGAGGAGGATCGGACGTTTTTCCGTGGCAACGGCATCCCCCAGGTCGGCCTCGGCGTGGTGCGCCAGTCCACGGCCAACCTGCTGGACGTGGCCAGGGCGGCAAAGCGGGAAATGGAGGTCCTCGGTCCCTCGCTGCCGGAAGGCATGAGCTTCGAGCAGAGCTACGACTCCTCGATCTTCGTCGAGGGCGCGGTCAACGAGGTTTACAAGACCCTGCTCATTGCCGTTACCCTGGTCGTGCTCACCATCTTCCTGTTCCTCGGCAGCGTGCGCGCGATGCTGGTGCCCGCCGTGACCGTGCCGGTCTGTATCGTTGCCACGTTCATCGCGCTGTATGCCCTGGATTTCTCGGTGAACCTGCTGACCCTGCTGGCTCTGGTACTCGCCATCGGCCTGGTGGTGGACGACGCCATCGTCATGCTGGAGAACATTCACCGGCGCATCGACCAGTACAAGGAGACGCCGCTGGTGGCCGCGTACCGCGGTGCCCGCCAGGTGGGCTTCGCGATCGTCGCCACCACCGCGGTGCTGGTGGCCGTGTTCGTCCCCATCGCCTTTCTGGAAGGCGACATCGGCAGGCTGTTCTCGGAGTTCGCGCTGACCATGGCGGCGGCCGTGGTGTTCTCCTCCATCGTCGCGCTGACCCTGGCTCCGGCCCTGGCCTCGAAGGTGCTGCGCGAATCCGAAGGCGAGAACCGCCTCACGCGCATGATCGATCACAACTTCGAGGTGGTGAACGGCATCTACCGGCGCATGCTCACCTTCGTGCTGCGCCACTCGGTGGTGGCCATCGTCACGTTCCTGGCCATCCTCGCCACCAGCGTGGTGCTGCTGCGGACCATCCCGGCGGAATACACGCCGGACGAGGACCGCGGCAGCTTCTTCACCTTCGTCAGTGGCCCCGAAGGCGCGACGTTCGAGTACATGCGCCCCTACATGGACGAGATCGAACGCCGCCTGATGCCTTACGTCGAGGCCGGCGAGGTGCAGCGGCTGCTGGTGCGCACGCCGGGCGGCTTCGGCGGCGTGCCGCGTTTCAACAGCGGCGCGGTGATCGTGGTGCTGACCCCGTTCGGGCAGCGCCGCTCGGGATTCGAGATCGTCAACGAGGTGCGTCTCCTGCTGTCCGATCTGCCGGGGGTCATGGCGTTTCCGGTGATGCGCCAGGGGTTCGGTTCCAACGCCGACAAGCCGGTGCAGTTCGTCATCGGCGGCGGCACCTACGAGCAGCTGGCCGAATGGCGCGACATCCTGGTCGAGGAGATCAACGCCGATAACCCCGGGCTGCTCGGCCTCGACTGGGATTACAAGGAAACTCAGCCGCAGCTCAAGGTGCACATCGACTACAACCGTTCCGCCGACCTCGGCGTCGCCATCGCCGACATCGGCCGAACCCTGGAGACCCTGCTCGGCTCGCGACGGGTGACCACCTACATCGACAACGGTGAGGAGTACGAGGTGATCCTCGAGGGCGAGCGGGAAACTCAGCGCACCCCGTCTTCCATGGAGAACATCTACGTTCGCTCCGCCACGACCGGGCAGCTGATTCCGCTGGCGAATCTGGTGCGGCTGGATGAGTTCGCCGACTCCAACAGCCTGAACCGCTACAACCGGGTGCGCGCGATCACCCTGGAAGCCAACCTGGCGCCGGGGCTGACGCTTGGCAATGCGGTCGCTCATCTGGAGGGTCTGGTGCGCGACCGGCTGCCGGAGGGCGTGGTCGTCGACTACAAAGGGCAGACCCGGGACCTGCAGGAGTCCACGGACTCGGTCGTGTTCGTGATGCTGCTGGGCATGGCCGTCGTCTTCCTGGCCCTGGCCGCGCAGTTCGAGAGCTTCCGCCACCCGCTCACCATCATGCTGACCGTGCCCATCGCCATCGCCGGCGGTCTGCTCGGCCTCTGGGCCACCGGCAACACCATCAACATCTACAGCCAGATCGGGCTGGTGATGCTGGTCGGCCTCGCCGCCAAGAACGGCATCCTGATCGTCGAGTTCGCAAACCAGCTGCGCGACCAGGGCGAGGAGTTCATGGAAGCCCTGGTGAAAGCCTGCGAGGTACGCCTGCGGCCCATCGTAATGACCACCCTCACCACCGCGGCAGGCACCGTTCCGCTGATCCTGGCAGCGGGCGCCGGCGCCGAGACCCGTCAGGTGATCGGCATCGTGGTGTTCAGCGGCGTGACCGTGGCAACGTTCTTCACCCTGTTCATCGTCCCGGTGGCCTATCGGCTGATCTCCGGCGGCGGCACCTCGCCGCTGGTAAACGCCCGCCGCCTGGAGCGGGAGCTGGCGCGCCAGCCGCTGGAGCCCCGGCAGGAACCGAGCCCGACCTCGGCCGGCTGAGCCGTCTCAGCGCAGCGCGGCCTTCAGCGCTTCCACCTGCGCCTCGGTAACGGGGCGGAAGCGGCCGAGGGTGCAGGGGATGCCATCCGGCCAGCGCCACGGCCAGCGCTGATAACGATCCCACGTGAACCAGTCGCTGACCTGGAACTGATCCAGCTCGCAGAGCTGGAAGCCCCGGGTACGGAAGACCAGCGAAGAGGAGCGGTCGAGCCCGGGACAGCGGCCCCGGAGCTCGTTGAGCCACAGGGTGTCGCCGGGCCCTTCGAACACCAGAAAACGATCGCCCAGGGGCCGGAAGTCACGGTAGGCGGCCTCGGAGATACAGCGCCGGGGCGTTTCGTAGGCATCCGCATCGAGGGGCTGGCTGAGAATGTCCGCGACGGTTTCCGCCTGGCGCTGCCGCTGCTCGGAATCCACCGGCGTGCCGGCGCAGGCGCCCAGCCACAAGGACGCCATGGCGAGCGTCGCCCGCCGAGCAAACGAGTTCATGTGATCCGCCCTCCTGTCGCTCTGATCGTGGTATCCCACAATGCCTCGCCTGGGCCACGCGCGTAAACTCTCCCGGAAGCAAGTGAGACAAAGGGCCCGGTGTCGAAATCCGATCACTACGACGCGGACCGCGCGCGGCACTACGAGGTCCACCACGGAAAGAACCTGCGCACCCGTCTCACCACCTGGCGCGAGCAGCAGTGCCTGTACCGGGCGCTTCAGGATGCGGGCAACCCACAGCGCGCACTCGATCTTCCCTGCGGCACCGGCAGGTTCTGGCCCGCCTTCGCCCGGGCGGGCGTGAAGACGCTGCTTGCCGGCGACGGCAGCGCCGGCATGCTCGCGGTGGCGGAGCAGAACCGGCTGGGGCCCGCGCTGCCGGAGCAGCTGGTGCAGACCTCGGCGTTCGCCATGGAGCTGCCCGATGACTGCGTCGACTTCGTCGCCTGCTTGCGCTTTTACCACCACCTGGCACTGGCCGAGGATCGCCAGGCGCTGCTCGGCGAGCTGAGGCGCGTCTCGCGCCGCCACGCCGCGCTGTCTCTCTGGGTAGACGGCAATCTGGCCGGCAGCCGCCGCTTGCGCAGGCCGCCGCCAGCGGCCCGGCCCGGCTATGGCCGCCGAAGCTGCCGGAAGCGGAGAGAGGTCGAAAGGGAGTTCGTCGACGCCGGCTTCCGGATCATGCGCCGCTACGACGTCTGGCCGCTGGTATCCATGTGGCGCCTCTACCTGCTCGAACATGACTGAGCCGACGTCGTCAGCGCCCATCAAACCCCCCCAGGCCCGCGGGCAGGGCGCGAGCGCCGTGTTCGTCGAGGCGGGGGAGCGGTGGGGCGCAGATGCCGAGCGGGTCTACGTGAAACGCCAGGTCGACTACTACTGCCGGCCGATCTGGCGCGGCTTCCGGCGCACGCCGACGCTGCGCCGGGAGCTCCGCGGCCTCAAGGCGTGCCGGTCCCTGGGAGTGCCGGTACCGAAGGTGGTGGCCTACCAGGAACGGGGCGATGGCGCGGAGCTGGTTCTGGAGGCGCTCCCGGACAGCGTGCCGCTGGATGAAGCGCTCACGGCGGAGAACGCCGACCGCGCTGCCATCGTCGCCAACGTCGCCACCGCGATCGGCCTTCTGCATCGGGGCGGCTGGTCCCACGGCGCCCTGTACCATACCCACCTGCTGGTGGGACCCCCGCCCGACCACCCGGTCACCCTGATCGATCTCGAGAAGTCGCGCCGCAGTCGGCGCCGTCAACGCGAGGACCTGGACCGATTCTGGCGCTACTCGGCCGGCTTCCTCAGCGACGCGGAAGCCCACCTATTCGAGCGTTGCTACCGCAAGGCACGCCGCCACCGCTGAGGCCCGCCATTGGCCGCGGGTCGAGCTGTGCCCGCCCATGAAATCTTCACACGGCGGCTGTTACTGTTCGCACCCGCGGACCCAAACCAACCGATGGTCTGAAAGGCCTCGCGCTCGAAATTCGCCGCCGCGCCGCGATCAGCGTCCGGACCGCCATCTGTCCGCGTTGAATGACAAGGAGATTGTGCAGTGCACCAATTACCCCAACTTCCCTACGCCGAAACCGCCCTCGACCCCGTCATCTCGGGCGATACCCTGCGGTTCCACTACGGCAAGCATCACCAGAAGTACGTAAACACGCTTAACGATATCCTCGAAAGCGAGGAGCGGCTGGCCAGCCTGTCGCTGGAGGATCTGATCCGAGAGACGGTCAACGACGAGGGTCGCAGCAAGCTGTTCAACCAGGCAGCCCAGAGCTGGAACCACACGTTCTACTGGCACAGCATGCGCCCGAACGGCGGCGGCAATCCCACCGGCACCATCAGAGACAGGATCGACGCCGACCTGGGTGGCTACGAGGCGTTCCGCAAGGCGTTCACCGAAGCCGCCACGGCCCAGTTCGGCAGCGGCTGGGCGTGGCTGATCGTCGACGACGGCAAGCTCGCCATCACCAGCACCGCCGACGCCATGACCCCGCTGGCCCACGGCAAGCGGCCGCTGCTGACCCTCGACGTCTGGGAGCACGCCTACTACCTCGACTACCAGAACCGCCGGCCCGACTACGTCGACGCGTGGCTCGACAAACTGGTCAACTGGGAGTTCGCGGCTCAGAACCTGGGCTGAGCGAGCCTCTCTGAGGCCATTCGCGAGAGTCAGCGCGCGCTCAGTCTCTGCCGACAGGTGCCCTCGCCGCCTCCCAGGCGGCATAACCCCCGGCAATATGGGCAACGCCAGGCACACCCATGTCGAGCAGGGTCTTGGTCGCCAACGCGGATCGACCCCCGGAACGACAGAACAGCACCAGACGGTTGCCGCTCGAGAACACCGGGTTGTGCACGTCCGAGGACGGATCGGCGTGGAACTCGAGGAACGATCGCGGGGCGTGGACCGAGCCGGGGATGGTTCCCTGCTGGCGCTCCGCGGCCTCGCGTATGTCGATGAAGACCACCCCCGGATCGTCCAGCAGGGCCAGCGCATCGTGGACCGCCAGGGTATCTATCTGCGCGTTGGCCTCGGCCAGCATCTGTTTCAGACCGCGCTTGAGCTGCATGCGTTTCCTCCTACACGCCGGCATGCCGCCGACCCAACACCGAGCACTCCACCGTTGCCGTATCCCCGCCACTTGCCCGCGCAGGACCAGAGCATTATGCTCCAGACATTACATTAGGTATTTCTTAATTAGTAATAAGTGAATTTACGTATGGCGGAACAGGCGGTACTTCCGAACCCGGACGACATGGCGCAGCACGCGGATTCCGCGGCCCGGCTGCTGAAGGCTCTGGCCAACCCTCACCGGCTGCTGGTGCTCTGCG